>DDYW01000003.1 GCA_002348185.1 Candidatus Hydrogenedentes bacterium UBA2224 | reverse complement strand
ATTCAAAGCTGCATTCTAGTGATTGTCCCCCCGGTAGGTGACTTTCCATTGAATGATGACTGGGTCTATGCGAAGTCCGTACGACAACTCGTCGACGAAGGCTCTTACACCGGACATCCGTACATGCTTGCGAATCCTGTTCTCCACATTTACGCAGGGGCCCTTATTACCAAAACATGGGGATTTGGTTTCAATCAACTACGGGTCTGGGCACTGGTCTTGGCCATTATAGCCGCCTGGGTTGCATCGAAATGCGCGAATGTCTGCGGACTCCGCTTCTGGGGGTCACTACTTGTCGGCGTGCTTGTGCTCATTAATCCAATTAACATGAATTTGTCATACACGTTTATGACGGACGGTCCCTTTATATGTTTCTCAGCCTTGTCCGGATTGTTTTTTCTTCGCGCCATCAAATTTGACACCGGCAGAGACGTGTTGGCAGGTAGTTTTTTTGCAGGCGTGGCCTATACGGTCAGGCAATTTGGCGTACTGTTGGTGCTGGCCTATGTAGCGACCGAATTGTGCAGGTATATGGTCAGACGGCAGTCTTTTCCGTGGTTGCGATTACTCCTATCTTGTATTCCGACCACTGTGATATTTGTGTTCTCCGCATATGTGAGCAGAAATCGCCTAACTGGAACGTCGTTGCCATTCGAGCTGGATTTCCTGTCCTGGTTCCCGCAGACAGGATACCTTCTTGTGGTTGCACTCAGCTATCTTGCCCTGTTTTGCATACCCATTCTTGCTGTGGTTGCCATCGAGCGTTTGAGCGCTCGCCGCAAGGAAAGGCATCGTTTCTTGATCACACTTCTAGTGATTCTGTGTGTGTTGCTACCATTCTTTTTCTGGAATGGTTGGCAGAGGCTCCCAACATTTCTCCCGAATATGATATATGACTTGGGCATCGGGCCTATCACCATGTTCCATGGCGATGACCCGTGGCAGGGCCCTCTACATATCGGACGACTATGGTGGCCAGTCACCGGCGTGTGGATGATGGCAGGAACGCTAGTCGTTCTATTGATGCTGGAGTCCCTACGAGCTTCATTTGCCCGCCAGGATGTGGCAGGACCCGACGCGGCTCTTGACCTCTTTCTCGTGCTCTGGGCAAGCGCGATTATCATCGGACTGGCAAATCCCTGGACCCTGGCGCATGTCAATATTCGCTACATCATGCCAGCGCTGATCCCAATCTCCGTTTTGTGCGCTCGGAAAGCACCGTCTCTAACTCGTAAGAGCTCCGCTTGTGCAGCCTTTGTGCTTGCTGCCCTAATCGCTTTCATCAGCGTCGTCTGTGTACAGGACTACTTGGCATGGAGTCGCGCGCGCTGGGAAGCAGTGGCACGCCTTGAGAACGAGTTGGACGTGCCCATGGACAAGATCAGTGCTGGGTTTGAGGTCAATGGCTGGTTTCTTAGCCAACGCTTCATGGAAGTCTACAATACGCGAGACTTCTCCTTCAGGGGTCCCTATGGTTTTTGTGCCCTGGATGATACGTATATTGTGACACTGGGTGAGACTAGGGACGAGTACGTTCCTGTTTTCGACGTCCCCTACTTTTCGTGGCTTGGTATGGCGACTCGGAATATCAAAGTCCTTAAAAGATCCCCTTCCCTGGCGCAATCGAATTGATCTGTGATTGTAAACGCCGGTCGAGAAGTGGAGCAAAGTGAAAGCCCATCTTCGCAAAGCAACAGCCCGAGACGCCGAAACCCCCTTCCTCGCAATTGGCACGGCTGTGGCTCAAGTCACTGTCAATGAAACCCGGAATTTCTTTACTTCGCGTGGATACAGTTTAATTTGAAATGCTCTAGCGGCCACACGTTCAGTCACACACCCTTTAGCTCAAGAAATGTGTCATAGTCACGGATATAGTCGTCCGGGTCATAGTCGTGCGATGCCATGACGAGCAATACTGCCCGGTCCGAATACTGATATTGCGTCGTCCAGACCATGGGAGGCACGTAAACGCCGAGATTTGGCCGATCCATCACCATCTCTTCGCGGTGAGTACCATCGTCGACCATGAGCATAAGTTGGCCGCTAACACAAATAAGGAACTGGTGACAGGTTTTGTGTGCGTGTTCACCTCGCACATACTTACCTGGCACATCGTACACGAAGAAGAATCGCTTGGCTTCAAAAGGTAGATCTTTGTCAAAACTCCCCACCGACAGCCGCCCGCGCAAATCTTCGTAGGAGGGAAACTCGTGCATGGTCACGCCTTGCACGGAAAACTCTCTGGATGGCGGCGACGAAATCAATTCAGGGCGCTTCCGTGAAACCTTCTTGGTGTCGACGTAAGCCGTAAGCCGCGCTGGGTTTCCGGTCACAATAGAATATGGAGGTACGTTACGTGTGACCACGCTGCCCGCGCCCACCATGGCATAGCGTCCGATGCTGATGCCAGGAAGGATGGTGCAATTGGCTCCGATCGAGGCCCCCTTTGCGATGGAGGTCACGGAAAAGGGACGATCATGCACCTTGCTTCGGGGAAATTTGTCATTAGAAAAGGTCGCGTTCGGACCTATGAAGACATCGTCCTCTATCCGCAAGCCGTCCCACAACTGCACGCCACACTTCACCGTGACGCGATCTCCCAGGACAACGTCATTCTCGATAAAGACCCCATCACAGATGTTGCAGTCCTTGCCAATGCGCGCCTCGGGCAGTACGTGAGCAAACGCCCAGATTCGGGTTCCCTCTCCAACATGTTGCGATTCGCATATACCTTGAGGATGCAAATAAAAACTCACGGTTTGACCTTCCTGGAATCCATCGAATTGCTCTCATGCAACATCGGAATATACAAGGGTCGATTCTTCGTGTTCTCAAATGCCCGCCATATATAGCCGCCCAGCACGCCCATACTCAGAAGGATTAAACTGGTGGACAGCAATACGGCCAGAATGAGGGGCGTGTAGCCTTTGACTGTAATGAGACCTGCCAGCCAAGCCGTTGCCACAACGATGCTCGCCAGAACCGACGACAATACGCCCAAAAAACCGATGCTTGTCAGAACCACAATGGGCAGGTCGCTGAAGGCGTACATACTGTCAAGCATGTAGCGCATCTTGCGACGGAAAGTCCAACCGCTCTTTCCCACGGACCTCGCCAGCCGCTGGTACGGGATCAACTTCCGCCGAAAACCCAACCAAACAAGCAGTCCCACGAGTGTGCTGTTGGCCTCTTCCATTCTCACAATGACGTCACGCACCTGCTGCGTGCACCCAAAAACATCTATTCCACCCTCCGGCATCGTCTGTTGCACGAACCGGCGAAAGGTCACCCAAAATAGCGATGAAGCCAACCTGCTCAGCAGGGGCTCGTCGCGACTGACCCGCACGCCCATGACGATGTCGACAGGTTCTTTGCTTAACGACGTGAAAAAATCCAAAACAAGCTCCGCTGGCTCTTGCAGGTCAGCGGCCATGACCGCGTAATACGGCCCTTTGGCGGAAAGCAGCCCCATGCGAATGGCTGCAAAAGAACCGAAATTCCGTGACAACGCGATTAACTGCCATTGGAAGGGGCGTGCTGGAAGCTCTGCATGAAGCAGTGCATAGGAGCTGTCCGGACTGCCGTCGACCACAAAAACTGCCTCCAACAGCCCATCCAACTCAGCATGCATATTGCACAGTCTGTCCAACAACTGATGCAGGGTCTGCTCGTTCTTGTATACCGGGATAACTATCGAATACATGTGCCTTCCTCAACCACGATGATTGAAATCTCTACGCACACGCGGCGATTGTTTCACAGACATACTTAATCTCCGCATCGCTCATACCCGGGAAACACGGCAAAGACACGATGCGCTCCACGGCATATTCTGAAACCGTCAAGTCCACCTTTCGCCATTGTATAGTTTTCATGGCCGGCTGATGAGGATCAAGATAGGGGTAGTGAACTGCCGTATCAATCCCCCTTCTCGCAAGATCCTCACGCAGACGATCTCGTTCCTCATGCAAGGCGACACACAAGTGCCCCACGTAGGAGCGTGAGGGCCTGTGCACGATCCGAAGGGGTGAGTTCTCAGCAGCCGCTCTATAGCAATCAACAATAGCACGTCGCTCTTCATTCCACCTGTCCAAGACTGGGAGCCGTGCGCGCAACACGGCGGCCTGTATCTCATCCATCCGGCTGTTGCGTCCATATGGCACAATAGATTTGTAACGTCCCTGCCAACCATACTGACGCAGGGCGCGCAAGTGCTCGGCCAAATCTTCTCTAGCACAAACCACGGCCCCTCCGTCACCCAAGGCTCCAAGGTTCTTGGTCGGATAGAAACTGAATGTACCAAGATCCCCAAGCGCTCCCGCGCGCCTCCCATTGGCCATGGCGCCATGTGCCTGAGCACAGTCTTCTATAACGCTGATAGGTCTATTGCCGATTACTCTTCGAATACCATCTACATCACCCATCTGCCCGAAGAGGTGCGTGACTACAACAGCTTTTGTGCGCTCGCTCAGGGCAGCGGCCACAGAATCGGGTGACAACGTAAGGGTTTTGGAGTCAACGTCGGCATATACGGGTGTTGCACCCACAAGAATAGCTGCCGTGCTTGTGTAACCACCGGCATTAGGGGCCGTTACCACCTCATCTTCACAGCCACAACCCACACACCGCAAAGCCAGTTCAAGCGCATCGGTACCGTTGGCCACAGCGATGGCAAAGGGGAGACCGCAGTAGTCCGCGAACTCGCGTTCGAAAGCATCGTGTTCTGGACCCATAATGTACCATCCAGATGACGCAACGCGTGTTAATGTATCGTGGATAGTATCTGCCGTGGCTACATACTGTCGCTTTAGGTCGTTAAAGAGCACTCGCATGCCACCACCCCCTAATTAGAATAACCCTTTAAGGTCTAATTGGTTATTTCCGCAGCCCCACACGAGCTCCTTACAGTTGTTCGTATGCTCTCCAAATACTAGCAAAGGGCATCAAGTGTTTCAATGGACCCTCAATGAAAATGGACCCTCAATGAAAATCGCCGGGCGCCGGCCCGGCAAAAAAATCGGCCACAAGGAATTTCAGGGGCCGCCTACGATCTTCCGTGGAGCTTTTCGTTTTCTCGGACTCTTCTTGATCGTTATGGCATTGCAGCCGCGCGTGGGATGGGTTCTCTCGCTGTCGGGCCATAACTTGAGTATAGTGCAAAAGTGTGTGGGGCGCAACAGGAATGGGTCGTTCAAGGGTAGCGCAACATGAGCGGTTCGGCACAGCCCGATGCGATGAGATGGACCGGCCGGACCTCGAAAATCCTGGGGACAGCCCCGTCTCGCTCCTTACGTCGCTCGCTTGGTGCAGTCCCCGGTTTTCGAGGCAGACGAGCGTTCGCCGGAGTGCGACTTGGGTTTGCGGCCGCGCGTCTGGGGCGGAGGATTCGGGGTAAGGGCGATTCCAGTACAAATAGTAGTCTGTCCCTTTAATTTGAATTTGTGTGAGTCGAACTACGGCTTTTCCGCGGCGCGTAGTGACGAAGGCATGGCCGGAACGGAAATGCGCTCGCCCGTGTCCGCCACCTTTTCCCCGTCAACACGGTACAACCACAGTTGCCGGATTGGGTGGCACTGCACGATGAGATACTTCCCATCGGGTGAGAATGCCACGCCTTCCGGTATGGGCCCGGTCGGCAAGGTCTGGACGACTTCAAAGGTGTTTCCCCGGCGCGCGAGCACGGTGAGCTTGCCGTGCTCCTCGTGGCGCGGGTCGTCTTTGGCCAGGTTGGAACCTTCCATCAAGACCGCCGCCACGAGTCTGCCGTCCGGACTGATTTCAAAGGATTCGGGTCCGGAGCCGATGGGAACGTAGTCGACGGTGCGGGGCGGGTCCGATTTGAGATCGACCACCGTCAGTGTGTCCTCGTCAGGAAATCCCTGTCCGGAGCCGGCCGTGAGCGCCAGGGCGCCGTCCGGGCTGATTACGCAGCGGTAGGGAAGGCCGCAGACGGAAAACTTCCGGCCGGTCAGCGCAAGACGGCCGTTTTCGATTGTCAGCACGGCAAGGTACCCGCCTGCGTTCACGCTGGCCACGGCCATGGCGCCGTCCGGACTGATAGCCACGTCCGACACCTGGTCCTCGGGCTCGCACACGTTGACGGTCTGGCTGACGGCCACGTTTTTGCCGTCTATGGACAACATGGAGACGGTGCCCGCCGCGCGGTTTGCCACGAGCGCAAAGCTTCCGTCTCGCGCGATGGACATACCCGAAGGCTGCGGATCCGTTTGAATGTGCCCGATTATGGCGGGCGGCTCCGCGGTCAAATCCAGCACGTGAATCACGTTGTCGGGAATCCACTGGCCGGGATTCCCGGGGTCCGGCAGCGTGGAACTCGCGACAAGTGCCAGGCGTTCGTCCGGTGTGATGGCGATGTTCGATGGCGGCCCGATCACGCTGTTTCGGACGTTGTCGAGATGGGTGACCTTCGGCGGAAACGTCGAGAAGTCCAGAATCGAAAGGGAATCCGGAGGCGCGTCAGGCAACACGACCGCCGTGCCGCTGGCGAGATCGATCTTGGCCTCGTTGCCCGAAAGCACAAGCTGCCCGCTCGCCGACACGGCAAGCGCGCACGCCAATAGAGTGATCGCTACGGTTTTCATGGATGCTCCCTCTGCGTTGGTCCGCAATTCAGCCCCGGTTCGCCGCTGGCCTGCTGAAGGCGGCGTTGCAGCGGCACGAAACCGATTCTATCAGTCCGACACAAGCGATGGCTATTCATACGATACTCCGAATCGCTGAATAGGGTGAGGAAACCTCCGCAAGGCCTATGCCGCGATTCACCCCGGCGATCATAGGAGCCGTGTCTATACCACGCCCCGCACAACAACTCCAAGACCCTGCAGCGTTGTCCCCCGCTGGGGGGTGGCCCCGTCCATACCGTCCATATTGTCCATACCGTCCGCCTCGCGCACATTTCCGCCGCGCCTTCGGCGCTCGGGAACGCGAGAACATAGGCGCTATGGTCTGCCGTCCCTACGGGACTTGTGATTTCAGGGATGCGGAGGTTCCCACTGAAGTGGTGGGCTATTATCTGCCGTCCCTGCGGGACTTGTGGGATCGGGAGCATTCCTCGCCGATGTAAGGCGAGGGCGCCATTTCTGTGCTTGCGGGAAACAGGGACCCGGCGCCCTGGGCTCGCCGGGCGCCGGGATGTCCCCGTGTTTCGTGTGCCTTCTTGCGCGTCTTTACGTTACCGGACCCGGTAGGACGACCATCCCGAGCCGCGCACGGGGGTGCGGAGGGCAGACGGGCTGCTCATCCTGTGGACGCCGGACGAACCGGCGGAGATCCTGCCCCGGCTGGACACCGGCGCGGAATGCATCGCCGGGACCCGGGGCCGGGTCATGCTATGGGTGTTGCCGAGGGTGGCGGGGGCTTTGTAGTGGCCGTAGCCGCCACGATGGCCGGAATAATAGCGCGGCGCGGGGTACGCGCCCGGGTAGCCGGGATATCCCCCCGGATAGGGCAGGGGCATCGGTGCGGGCCCCAGATGGACGTATGGCGGCGCACTGTAGACCGGCGTCTGAATGATCACCGAAGGCGCCGGAACCATGACCACCGGGGGCGGGGGCGCCATCGGCACCACCGTGACCGGCGCAGGCACGACCTCGACGGGCGCGGCCACCGGAACGTAGGACGAATAGGTACCCGCGCTCACCAGGACTCCGATCAGGTCGACCACCGCGTTCGCAATCCCGACGTCCCGGTAGGCGTCCCAATAGTCGTCGTGGCCCTGGTAATAGTCACGGCCCCAGCCGCCGTACGCGTCCTTGTGTTTCATGGAGTGCAGGAGGCTGTCCAGACCGTTCAGGTTCGACAATCCCGAGCGCGAAGGCCCCGAGAAGAGGTTTCCGCCTCCGCTGCGTCCCAGGCGTCCCGGTACGCCGGGCGTCCGCAGCCCGCCGGAGGAAGCACTCGGCATCCGCAGGCTTCTGCCACGCGATTGCGCCTGCGCTTCCGGCGCGAACACGGCCAGGGAGGCCAGCATAGCGGCAACCAGGACGACCACCGTCACTCTCGTTCTTGTTTTCATACCCGGCTCCTTTCAAGATTCATTGATGAATCCACTGCATTAGACGATACCTCGAAACGCCTTGTTCATTTCCCCCGGCGCGGCGCGATCTCGTGGCACGCGTGTAAGAGGCGGGTTTGAAGCCACTTGCGAAAAGAGCCCGGATCGCTTCAAAAAAAACAGCGTCCGCGAGGGAAATTTCCTCGATTCACCACCTTCTGCGGCGCTCAACCGCGGCGGGCCGCTCAGAAAGCCACTTCCCGCGGTGCGAAGCGTCGTGTAGCGTTTTCGGTAACCCCTTGGTTTTCTGTGCCTTAGAGAGCCCCTCCGCGATCGCGGCCCGGTCGCGACACGGCAACGGGCCGTGTGAATCTATGGAAGCATAGGGGGCGGAACCCGCCGACCACCCACGCCAAACAGGAGCAGCCCATGAAATTCCTGTCTGACCTGCTGCGAAACCATCCCGGCGGCGGCTGGGCACACCTGGGACCAGAAACCGAGGCGGAGGCGCTTGCAGGCTCCCTGGAAACGGTCCTGGGGCCTTTTCTGGCGGGACCGGGGGCGGGGTTGCTGCCCCTGGTGGCCCTGCGCGCCGAGGAACTGGTCGCGGCCTGGCTGATTGCCCGCCGCATGGAAGACGTCCTCCGCGCGGAAGGCGTGTGCCGCATGCACGACGAAGAGGGTGAGCCGCGGTTCAAGGAGGTCCATCCAATGGTCGAGAAATCGATGAAGGCCCGTGAGCGGGTCCGGAAGGCCCTGCAGGAACTCGAGGAGGCGTGCAAAACCACCGCCGTGTCGGGAGGCGCCGGCGCCCTCGGCGAGGAGGTGGCCCCCCTGCTGCGTCTCGGTGAGGGGGTGCTGGAGGATACCCTCGATTTCGAGAAGCGCAAACAGAAACGGCCCCGGCCGGGCCGCGCCGCCAACGCGTGACCGCGCCCGCATCGCTGAACGAGCGCCGCGCCCGGAACCAGTTGCGGAACCGCGGCGCGACCGAAACGCAGATCCGCCAATGGCTCGCCCTGCACCAGCGAACCGCGTTCGCGCGGCAGTTCATTTGCGACACGAAAGGCCGTCCGTGGGTGGCCCGGCCCTACCAGGAGGCCTCGCTCAACTCCTACGCCCTTCGCAAGGTGCATTGCGACGGGCGCGACGTCGGCAAGACGGCCGAGATCGAGCTGGTCGTGGCGTGGGCCTCGGTGCTGTGTCCCCGCAGCGAACTGCTTGTGGCGACCCAGTGCGAGAACCATCTCTTTCCCCTGATGAACCGGCTGCTGCGCCGGTTCCAGACCACGCCCCACTTCGCCCCGGGCCTGCTCGAGGTCAAACGCTCGCCCTCGTGGTTTTTCCGGTTCTCCAACGGGTTTGTGCTGTGGGGCCGCATCGCCGGGCCTCACGGCATGAATTTCCAGGGACTGCACGTCGACTGGCAGATCGTCGATGAAGCCCAGGAGATGACCGAATCCTCCTGGGCCGAGCTGTTTCAGGCGTTGAACGGAGGCGGCCGGCGCTGGGTGTACGGAGTCCCCAACGGTCTGCGCAACACCTTTCACCGCATGACGCAGGACGCCGCCGCCGAACAGTACAACTGGCCGTCGTCGCTCAACCCCGAGTTCACCCCTGAAAAGGACGCCGAACTGGTCCGGCTTTACGGCGGCCGCGGTTCCCCCGGCTACGTGCATCGTGTGCTCGGCCAGCACGGCGCGCCCGCCCACGCCGTGTTCGATCTCGATGCCTACCTCGCCTGCGTCGACGACGGCCTCGATTTCCACGACGTGCGCCTCACGGCGGACGACGCATTCGCGCTGCCGGCATCCTTCCCGCCCGGCGACTACTATCTCGGCTGCGATCTGGGCTATGCCCGCGACCCGTCCGAGTTTGTCGTGTACCGGGCCGCTGAACCCCATTTTGCCAATGTGCTGCGGGTACATCTCGAAGGCGTCCATTACGCCCGCCAGCAGGACATCATCGCGGAACTCGACCGCGCCTGCGATTTCCGCCGGATCGGCATCGATTGCGGCAACAGCGGGCGCGCCGTCGCCCACAACCTCATGGCACAGGGTACCCGGTGGTGTGAAAAGGTGCTCGCGTTCGAATTCGGCGCGGCCATCGACCTCGAACCCCTCCCCGACGGTTCCCCTCACCGGCGCCGGGTCAAACAGTTCATGACCGAGCTGCTCGAACGCCGTATGCAGGACCGCAGCATCGTGTTTCCCAATCTCCCCGACCGTGAATCCCAGTACGCCGGCCACACCTACGCCATCTCCGCCACCGGCGAGGTGGTCTACGAAAAAGGCCACGACCACATCATCGACGCCGACCGGTGCGCCGTTCTTGCCCGCTATCTCGACACCGATTCCGGCGGCTCGGCGCCGCCGCTGCTGGGCGTGCGTCTTGAAGGGTTTTGACGGCACTGCAGTTTTAGCAGGGAGGCCAATCAGCGCGCCGCTGCGTGCGCGCCGCCTGAAAAATTCTTTAGGCTTTCACCGGGCCAGCTCCCGCGCCGTCCCCGGTTTCCCCCCATACTATTGACGAAACCGCCCCCTGGGGGGTACTCTGGGTTTCACGTGATACTGGATCGACTGGGGCTTCGAACGGACAAGAGCGTACAGGCTGTTGCCTGCCGGCGTATCCGGTCACGAGACGGGAGGTGCGACGGGGAACATCACTCCATCTCTACCTGGATCAAACCGCATACAAATCATGTCATTTTTCACAGAAGGAGGCGTAGCAATGCGTAGACCAGACAGGGGATTCACACTGATTGAACTGCTCGTCGTCATAGCGATCATCGGCATTCTGGCAGCCATTCTTCTGCCGGCGCTGGCGCGGGCGCGCGAGGCGGCACGGCGCGCCAGTTGCGCCAACAACCTCAAACAGATGGGCATCGTTTACAAAATGTACGCGAACGAAAGCCCGGGGGAGAAATGGCCCGCGCTGCAGGGTCTCGCGGAGTATTACACCGACGGCATCGCCGGGGGCCTGCCCGCGGGATGTGACGGCCAGGACGAGCCCGAACTCGCGCCCCGACAGATCTCGATCTACCCGGAATACCTGACCGACTACAACGTGATCCGTTGCCCCTCCGACCCCGATTTCAGCGACGAGATGGAGGCGCACCTGGCCATTATCGTCGATGTGCCCCCCGCCGTCTGCACCTACATCTACAAGGGCGTGGCCGATAACCCCTCGGACAGCTATTTTTATCTGGGGTACGTGGTCGACCAGTGCGATGGCGATGATGCCCTGATGCCAGACCCGTTTGGGGCGGGGCTGCAGGTGCCGGTGCAGTTGCTGCAGGTCCTGAGCGTGATCGGCCCCACGTCGATGGGCGGCAACGGCGCGTTCGACAATGTCGAGGCCGCCAACCCGACCGCGGTCCGCGGCTCCCTGGATAACGACATCTCGATCCTCAGCCCGTACGGCAACGGCGGCAGCGGAACCGTCTACCGGCTGCGCGAAGGCATTGAGCGGTTCATGGTCACCGACATCAACAACCCGGGCGGAAGCGCAAAGGCCCAGTCGGAGATCGAGGTCATGTTTGACTGCGTCAGCCTGAGCCCCGGCGGCGATATCCCGTTCAACCACGTGCCCGGCGGTTCCAATGTGCTGTTCATGGACGGGCACGTCGAGTTCATCCGCTACGAAAAGCTGGGGCCATTCCCGGTCAATGCGCCCTTCGCGGCGATTGTCGAGCTGGTCGGATACCTGTAAACTCGCAACGCCATACGCGTTCACGCGGCAGGGCGGCTCCCCGCCCTGCCGCTTTTGCGTCGGTACCGCGGGTGCCGCGACTGCGCTGCGCCGGCCGCGGGGTCCGTGGTAGCATAGGTTCCGCTTGCGGCCGGCACGGCACGGAATCGCAACCGGAGGCAGGATGCTCGTGAGCACCGAGACCCATGATGCGGCCCTCGTAGCCGAATACCGCGCGTACATCGACGCCCTCGGGCAGGAGCGGCAACCGTGACATGCTCTGGGCCCGGCGCATCGCGGGATGGTTCCGCGTCGCGCTCGAAGGTGTACCGGACGCGTCAGCCCTCAAGGAAGGATCGAACCCTATGAAGAACGGAAAACTCGCAGCGATGGCTCTTGCCGGACTCGCAGTCTGCCTGCCGGGGCGCATCCTTGCGCAGAACCCCGGGGAACTCAGCGATTCGCCCGCCGTTCGCACGAACGCCATGACCCTCGGTCACCCCAATCTTCCGGCGGGATACGACCTGGCGGCGTACCTCGACTGCGGGACGCAACAACACAGCAGCGCGCAGGCCGAAGAGCGCATTGCGGTCATCGCGGGGGCTCCGTACACCTTCCCGGGCATCGAAGGGCCCCTCGCCGATGCCGTGTTCGACGCCGCGGCGGTGCGTTGCGACATCACCGGGCTCGAGCCGGACACGGAATACCTCCTGGGATTCACGTGGTGGGATGCAGACAACAGTGGCCGGGTGCAGTCGGTGAGATTCGGCCTGGGCGACCCGCCCGTATGGACCGTGGTGTTGCCTCCCACGCGCGCGGCGGCATTTCATGAGGACCAGCCCACGTGGGCCCATGTGCTGCTGCCTCTGACGCCGGAATTCCGGAAGGACGGCCGCCTCGCGGTAGCGTTCGCTAACGAGGCCGGCCCCAATGCCGTGGTCAACGAGCTTTGGCTCCTTCAGAAGAGCGGGGCCGTGACGCAGAAACGGGTGCTGCTCGTCACCGGCGACGACTACGGGGGGCACCACTGGCGGGAGACCGCGCCCGAGCTCGCGCGCATCCTGCGCGAGGATCCCCGGCTCGAGGTCTCAATTACCGAATGTCCCGCCATGTATGGGTCCCCGCTGATGATGCAGTACGACGCGACCCTGCTGCACTTCAAGAATTACGCCGACCGCCTGCCGCTTGCGCCGGATATCGGCGATGGGCTGGCGCGCTTCGCCGAGTCCGGGCGGGGCGTGGTCATCGCCCACTTCGGGTGCGGCGCGTTCCAGGAATGGGACGGCTTCGAACGCATCGCCGGGAGGATATGGAATCCCGGCCTGCGCGCCCACGACCCCTACGGCACGTTCACCGTGCGCATCACGGACGGCGCGCATCCCGTCACGCAGGGCATGCCGGATTTCGAGGCCGAGGATGAACTCTATACCTGCCTGGACGGCGAGCGCGAGATCCGCGTGTTGTGCACCGCGACATCCGTGGTCGACCACAAACAGTATCCCATGGCGTTCACCGTGCCGGCCTTCCCGCGCGTGTTTCACAGCGTGCTCGGGCATGGCGTCGCTTCGCTTCAGTCCGAAGGCATGCGCGCGCTGTACCGCCGCGCGGCGGCCTGGGCCGCGGGATTGGAGGCGGAATAGGGCCGCTCCCGAAGCGCCGGCTGAGCACGACGCGGAGCCAGAGGAATGAGTCGCGTGCCCGGCGGTCCAGCGCGGAATTGTGGACCCGGTGGTCGGGGACGCTTGGGCCGAAGCGTCCACCCCCGTCCACGCGGGCCGCGTGGCCACCCCCGCCAGGGGACACAAGACCGGAACGCACAAATTTGGCGCCCTCGTCCTGTGTTGGTGAGGGATGCCGCGCCGGCATCGTCGCTTTTTCCGAACGACACCGAAGGTGTCGAATGTGAGTAGGCGCGGGTGAAACCCGTGGTTCGGGCGCCTCCCCCCATGCCAAGCCCTGAATAGGGGGTGAACAGGTTTGCAGGGTGGTGTTCAACCCCTTGCGGGGTTGGACGTTTCGGTACGGCTGATCCCTGGGCTGCGCCCAGGGCTACTCAAATTGGACCCCGTTCCGGGGTCCCGGGAGCCCGATCCGTTTCGAACAGGGGCGCGTAGTCGCGCCTGCATGACTGCCCATCCGATTCCCGCTGTATTGTAGGGGCAGCCCCCCGTGGCTGCCCTCCGGTTCGAACGGGGACACGTAGTCGCGCCTGCATGACTGCCCATCCGATCACCCTTGTATTGTGGGGGCAGCCTTCCGTGGCTGCCCCTCTGATTCGCGCGGCGACGCGCAGTCGCGCCGGCATCGTCGCATTTTCTGAACGACACCGAAGGTGTCGAATGTGTGTAGCCGAGGGTGAAACCCGTAGATCGGCGGCCTCCCCCCATCCCAACCCCCGAATGGGGGTTGAACAGACCCTGCGCTGCTATTCTCCCCTTCGCTATCGTCCGGGCTGGCACGTCCATACGGTCCATAACGTCCATACGGTCCACAACGTCCACCACGCCGCCGCCGAGCGTCTCCCCGGGAATTCTCCTTGTTCGAACGGGACGGCCACGCTAGATTTTCGTGCGGGATTCTGCATAATGGAGGCGAACCCGCATTGGCGCAAACCGGAGACACCACATGGCGAATGAAGTCAGCCGCAGAAATTTCCTGCAGTGCAGCTCGCTGGCGGGCGCGGGACTGGCCGCGCTGGCGCCGCTGAGCGCATCGGAAAAGACGTACCAGAAGGGGGCGAGCCCGTGGCCCATCTGTTTCAACACGAGTTCGATCCGCCCGGCCACGCTCGATAAGAAGATCGAGGTGACGGTCGCGGCGGGATACGATGGCCTGGAACCCTGGATCGAAGAACTCGAAGAATACGAAAAGGCTGGCGGCAATCTGCAGGAACTCGGCAAACGCGTGAGCGATTTGGGGCTGTTCGTGCCCAACGTAATCGGCTTGTGGGGGGCGATTCCGGCCGACCCCGCCAAGTGGGAGGAATCCCTCGCGCCCACGCGCAACCGCATGCGCATGATGGCCGCCATCGGTTCCCGGCACGCGGCCTGCATTCCCCCGGGACGGCCCGCCGACGTCGACCGCACCTGGTGCGCCCGGTGTTACCGGGACCTGGTTAAGATCGGCCGCGAGGAGTACGGCATCTCCGTGGCGTTCGAATTTGTGGGGTTTATGGAGAGCATCTACCGGTTCGGCGACGCCGCCGGCATTGCCATCGACGCGAACGTCCCCGACGCGTGCCTGATCATGGACACGTTTCACCTCTATCGCGGCGGCTCGGGGTTTGAGGGCATCCGGCACGTGCGCGGCAATTTCATTGCCGATTTTCACATCAACGACGTCGCGGCCGAGCCGGCCCGCGAGGAAATGGGCGACAAACACCGCATCTACCCCGGCGACGGCATCCTGCCGCTCGCGAGCGTGTTCCAGCAGCTCAAGGAGATCGGCTACCAGGGCCCGCTGTCGGTCGAGATGTTCAATGAAGAGCATTACGCCCAGGACCCGCAGGTGGTTGCCGAAACCGCGTTGCGCAAGACCCTCGCGGTGATTCAGGGCTCGGGCGTGTAGACGGTCCGAGGCGTTGCGGGCGCCGTTCTCCGGTCAGGACCCGTCCGCGTGGGGACGCAACAATGCGGCGCCAACGCCTCCGAGAACGGCAACGCCCGCGGCGAGCAGAAACGAAGATTCCAGGGAGCCGGACGCGTCGGCCAGCGCGCCCGCGACACTCGGCCCTGCCGCCTGGCCGATGCCGAAGAACAGGGTGATGAACCCGAGCGCCGCCGGAGCCATGCGCGGGCCGAGCATGTCCCCGCACGCGGCGGCCATGATCGCGGGGATGCTCCACGCGGTAATCCCGAACAGCACCGCGGATGCGGTGAAACCGGGCGGATTCGGTGCAAGCGCGAACAGGGCGAATGCCGCGGCCTGGATTGCGTATACGATGACCAGAGCCCACTTCCGCCCGAGCGCGTCGGAGACGGCGCCCCAGATGAGGCCGCACAACACGCTGCACCATCCCATGAGCATGAATACGCGGCCGGCTTCGGGTTGCGTATATCCGCCGCCGGCCATCAGGTACTTCACGAAGAAGGTGAGGTAGATGATGTAGGAGAAACCGAACGCGACATAGACCAGCCCCAGGTGCCAGACGGTCCACGACCGGTACACGCGGGCCCAGCGGAGCGGCGCGCCGCGGGGCGCGGGCGGGGGATCGTCCGGCCGCGTGCCCAGGGGCAGCGCGCCCACGTCGGCGGGATGGTTTCGCAGCAGCAGGCAGGCCGCCGCCGCGAGAACCAGGGTGACCGCGCCGAGCAGGCCCCAGCACACGCGCCACCCCATCTCGCCGAAGTTCGCAAGAAGCAGCGGCGCCACCGGTCCAAGGAGGATGAGGGCGAAGGACGAGCCCGACACGCCGATGCCCGCCGCCAGCCCGCGCCGCCGCGGGGCAAACCACGCGGCCAGCAAGGCCATTACGGGGACGTTGCTCGCCCCGCTGCCGAGGCCCGTCACGCCGCGCCAGAATGCGGCCGAGGCCATGCCGCCGGCGAGCCCGGTCAGGATCATCGCCGCCCCGGCCACCGCCAGGCCGGCCGCAATGACCGCGCGGGGACCGTACCGCGACGCCAGTGCGCCCCCCACGACCGACAAGACGAGATACCCCGCCAGGTTCGCAGTGGCCAGCGCCCCCGCCTGCGTATTGTCCAGCCCGAGCGCGGATTGCATTGGCGCCAGGAGGATGCTGTACCCGAACCGGGCAAGCCCAAGCGCGCCAAACACGACGAGCGTGCTCATCACGAGGATGACGATCCCGTAGTGCATCCGGCGTTTGCCTATGGCGCGATTCGCGGCGTCATTCACGGGCAGTTTCCCCCTCAAACCTTGACAATAGCAGATAGCCCGCGGAGATTGCGACGCCGCGATCCGCCCCGCGCAGCCGCGATTGATTCATCCTTTCCACGCCCCCATAATGACGCTCTGACCGCGGGCAGTCCCCGCCACGGAAGGAGTCCGATACCATGCCCTGTCTCATGACCCTGGTGGCCGCGATACTGGTTGGGGCGTCCGAGACCGCCGAACCGCTCCTGGCCGTCGCCAACAAGCACGACAACACGCTCAGCTTCATCGACCTGACCACGCTGGACGTGGTGGAGACCATCCCGACGGGGCCCAACCCGCACGAGATGGTCATCACGCCCGATCAGCGCATCATGTACCTCTCGAACTACGCGCCGCCGGGCAACACCATTTCGGTGATCGACCTGGTGCAGCGGAAACACATCAAACAGATTGCGACAGGCGACTACACGCGCATCCACGGCGCGGCCATGGCCCCCGACGGCAAACACGCGTATTTCACGGCGGGCCAGACCGGGTTCGTGGTGGAAGTCGATACCGCCACGCACGAGGTCACCCGCGGCATACCCACCCACGGCGCGATCTCGCACATGGTGCTGGTCTCGCCCGACGGCAAGCGGCTCTATACCGCGAACATCACGTCCGAGAACGTGTCGGTCATCGACCGCGCGTCGGGCGAACTGCTCACGCAGATCCCGTGCGGCCCGGGGGTCGAAGGGATGGCCTTCACGCCCGACGGCACGCAGCTCTGGGCCCTGAACCAGACCGGGGGCTCCATCACCATCCTCGATGCCGCCACGCACGCGCCGCTCGAGACCTTCGCTTGTCCCGGCATGCCCGTGCGGATCCATTTCAGCGCGGACGGAACGCGCGCCTACATCCCTGGCTGGGTCGAAGAGGGCGTGTTGATCGTCCTCGATGTCGCGGCGCGCAAGGAGATCGCGCGCGTGCCCGTGGGCCGTTTCGCTATCGGCATCGAGCTCTCGCCCGACGGCAAACGCGCCTTTGTCGGTTGCGAACACAACGACGGCGTCCATGTGGTCAACACCGGGACGCTGACCGTCGAAAAAGTGATTGCCACCGGCAACGGCCCCGATCCCATGATGCTGTGGTATCCCCCGGAACGTTAGTGCGGCTGTCTTACCGGCTTTTGCGCGTCGTGATGCGCAGGTAGGATGTGCCGTGGAGGGTTGGAAATGATTTTTGCAGTGCTTTCGATCTGTTGTGCCGCGAATGAAGTCGCGGCCCTGCCCGTGCAATGGGACTTGGCGCGTCTGGCGCAAACGCCCGCAACGTACCCCGCCGAGGCGTTCAGCGCGGAGGGCGTGCAGGCGCTGTTTTATGAGGGCTTGCCCTTTGAAGGCCGGCCCACGCGCGTGTTTGCGTGGATGGGCCTGCCGGAACGGCCTGACGGCGAACGGGCGCCCGGCATGGTGCTGGTGCACGGGGGCGGCGGCACGGCGTACGGCGAATGGGTGCGCCTCTGGAACGCGCGCGGTTATGCCGCGATCGCCATGGACATGGACGGCACGGTGCCCCGCGGCGACCACGGCAGCCGGCCCACCCACGAGTACAGCGGGCCCACGGCCTTCGGCAGCGTGACGCCCATGACGGGGGCGCTCGAGGATTACTGGGTCTACCATGCCATTGCCGACATCGCGCTGGCGCATTCGCTCCTGGCGTCGCAGCCGGGGGTCGATCCCGCGCGCATCGGGGTCACGGGCATCTCGTGGGGCGGCTTCCTGACCAACATCGCGGCCGCGGTGGACCCCCGGTTCCAGTTTGCCATCCCCGTGTACGGATGCGGGTTCATTCATGAGCTGTCGTGGAAACCGGCCTTCGAATCCATGCCCCCCGACAAGGCGGAGGAATGGACACGCCTGTGGGATCCTTCGCAGTACGTGGCGGCCATCGCCCTGCCCACGCTGTGGGTGAACGCGCCCAACGATCCGCACTACTATCTGGGCGCGTACAGCCGCACCTATCTGCGCGCGGGAGGAGCGAAGACCCTGAGCGTGCTGCCCGGCCTCGGGCACAGCCACCCCGCAGGATGGGCGCCGGAGGAAATCTACGCCTACGCCGACAGTCGGGTACGAGGGGGCGCGCCACTGCTGCGCATCGTGGCCGAAGCCGAGGAAGGCGCTACCGCCCTGGCCGTCTTCGAGGGCGGCACGCCGGTAAGCGCCGAACTCGTATGGACCCGCGACATCAGCGACTGGAGCCAATGCGCATGGGAAACCGCTCCGGCGAAACTCCACGACGGCCAGGTTTCCACCGAAATCCCCGGCGATTGCGCGGCCTATTTCATCAATCTGACCGACAGCCGCGGCCTGATCACCAGCACCGTCTGCCGCGCGCGCAACCAGGCGCCTGGCCGCTAGGGTTGTTCGGACGGCGGGGTCTCGGGCCGGGGCGCTGGTTCCGGCAGGGGTCTGGCGCCTTTCTCGGGGCCGCGCTCTCGTCCAGCGCGGCCATCGACTCCGCCGCGGCGCGTTCCGCCCTCGCGCGGGTTCATCTCGCGGAGATGCTCTCCGCGCTGTTCGCGGAATTGTTTGCGGGCGGTTTCGATGAGACCGCGCATGCGTTTATCGAAGTCGCCCAGGAAGAGATAGAGCTTGGCCCGTTGCGCGGGGGTCAGCGGGGCGCCGGCCTTCTCGAACGCGTCGAGCCGCATCGCGAGCGCTTCCCGGTCTTTCGCCACGAGCTGTTTCAGCTTCTGCTCGATGTCGCCGTCGGGCGCATTCGCGCCGACGAGTTCGCGCAATTCGCGCGCGAGTTCGAGCCGTTCCTTCTGGACTTTGGCCCCGCGGTCTTTGGCCTCGTTATACTGCCGCACCAGCACCACCGTCTGTTCGTCGGTGAGCCCCAGTTCGCGGGACAGCTTCACCATGCGGACCGTTTCCACCAGCGAACGGATGTCGGCCTCGCCCATGCCCGCGAGCTGTTCCATGAGCGGGCCCGCGGGACGGGGCGGACGCGGCGGGCGGGGCGGCCCGTCCGGAGGCTGGGCAAACGCGGCCGGAGTCAACAGAACGGCGGCCATCAGGGCCACGGAAAGCAGCAATGCATGTCTCATGATCTAACCCTCCATCGCATAGGCGAAGAGCAGTTCCCGAAAAACGGCTTCCTCGTCCGGGGTCAATTCCTCAATCAGCGCGTCAAGCTGGTCGTCTTCATACACGGTCCGGGCGGGATCATCGGCGGCGTACCGGAGACCGGCGTCCGGGGCAACGCCGGCATACGCATTGTCCAGCGCGTCGAGGGCGTCCGGATCGGCCGCGATCCGCTCCAGCAGCAGGGAATCTAAAACGTCAGGATCAACGTCGCGCCATTCCGTGATCTCCCGGGCCATCGGCAGGGCACCCGGCTCGGGCGGCGTCTGGATGGCGAGATAGACGGCGGCCAGCACGAGCACCACCGCCGCCGCGACCGCCCACGGCGCGGCCAGCGCCACCCAGCCGCGCCGCGGCCGGAACCGCTCCTGGCGCACGCCTGCCACTACCCGCGCGGCGAATTCGGGAGCCACCTCCGGCGGCGGCAACGCGCGCAGGGCGCGCGACTGCGACTGGAGGACCTCGAAGCGACGGCGCACGGCCGGATCGCCCCCGATCAGGCGTTCCACCGCTTCGGGGTCCCCGCTTTCACCGTCCAGGTAAGCCGACAGCAACTCGGTAATCGTATCGTCGTTCATAGTTCGCCTCCCCCGAGTTCCAGCAAGCGGATTCGGAGTTGCTCGCGTGCCCGGGCCAGGCGGCTCCGCACCGTGCCTTTACGGCACCGGGTCACCGCCGCGATGGCCTCGTAATCCAGACCGTTCAGTTCGCGAAGCACCAGGACCTCGCGGTGTTCCGGGGACAGGAGTTCGAGGGCCCGTTCAAGCAGCGACTCGATCTCGCGGAGCCGCACCCGGCGGTCCGGGGTGTAAGCCGGGTCGCAGACCGGCTCTTCCGATGCATCGTCGCGCGTGAGCGAGTGTGTCCTGCCCCGGCCGCGGCGTTTGGTGTCGCGCAGGTAATTCAAGGTCAGATTGCGCGCAATGCCGAACAGGACGGTCGAGAACTTCGCCTCGGGCCGCAAGCGCGACAGATGCCGGTACACGCGGATAAAACTGTCCTGGGCCAGGTCTTCGGCTTCGTCGCGCGACCCCGCCATGCGGTGGCAGAAGGCGATCAGGCCTTGCTCGTGCCGTCGAACCAGCTGCCCAAAGGCCTGATCGTCGCCGGAGCGCGCAAGCGCGACGAGTTCCCAGTCCGAGGGCGTGTTCATTCGCCGGACAACCTTGACCACATGAAATCAAACACCGTCCGCGGCAGGAAGTTCCATGCGGGGGCCGGGCCGGGCGCGAGGCCCGGAACGGGGCGGGGACCGGCGATGCAGCTCATTGTGACGTTTCGCGTTCGGCTTCCTGGCGCACGCGCACGATGAGGCTGGTGAGCTCGTCCTGCAGCGACGCGGCCTCCTCGATTAGAGGGCGCAACGCCGGTTCGGCGGCCATCTGAATGCCGTTGAGCAGCCGCAGGAGAAAGGCCATTTCCCGGGTGGTCCGGCGCGCCCCGGCCAGCTTGCTGATCTGGTTTTTCGGGGTGCTATGCACCAGCGCTTCCGAGACGTCCGCCCCGAAGTTGGTCGCGGCGACGATGATCCGGTCGGCCAGCGCCTGGGGGAGTTCCGGCTCGATCTGGCGCACGAGTTCGACGACCGACACGGTCAGTTGAAACGACCGCTGTTCGACGTCGTGCAGGGCCTGCACCCCCTGCAATCGCGAGGTCCTCATGGCGCCACCTTCCCGCACGGGCCCGAGACACCCTACCGGCGCGGACCCTGCCGTTAAGCCGTTTTCACCCGTGGACCGTCGGGCGTATCCTCGACGACCCATCCCATGGCCTTCAGTGTATCGCGAATCTCGTCGGCGCGGGCGAAGTTTTTCTCGCGGCGGACCCGCTGCCGTTCGTTTAGGAGATCGAGCACGTCCTGCGGCACGGCGTCCGCTTCTTTCGGTGGGAAGAGCGCGCACACCGCGTCGAGGCGGTCCAGCAGGGCCAGCGCGTTCGCGGCCCCCGGCGCGCCGAGGCAGCCGTCGTCGATCCGTTTGTTGGTTTCGCGCACGAACTCGAACACGGCCGCCAGCGCCGCGGAGATGTTGAGGTCGTCGTCCAGGGCTTCGCCGAACGCCTTCTCGCACGCGGCGGCTTCGGCAGCCAGGTCGGAACCGTCGCCGTCGGCGCCGAGCAGCCGCAGCCGGAAATCCTGGATACGGCGCATGGACTGGGCGGCGGCTTCGAGACCGTTGAACGTGAAGTTGCTGGGCTCGCGGTAATGGGTCGTCGACAGGGCCCAGCGAATGGCCGCGGGGTCGTAGCCCTTATCCAGCAGGTCGCGCAGGGTGTAGGTGTTGCCGTACGACTTCGCCATCTTGCGCCCTTCCACCTGCAGATGGCCCGCGTGAAGCCAGTAGTTGACGAACGGTTTGCCGGTGGCCGCCTCGGACTGCGCGATCTCGTTTTCGTGGTGCGGAAACACCAGGTCGACCCCGCCGCAATGAATGTCGAAGGAGTCGCCCAAGTGTTTCCGGCTCATGCAGGAGCATTCGATGTGCCATCCCGGCCGCCCCTTGCCCAGTTCGGTGTCCCAATACACGTCGCCGTCGTCCTCGTCCCAGGCTTTCCAGAGGGCGAAGTCGCGGGCGTCTTCGGTTTCATATTCGTCCGAGTCGATGCGGCCGTCGGCGTTGGCTTTGAGGGCGTCGATGTCGAACCCGCTGAGCTTGCCGTAGTTGCCGAACGACGCCAGGCGAAAATAGATGCTGCCGTCCACTTCGTACGTGTGTCCGCGCTCGCGCAGGGTCTTAATGAATTCTACGATGTCGGGGATCGTCTCGGTCGCCCGGGGCATGACGTGCGGGCGCAGGATGCGGAGGGTGTCCAGGTCGTCCAGGAAGGCCTGGGCAAAGCGGCCCGTCAAGGACTCGAGCGATTCCCCGGTTTCCCGGCAGGTGCGGATGATTTTGTCCTCGACGTCGGTGAGGTTCATCACGTGCGTGACCGCATAGCCGCGGTATTCGAGATGGCGGCGCAGGAGGTCCTCGAACAGAAACGTGCGTAAGTTGCCGATGTGGGCGTAGTTGTAGACCGTTGGCCCGCAGGTGTAGATGCCAGCCTTGCCGGCTGCCAGCGGCACAAACTCGTCTTTGCGTTTCGTCAGCGTGTTGTAGAAGACAATGCTCATGAAGATCGCTTTCGTTACGGGAGCTTGGCCTCCGCAGCCCGTCCCCATGCCCGGGATTCTAGCCTCATCGGTGAAATCAGGTCAAACGGGCGGGCGCCTGCGCCCTGCTTTTCTTTGTTCGCGGGGGCGTGGTATGTTGCGCCGAATGGCCCGTGCCCGGAAGGGCGCGTATGCGAGGAGGGTATGGTTTTTCTTGTCTTACCGGTGGCCGCGTTCGTGCTTGGCGCCTGGGCGCTCCATCCGTTCTGGGTGAAGAACGACGGCACTGGTCTGTTCGCGCGGCTCTGTGCCGGTGTGGCGCTCTGCGCCCTGGTCACGCTGTCGCTGGGCGGCATCGCGCTTGCCCTGGCCCGGTGGGCCATCATTGCGATCGCGGCGGCGGGGCTCACCTATGAGGTTTTCCTGCGCACGAGGCGCGACAGCGGCGGCGCGGACCCCGCTGAACCCGCTCCGCGGGCAGCCCGCGGCGCCCTGTTCTGGCTGGGGACGGCCGCCGCGGCGGCGGGCGTGCTAGTGGCGGCTGTTCCGGCCTGCGCGCCCGCAACGGACCTCGAGACCGTCTCGGGGGCGCTCGCTGCCGCCAGAGACTATGAATTCCTGGGCCGCATGGTTCCGTATGACGGGGCGGATTCGCCCTCGTACGCCACCCTCGCCCAGTGCCTGTACACCTGGGCGTATGCCGCCGGGGGCGAGGGGGGCGCCCGGATGCTCTCCTGGCTGCTGGCCGTGTTCGCCGCGGCGGCGATGTATGTGCTGGCGCACCGGCTTTCAGGGCCCTGCGCCGGAGCGGTAGCGGCCGGGGCATTTGCCGTCACGCCAGCCTTCCTGAACCGCGCGGCGGCGGTGTCGGGCGATCTGCTCGGAGTGGGACTGGCGCTGGCGTCACTGACCGCCGTCCTCATCTGGCGCGCGGATCGGGCCCGCGTCTGGCTGGTGCTCGCAGGAGTCTTCCTGGGAAGCGCGTGGGACGGCCGCTGGACCGCCCTGATCCTGTGCTGCGCCGCGGTGCCGTTCGTTGCGTGCCTGGCGAAAGAGGTCCGCGGAAAGCAGACCCTGGTGTTCGCGGGCGCACTGGCCGCGGGGCTCGCGCCATGGGCGCTGGCCCGGGCGGCCGCGGGCGCGCCGTTTTTGCTCCCGGTTGACTCCGAGGCCCAACATGCCGCCGAGACCGGCGTGCTTGCATTGCTCAAGTTCCCCTGGAACCTGGTCCTGCGCCCGCACTGGTACGGCGGATGGACGACCGCGCCCGGCGGGCTCCTGTTGATCCTCGGCGTGCCGGGCCTGGTGGTCGGGGGCAAGCGCGTGCGATGGCTGTGCGGGTTCGCGGCGGTTTGCGGCCTGGCGCTGTACGCCGTCGACCGCTCGCATACAGCCTTTCTCCCGCTGACGGCCATTTTCGTTGGCGCCGCGGCGGTGGGGGCCTGCCGTCTGACCGCGCTGCGGCCCCTGATTTTCGTGGCGCTGGCCGCGGTCTTGCTGCAGGGCCTGTGCATCAACGGATGGACTGCCGCGGCGGCCGTGCGCGACGTGGGGCGTCCGGGGTTCCTGGCACAGCGGGTACCGCGCTACGAGGCCATCGCGTGGGTGAACGACAACCTGCCGAGCGGGCGGCGCATCCTCACGCCCGACCCCTGCCACTACTTCTTCGACCTGCCCACGTTCCGGGACCTTCACGCGGTGGCCGGATTGGACGGAGCGGACCCCGGCACGCTCCGCGACTGGTTGCGCGAGCGCGGGATCGCCTACCTTGTGTTTCCCGAGACGCATGTCCGCGCCCACCGCGACGCGTACCCGGAGGGCGCGGTTGATGTGCTGGATCGATGGCGCGGCCGGCAGAGCGAGGTGTTCGCACTGATCCAGGTGCTGAAAGTACCGGCGCTGGACGGCGCGGGGGTCGAGCAGGTCGAGATCTACGAGGTCCGGAACGGCGCTGCGACGCAGACGGCCCCGTGAGGGTGGTCCTCACGCGCGCCATTGCGTACAATGGCGCCCGTTGGCCGCGCAACCCCATGCGCGTCACAAGGAGACCTGTTTCATGTCTGAGTCCCGGCGTTGTTCCGTTATCCGCGCGCTGTATGCGGCCGCCCTGGCCCTGGCATTTCTGGCCGCTTCCCCGGCCCGGGCGGCCGCGGACTGGCCGGATTTCCGGGGACCGTGGCACAACGGGCATGCGCAGGCGCCGGGCAGCGCCGAACCGGCCGCGCTGCCGCTGACCTGGAGCGAATCCGAGAACGTCGCATGGAAAACGGCCATCCCCCACGACGGGCTGTCGACGCCGGTCATTCTCAACGGCCAGGTCTGGCTGACGAGCGCCACGGCGGACGGGCGCGAGTCGTTTGCGCTCTGCCTCGATGCCGATACCGGCGAGCTCCTCTTTACTGAGAAGGTTTTTGAGACCGAGAACCCGGAACCGCTGGGCAACAACATCAACACCTACGCATCGCCTTCGCCGGTCATCGAGCCGGGCCGGGTCTACGTCCATTTCGGCGCCTACGGCACTGCCTGCCTGGACACGGCCACGGCGAAACCGGTGTGGGCGCGCCGCGACCTCCCCTGCCGCCATTTCCGGGGACCCGGTTCGTCGCCGCTGCTTTATGGAAACCTGCTCATTCTCACGTTTGACGGCGTGGACCAGCAGTACGTCGGCGCGCTCGACAAGACCACCGGGGAGACGGTCTGGAAAACGAACCGGTCAACCGAATGGAAGGACCTGCAGGAAGACGGCCAGTACGTGCGCGAGGGCGATTTCCACAAAGGGTTCTGTACGCCGATCGTGATCGAGTGGGAAGGCCGGCCCCAGTTGATCTCGCCCGCCGCCTGTGCGGCCTTCGCTTACGACCCGCTCACAGGCGCGGAAATCTGGAAGACGCTTCACGACGGGCACTCCGCCTCGCCGCGGCCCCTCTTCGGCCACGGCCTGGTGTATGTGGTCACGGGTCACAGGCAGACCGAGTTGTGGGCCATCCGCCCGGGCGGCCAGGGCGATGTCACCGAGACGCATGTCGCGTGGCGCTACACCGGAAAGGAAGTGCCCAAACAGCCGTCGCCGCTCCTTGTCGATGATCTGATTTACATGGTCAGCAACGAAGGGTACGCCGTCTGCCTCGAAGCGCTTACCGGAACCCTGGTCTGGAGCGCGCGGATCGGCGGCAACTTTATGGCGTCGCCCGTCTACGCGGACGGGCGCATGTACGTCCCGAGCATGCAGGGCGAGACCACCGTGATGAAGACCGGGCGGACCTTCGAGATCCTGGCCGAAAACCGCCTCGAATCCGGCTGCCTTGCCTCGCCGGCCGTTTCGGGCAACGCGCTGTTCCTGCGCACCAAAACCCACCTTTACCGCATCGAAACCGCCCGCTGACCCGCCCCGCGACCGGATGGTCCCGGGCAAGAATAATCAAAGAAAACGCCCGCCTTTCGCAAAGGTCTTTCCGCGTTGTTTCCTGCCACGATGCCTCCCGGACTGGCGCGGCCGGCGCCGGTGCCGTCCGAAGGAGGTCGTTGGACATGAAAATCACGTATGGATTCTGGCAAACCGAGTTTCCCGTGGCGCCCGAGGAATTTGACGAGCTTGACGAAACGCACAGCCCCTGGCATGAAACCCCCGAACAAATTGAAGCAGCGCTCGAATACGGGCGCGAGAAGGCGCGGCTCTTGCGCTGGGTGCGCCGGCACATGCGTGCACGGCTCACCCCGCGCGAGCGGCGGTATGTGCACCTGGTCTTCTTCCGCGGCATGACGTACCTTGAAGCCGCGCAGCGGACGGGCGTGCATCCCTCGGTGGTGCACCGGTCGGTTCAGCGGAGCCTCGCCAAACTGCGGCGGCAACTCATGAGCGGCCGCACGCGGGGACGGCTCCGCGTGACGCGCTTCCGGGGCGCCCCGTTCCCCGGATGATGGTAAGAGGGTCAGCTGCAGCACTCGTGCGGTGTAT
This sequence comes from Candidatus Hydrogenedentes bacterium UBA2224, assembly GCA_002348185.1. GTDB lineage: Bacteria > Hydrogenedentota > Hydrogenedentia > Hydrogenedentales > SLHB01 > UBA2224. Next base: position 310 of record DDYW01000003.1, on the reverse strand, counting down.
GCCACGCCCGGATCACCCGGCCGGTTGCGTGGTGGGCCTAATGGACCCTATGGGCGATATGGACCTGTCGGCGTGAACGATGGCGAAGGGGTTCGAAATCCGGATGACCACGCGGCCCGCGTGGTCCCACACCGGACAATTCCGCAGAACAAGACAAAAAGCGGGAGTCTTGTAGCGCAGGCGTCTCGCCTGCATCCGGCTCGCCCCCCAACCCCCGAATGGAGGTTGAACAAAAACGCCGGGGCTGTTCAACCCCCATTCGGGGGTTGGGATAGGAGGGATGCGCCCGATCCACGGGTTTCACCCGCGG
>DDYW01000109.1:30885-45185 GCA_002348185.1 Candidatus Hydrogenedentes bacterium UBA2224 | reverse complement strand
GTCTGCCCGTCACCAAAATCCCAGTACCACGCGGTCGGGGAGCCTGTCGACTGGTCCGCAAACTGCACGTTCAGCGGAGCGAAACCGCCTACGGGCGAGGCGCTGAACTGCGCGTCGAGCGTCGTCGTTCTCTCGAGATGAATCACCGTGACCGCCCGGTGCGCCATGCCGGCATACGAGCCGCCCCACGTCATGCTGTGAATGCTGTTGTCCCAGGTATCGTTAAGATAAACCGTGTTGTTGGTGTCATCGTAACCGACGCCGACCATGCTGTGTCCGACCACCTGGATCATGACAGGCCAACCGGCATCAATCTCGGCCTTGTAGTTTTCGAATGTAAATCCGGTGGAATACAGGGCGTCGATCTTCTGGGTGTAGTTCTCGATAACGGTATAGCCGCGCGATTCGGCAAACAGGCGCATGCCGTGGCACAGCGCCGTCTGCGGAAGACCATACGTCGAAGGCGGGATGTAATCATACAGACGCGTGCCGGAACTGAGGGAATACAGACAGGTCGCGCCGTCGAGGCACTTTTCAACGGTCCCATTTCTGTCGGTATCCCATTTCCACTGGTTGGTGCCCATATAGTCGGCCGTGCAAGCATCCCAGTAGTGTTCGGCCCGGACGCCATGCCAGGGGTCGGGACCTCCCGCGTTCGTATTCACCCAATAATCATCGACATGGCCCGGTATGCTGCGTCCGTCGAAACCGTTCCTGGTCGCGATCAGAGAACACGAACCCGCTATGGGGGTATAGATGCCCTGGCCCAGGTTGGTCAGAGGGGCAACGCCGTTGTTCGTGGGGCCCGTGTACATGTTGGGCCAGCCGGTCCGGTCGAAATAGCCGAACATCATGCCGGCCGAGGTGGCCGAGCATCCGAAGGTCCAGGTGGACGTGGGAACGGGCAGCATGGAGGCGCTCTTCTTGAATACCGTCACCACAGGGCGCTCTTCACCGGCCGGGGGCTGCGGAGGGCTGTCCATCATCATCAGCTCGATCTGGGCAAGCTCCTGAGACGTGAGATCGTCGCCGTAGGTGGTCGGCCCGCCGGGCCGAAGCTGAAGGCCTGCGCCGCCTCCGCGGCTTCCGCCCCCGGCCGCTGCGGCCGTAGCCTCACCCGTGAAGACGCACACAAGCAGACAGGCTGCCAACACGAAAAGCAGGATGTTCCGCATCACAGATACTCCCCGGACGAGTGCAACTCCCTGTAGTTCAGGAAGATACGTAAGGTCCGCCGGTTTCTGGCTTCTTAAGTTCAGGGCACGTCGCCGCATGTTCGCTACCTCGGTCGTTCATGAGCGAGCCCGCGTGCCCCCGCCGACGGGACATATTCCGCTCTGTGTTCCCGATGGCAGAGCGCAACCGGTGTGCCACTTATGAGGTACTTACATAAACCCATACCAGACAACAATATACGAAGATCTACGTGGCGCGAATCAGGGCGGATTTGTCAAGAAATGACCGATTTTACGCGGCAAAACTGCAGTTTTCCGTCACCGGAGAGGAAGCCGCGCGGGGTTCATTTGAGCTAAGTATAGTATTCTAAGGCCATTGAAATCACCCTGGACCCGCGCCTGGAGCAGCCCGTTGCGTGCGAAGCGGTCGAGCAGGACGAGACACCGTCGGGAATATCCGGATACGAAGCTGTAGGGGATATGCTGACACCCTGACAGGTGAGGTGTTTGCATAAGGGACTGTTGCACCAGTTCTGACAAAACACTGTTGATGACAATGTTCGGTAATAGTGTGTCAGCACTGACCAACCTGCCGCGTCCGAAGGTCCTTTTCGGTAATCGGTTCCTCGTAACTCATTAAGCATCAGCGTCTCTCGGACTGGCATGAACCTTGCTCACTATCACAGCGGTATTTCGGATGAAAACGCGGGGAGGGTATGGGTGAAACGTAGTGTGTGTAGTATCCAGGGCAAGAAGGAGCAGGGCAATGAGCGGTCTTCAAGGTAAACAAATCTGGGCGGTGTGCGCCGTCGCCATCCTGGCGGGCATGTGGGCGCCAGCGGCAAGTGCGGATGCGATTCTGGGACGGTTTTTCGTCGTAGAGGACAACTCGATCTACGATGTGGGGGATCAGTTGTCCGTGTTGGTTGAGACCTCAGACACGGCAGCCACGTTTACGTTTTTCAACCTGGGTTCGCCTGCCGTTGCCGACCCGATCTCGTGCCATATCGAGGAAATCTACTGGGATGATCTGGGTACGCTGCTGCTCGACTACAGTGACCCCGCGAGTTGGCTGCCCAGCGGGTGGTGGGCGCCCGCCAAACCCGAAGACTTGCCCGGTGGCAACACACTGATCCCGGCTTTTGTAGCCGACTTCTCCACGGAAGACGGTGGGATATATCCCGGAGATGCCGGTGTAGCGTTTGAGATTGACTATGCTGCCCCTGCCACGGGAGAAGACGTCATCAATGCGCTGCTTGCCGGTACCTTCAGACTTGGCGTTCACATCCAGGGTTTGCCCGATGGGGACCAAAGCGAGACGTATGCGACCGGTGTAACTTGGGATCTTACCCCCGAAGATCCTTACAAACCTCCGGTCGTCCCCGTTCCGGCAGCGGCTGGGCTTGGGTTCCTGGGGATGGGCCTGGTCGGCCTGATGAAGGCTTACCGGCGGATTCGTTAGTAAGGTTTGGCACAACACACCTTACGACATGCTACCCCGCAGACGTGAGTGAGAACAAAACCTTGAAGATCGGCCTCGGACGGGACGGCAATCCCGTCCGGGGCTTTTTTGTGGCCCCGGGGCCGGGCGAGGCGAGCGAACGAGGTGGGACACAAGGAGATGGCGACCGGGGGCCTTGGCTTTTTGGGCTTGGTTCTGGTAGGATTACTTCAAGGATACCGGCGGATTCGGCACTGAGACAGGAAGTATCGCGCCGGCCGACTGGACTCCCTAAGTCTTTGGTGGGGAAAAGCTTGAGAAGCCGACTCGAACGGGGCCCGGGGACCTCTCGAGGGCATTCGGGGGTTTCGCTGTGACAGAATGGGGGGATATGGGCATGTTGCAGGCTGGTAATATGGCGCGACAACCCCACACGGAAGCGCGGCGCGCGGGCCAGGGCCTTCGCCCCGCCGCCCTCACGCGGACGTTGCGCTGGGTGATGATTCTGAGCCTGGCGGGATGCACGGAACCCATGGTGAAGGTGTCGATCGGCGCGCCGTCGGTGACCGAGACGCTCACCGGGCCGGTGACGTATCCGGTGACCTACACCGATGCCGCCCAAGTCAACCTCTACCCCGACGACGTGACGCTCGCGAGCAGCGGCAGCGTCACGGGGACCATCAGCGTCCACGGTCTGGGGACCAGCACGCGCAACGTCACTATCAGCGAGATCCGCGGCAACGGCACCGCCAGCATCGCCCTCGCGGCGGGCACGGCCACCGATACGGCGGGCACCCTCGCCCCCGGGGCCGTCGCCACCAAGACCTTCTACGCCCACGCCGTGCTCGAACCCGGCCGCGGGTTCACCGCCCCCACGCCCCAGCCCCCCGCCGTCGGGTCCGGCGCGGGCGCCGACGCCAAAGCCATCGCCCGCTGGGACGTCGTCCCCTATCAAACCTTCGACGGCCTTTTTGAGATCGGCGTCGTCGCGTTCCACATCAACGGCATCGACCGCGTGGAGTTTTCGCTGGACGGCGGCCCGTGGACCGCGGTCAAGGAAATGACCCTCAACCCCCGCACCAACGTCGTCGAATACTGGGTCGCCCTCGACGCCGCCCGCTCCCCCGACGGCCCCGTCGAGGTCCGCGCGATTGCCTATCCCCAAAAGGGCGTGCCGAGGGTGCTGCAAGGCAGCCTCGATGAACCGCTGAATGTCACCCGCGGAATGCATTCGATCCCCCTTTGGGCAAACGCCGAAGGCACGCTGCGAGAGATCATACTTCATGTGGACTCCATCAATGGCAACGACGATACGGGCGATGGGAGCCTTGCGCGCCCGTATGCCACTATCGCCAGGGCGGGCACTGCGGCTGGCGGGCAGGCCTCGGCTTCAGACGCAGTAGTACTGCGATTGGCCCAAGGGGAATATGTGCTTCATAAGGGGACTGGCGGCCTCTCTCACGTTGAGCAATGGACAACTATCGAGCCTGAACCCGGTGTTGCTCCAAGCGCTGTTCGCATGGTTGGTTCGGAAACCGGAGCATTGACCTCCATGAGGCGTGTCAGATTTCACCGCGTTGCAGTGCGCGGGGTGTTCCGCATCCCGGTGCTCACTCTGTGGTTCGATGACATCGATTATGACGGAATGGACCTAAGCAACGGAGGACAAGTGGTTGCAAAGGCGTGGTCCCCTGGGGGAATCTGGATTACCGGAGGGACATCGACGGGCAGCGCCCGTGTATTGCGGGGGGCTGATTTCTATCGAGATCATCGCGTGATTCAGTGTTCTACCTCCCCGTTCGGCGACGGCCCGTGTACCTTGTACTCTCGTTGCGACGCTTATGTTCTTACCCAATTCCATGGCGATGTGTGGCACTGGCTGGTGGGGACCACGGACGCAACATCGGACGCGGCGGATGCCAACATAATCGCATACAACGTTGTTGCGGAGGATTTTGCAACACAGGGCATCTATGCGTCAGTGCATCCAACTGAGTTGATCGGCACTCCCGTGCACTTCAATAACGTTGCTTTCGTTGACATAAGCATTCATCACAGAATGGAAAACGAAGGCGACTACAGAGGCGGCTGGTGGCAGGTGGGCACGGACCACTTCATCATGCGCGGGGTAAAAGCTCCGACTCAAGTGATGCGATGGAACCCCGCCAAGTTCAATACTAAAATGCGCAACACCTCCATAACGGACTGCAGTTTTTACGCGTTCGCATACACTCCACTTCCGGAGGGAACCATATTCTACAACAATCACTTCACCAACCCCGAGCTATACGGTGCCTGGGTTCCACCAGACTATCGACCGTGATCGTTATTCAAACCAAGATTCTCGCAATCCGGTGTCGGGCACAAGGAGAAGAAGTGTAGTGATTTCAAAGCGGGAAGAAGAGGCCCAAAATCGAGCCAGAATGCACTCCGTGGGCCCGCAGCTCTGGGGGAGAAGTCCAGGAGTCTACTATATCGAGACAGAAAGCGGAGCGGGAGAATGGGAGACTGACCCGGCGAGGCTCGCGGCAGAAAGGAAGACTGGACTTGATGCACTGGCGATTGCCGAGGAAGCTGCAATCGGGTGGCAACTCGGAAGTCGAACCCTATTCAAATCGGTCAAGCGCATGCTTCCAGGAGAACGTATCGTTTCTTGTGATAATAGAGACGTTGTAGAGACTTGCGCATATCCCGAAGTACCCTCCTGTATAGTAGAGAGGCTGTCCGCGCAAGTGTGTGAAGCATTTGAAGCCGGCGCAGCATTGGAGTTCTCCGGAGGTTTAGACAGCCGCTTGTTGCTCGCGCTTGGCCTGCATAGAGGCGTGAGGCCAAAGATCTCCTTCACCATTGGCGAGGAAGACTCTTCGGAAGTCGTCAATGCGGCAGCTATTGCCAAAGAGTTCGGTGTGCCCCACCTTCGAATTCCTGCTATAGTTGATCGAGAGCGAATTCGGGACGATATCGTCCGCTTCATCCGGCGCACAGGGTATTCCGTCAACGCAGTAACTCATGCCTGGCTGCCTGCAACCTTATCGAGACTGGATGAGGTAAGAACAGCGCAGGTCTCGGGTCTCGTGGGCGAAATATGCGGCGGTTTCTACTACACACCGTACGATTCTGTGATAGAGAAACTCGGGCTCGAAAGACAATGGGTGGCCATGCGTCTGATGGCTCCTCGCTCCAGATGGAGCTTCCTCTGGCGCGCAGATATTGCCCAAGATCTCGAGGCACAAATCTATGCTGAGACAGATGCCGCTCTTCACAGCATCAATGGGACTTGGCGTGAGCGGACCGATGCGTTTTACCGTAACGAGCGCGTTCGACGCTGGGCCATACCTGTCCTCGACGCCTGTGAGGAGTTGTACCGGGTGGTTACCCCGCTTCTGTCGCCGGAGTATTTCGGTTGGGCGACAGCCCTTCCCCCATCCGTCCGAACACGAGATCGGCAGCCAGAACGAGATCTTCTTCGGAGGGTTTTTCCCGAACTGGAGACATTTCAAGTCCAGGTGCAAGAAACGGTCGGGACAGCGTCGAACTCGACTGTGACGAAGATCCTGCGACGCCTTGCGGGCCGAAAACGGAAAAGCGACCTTGGCGCTTTGGATAGTGCTGTTGCCCTGGCTGAGGACTCAAAGCTCAGAGAGTGGATCAGTTCGATATGTGCGTACAGCGATCTGGGACTCTCCACGGAAGGAGTGGAACGCGTACTTGGCAATCCAGCGGAATATCCGGAACTGATTGGGGTTCTGGTGACCGCATCCGTTGCGTGGAATGACCTGCACCAGTCAGGGTTCGAAGATGCATAACCAGTGAATGCTCAGATGCAACCTGCAACAGTCGACAGACCTTGTTTTGTCGTCATGGGCGCCGCACCCGACACGGCCAATCTGGGAGTGTCTGCTCTTTCGCTCGCCACGCTTACGGGAGTGCTTGCCCGCGTGCCGAGCGCGAAAGTGACGGTTTTGGATTTTGGACGAGGACTTCGGACTGACAAAGTCAAGTGTAAGGGGCAAGAACACCAGTTTTTTCGCTACGGATCCGTCAATACCCGGAGAATCTACCGTCGCGAAAGCATCTACAACATGGCACTCAGCTCATATTTTGGCGGACTCGGCCACCCGGTTTTGAGGCTGTTTAGAGAGAGTGACGCCGTGCTCGATGTTACCGGGGGCGACAGCTTCACGGACTTGTATGGCGACAAGTTCTTTAACTCAATTACGCTACGAAAACAAGTACTCTTGAAAGAAAGAGCATCGCTTATCCTCCTTCCCCAGACCTACGGCCCGTTTGAATCGCCCGGCAACCGGCGCATCGCGCAGGACATCGTGCGGAGGTCAACCATGGCGTGGGCACGGGACGAGCGCAGCTTCGAGGTGCTCAGGGAACTGCTGGGCGACGCGTTCGATCCGGTCCGCCACCGTTCCGGGGTGGACGTGGCCTTCGGCCTGCCCGCCGTAAAGCCCGCGGAGGGTGCCCTCGGCGCGGTGGCGGCGTGGCTCGCCGACAAGACCACCCCGCTGGCCGGACTGAACGTGAGCGGCCTGCTGATGAACCGTCCCGAGACCGCCGCCCGGCAGTATGGACTCCAGGCCGATTACGGGCAGGCCGTCCTCTCCCTGGTGCGCCGCCTGTTGAAGGACTCCGGTGCACGCCTCCTGCTCATTCCCCACGTGGTTGAACCGCCCGGGCACTACGAATCCGACATCGAGGCCTGCAACCGGGTGGCCCATGCGGTCGCGGACGTCGCCGGGGGCCGCGTGGCCGTCCTGCCCGCCCTGCACGACCCCTGCGAGGTGAAATGGGTCATTTCGCAACTGGACTGGTTCTGCGGCACGCGGATGCACTCGACCATCGCCGCGCTGTCGACCGGTGTGCCCGCCGCCGCCATCGCCTACAGTCCCAAGACCCTCGGCGTCTTCGAGACCTGCGGTCAGGGCGCCCATGTCGCCGATCCCCGCCAACTTGACACAAACGACGTGGTCGAGCAGCTCTGGCATTCCTGGACCGCCCGGGATGAGGCCCGCCAGTCGCTCCACGCCGCCCTGCCCGCGGTGTTGCGCCGCCCGGAGGAGCAGATGGATGCGATTGTCAGGGAATGCGGTGCGCATTCGACGGCTGACGCGGAAGGCGGGGCGCCGCCATGAGCCTCCGGCGCAAAGTACTGCAAGGCAGCGGCCTGATGATGGGCGGGCAGGTGCTCGGCCAGGGCATGTCCTTCGTCCGCAACATCATCGTCGCGCGCCTGATCAGCACCGACGACTTCGGCATCGCCTCCACGTTCTTCATCTCCATCAGCCTGTTTGAAATGATCAGCAACCTCTCCGTGGACCGGCTGCTGGTCCAGGCCGAGGATGGCGACGACCCGGAGTTTCAGGCGACGGCGCAGGCGTTCCAGGTGCTGCGCGGCGCGGCAAACTCGCTGCTCATGTTTCTGCTAGCCTGGCCGTTTTCGCGCCTCTTCGACATTCCCCAGGCGTTGTGGGCTTTTCAGTGCGTCGCCCTTGTACCATTGATTCGCGGGTTCGTGCACCTGGATCCGAAACGCCTTCACCGGGAGATGCGTTTCGGGCGGGACGTCCTCTCCGAACTGCTGCCGCAGGTGCTCGCCCTTGGGCTGGCCTGGCCCCTCGCCCGGTGGCTTGGCAATTATGCCGCCGTGCTCTGGCTGCTGGTGGCCCAGGCTGTCGCGATGGTCCTGGTGTCCCACGTCACGGCGGTCCGCCGCTACGCCTGGGCCTGGAACCGCACGCTCTTCGCCCGGATGGCGAGATTCGGCTGGCCGCTGCTGCTCAATGGCGTGCTGATGTTCCTGATCTGGCAGGGGGACCGGATCCTGGTCGGAAGCGCCTACGACATGACCCAGTTGGCTCTCTATTCCGTTGCCATGACGGTTACGGCGACTCCGACGGATTTACTGAACCGGGCGAGCTCGGTGGTGCTTCTCCCGCCGCTCGCCCGCGCGCAGAACGACAAAGGACGCTTTGTTGAGCTTTACACCTTTTTGGCACAAACCCTGAGCCTGGGTGGGATAGCCTTTGCGGCGTTCTTTATCATCTTGGGGCCGGGTATCGTCGAAATGCTCTACGGAGCCAGATACTTGGGTGTCGGTGCATTCATCGGCTGGTTTGCGGTGATGCAGATGCTGCGTCTCATCCGGGTGGTCCCAACAACCGCCGCGCTCGCGAAGGGCGACACGGTAGCCTGTCTGCTGGCCAACATAGGGCGGGCGGCCTGTTTGCCCGCGCTGCTCGTGCTCGCGCTCTCGGGGCAACCCTTGGTTTGGCTCGTCGTGGCCGGATGCGGTGGCGAGGTAGTCGCACTCTCCATAATATTATGGCGGGTTTATCAAGTGCACGATATTGATCAAAACATTTGTCTTAAGCCGGCGGGCATATCACTGTCCGCGGTTCTAGTCTCAGGTGTGACGGGCCATGCTATCGGTCAGTCATTGGGATGGATTTCAGTTACTGCGCTAGCCTTCATATTGTTGACTTCCTTTCTCGTGGGTCTGGTTCTTCTTGCTGAATTTCGACACCAAATTGTTGGAATTGTACGATCAGGGGCTGCCTCAAGTATGCGAAGGGTTCCATGGAAAGCGTCTCAGAAATCATAGAGTCGATCCCCTGCTGCGGCTGCGGCGCGTGCGCAGCCTTGGCGCCTGAGGCGCTGGAGATGACCGACCTCGTGCATGAAGTACGCCGACCGCACTTTCGATTAGAAATGCCGCACATCCGGACCTTGTCAGCCTCCAATATGCGAGCATCGGCTCACCGCACCACGCTGCGGCGCTGCAGTGAGACGGCAAGGCGCCATAGAGATGAGAAGAGATCCCTGCTATTCGCATGCGGAGACAAGTGATAAAGATGACAACAGATACATCTTCATACGGCTTCGACATCCCCACAGATACTATGGACCGTTGGCGATTGCTCTGGTCCAAAGCTGAACGACCCACGCCCAACGCGCAACCCGACCGCTTCCTTGCAACGACGCGCGCGCTTGGGTCAGAACCTGTCATCCTCGAACTAAAAGACAGTGACGGACGTCAAGGGATGATCATTGCCAGGCGTGAACCCATGCGCGTCACTCGGCGTATAGGGTATCTGCCTATTCGGACTCCGGTGCTCGATACACTGGTTGTCGTGTATGGCGGAATTCTCGGAGATGTCGCAGCCGAGACTGTAACCGATGCTCTGTTGGAATGCCTTAACGGGACAGGACGCTGCGATCACATTATTTTAAACATGTTGTCGATAGACAGTCCGATCATGGATTGCCTAAGCAAGCGGAAAGGCGTGTCCATTCCGCCCGCAACTCCCCATTGGGTAACGCGACTCGAGGCTTCCTTCGATGGGATCATGGAGACCTTTTCGAGCAAACATCGGCATAATCTGCGAAATGAGCGCCGCAAGCTTGATCGTGTCTTTAGTGAGGGCTGTGAGTGGTTGACCCTGACACAGCGTGACGACATAGGATTCATCTTGGAGCATGCTTCGTGGATAGGCGGGCAAACCTATCATGCGAACGTGGGTGGTGGATTGGTGAAGACAGACGAGCTTTGGACGATACTGCTGCAATTGGCGGCGTCCGACAACTCCTTACGGGCTCACTTCCTCATCGGCAACAGTAAGCCGGTGGCATTCTGGCTGGGCTGGAACGAAAACGATACCTTGTATTTGGTGGCCACGGGTTATTTGCCAGAATATGAAAAGTATTCACCCGGAAAACATCTTTTACTCAAATGCATCGCAAGGGCATGTGAAGACGGTATGAATTGGGTGGACTTCGGGTTTGGAGACGCAGAGTACAAGCGTATCTACGGGACCGAGAGTTGGCAGGAGTCGGCGGTGCATATTTACGGCGATTCAGTGCGGCCGCAATTAGCCCGGATCCTGGATAGAGGCGCCACTGGGATCGCCATGGTTCTAAAACGTGTTGTGGGCTCGTCGTCTGCATCGCGCATCAAGAACGTATGGCGATCCTATCTTCGCGGCGACTGAGCGACCCATGGAGAATCAATGAGTATGCGTGGACCCCTCAAGACCAAACCCATTTCGCGTACTTTCTTGCTTGCAATGAAAGGGTGCTGATTGTGGGCGGTTTTGGAGATTTCTATAACCAGACTGTGTTACATCCCGTCGGTTTAGCCGCGGTATTGATACTAGGGGCCGCTCTGGTCCTTCTTCCGCGGCGATTTGCTGTCTTCCCCATGATCATCGTTGCGTGTTCCATTCCCTCCGCACAGCGCCTGGTGGTTATGAGCCTGGACTTTAGCCTCCTGCGTATCCTGGTATTGTTCGCATGGACACGGCTGTTTTTGCGGAATGAGTTTCGCGGCTTCAAGTGGAACCGCTTGGATACACTTTTCGCAGCTTGGATGGTCAGTGGGATAGTCATTTATACGTTTCAACAGGGGACAGGGAGCGCCTTGATCAACAGATTGGGATGGGCATTTGAGGGGTTGGGGATGTACTTTTTTTTCCGATGCGTACTGCAGAGCTTCGAGGACCTTGATCGGCTGGTGCTGGGTTTCATCATAATGAGTCTTCCCGTCGCGGTAGCATTCCTCATCGAGCAGAGAACAGGCCGGAACGCCTTCTCGATCTTTGGAGGAGTTCCGCAAATCACGGTTATTCGGGAGGGTCGGTTGCGTTGTCAGGGCGCGTTTGCGCATGCGATACTCGCCGGGTGTTTCTGGGCATCAATCATGCCTTTGATGGTCGCCCACTTGATACATGGCCGCAAGTGGTTGTCCATTTGTGGGCTCGCCTGTTCGGCGCTTATTGTGCTCATGTGCGCATCCAGTACTCCGGTGATGTCGGTTCTGCTGGTGTTTATCGGCGTGTCATTCTACCTCCTGCGCCATCAATTGCGTGCCGTGAGGTGGGCATTTTTCGGCTCGCTGGTCGTGTTGCATTTCGCAATGAACCACCCCGTTTGGCACTTGCTTGCGCGTGTGGACATTGTGGGGGGCTCTACTGGATATCACCGGTACAGCATAATGAACGCGACGATAAACAACTTCTCGAAATGGTGGATGTTGGGAGAAGCCAATCCTTTGAGTTGGGGCAACGAGGACATGAGTGACATCACGAATCAGTACATTCTCGAAGCGCTTCGTGGTGGTCTGATTACGCTGGTCGCGTTCATTGCGGGAATTGCCGTTGCGTTTGGCATGCTCGGGAAGGCGCTCCGACTCCTGGAGGACAAGTCACCCCGGCATTTTCTCGTCTTCTGCGTGGGTGTTTCTCTGTTTGTCCATGTCGTGACCTACTTTGGCGTATCGTATTTTGGGCAGATAATTATGCTTTGGTACTTGAACCTTGCAATGATCGGGAGCCTTCCTGCGATGTGCTCCAGCTTTGTTGGCCCTAATGTATCAGCGGAAAAGAAAATGATATCAGAGACTCTCGCCGTGCAAGATTCTCAGGTCAAGGGTTCTGGAGGCATTGTCTTTGTCCAATTTGAATGAAACTCGTGCGCGGATTCGTGACTGTCCGGACGTGTCGGTAATTATCGTCAGTTACAACACGTGCGAGATGACGTTGGCGTGCATCGATTCGGTATTTCGTGAAACTCAGAACCATCCATTTGAAACCATCGCGGTGGACAATGCATCAAGCGACGGCTCCGGCGAAGCGATTCGCGAACGGTTTCCGGAAGTTCATCTGATCGCGAGTACGAAGAACTTAGGCTTTGCCGCGGCGAACAATCTGGCGGCGCGAGAGGCACGAGGGAAGTACCTCTTGTTGTTGAACCCGGATACGGTGGTTTTGAATGGTGCTATCGACCGGATCGTGGATTTCGCGGAGGAGCATCCGGAGACGGGGATATTTGGCGGGCGAACGATCTTTGGGGATGGTTCGCTGAATGCTACGTCGTGCTGGCGAATACCGTCGGCATGGGGTTTGATGTGCCGTGCCCTCGGACTCAGCGGACTGGCGAAAAGTTCACCTCTGCTGAATTATGACTCGTACGGTGGCTGGGCCAGGAATACGGTGCGACCCGTGGACATTGTGAGTGGGTGTTTCCTTCTCATACGGCGCGATTTGTGGCACGCACTTGACGGTTTTGATGAGTCCTTTTATATGTATGGCGAGGATTGGGACCTATGCCTTCGCGCGCGGCAGCTTGGAACAACGTGTTTACTCTGCCCAGCTGCTGAGATCATTCACTATGGTGGAGCATCCGAGACCGTGAGAGCGGACAAGATAGTACGGCTTTTTCGGACCCAGGCGCTCCTCTTTCACAAGCACTGGGGACCCCTGCGAGCCAGGGCGTTCGTAGCATTGCTTCATATATGGGCCGTTCGCGCTTGCTTGACGGGATTCCTCTCACATGTGCTTAAAAGAGGCGGCACATTTGACAGCGCGAGGGCTTGGCTGGATGTGTTGCGAAGGCGAGAGGAATGGGCTGGGCAGGGGGAGATTTAAACCTTGATAGGTGATCTGTTTCGCCGCATGAGTGACGTTGAGCGGCCGGAGTCGCTCTCGAACCGGATGCGGAACCGTCGTTTTCGGCATTTTGAGAATCTGTGCGCTCATCTGCCGCATCCGTTATCCATCCTGGACATCGGGGGTACGGTGGAATTCTGGGAACAACGAGGATGGGCTGAACGGGAAGACGTTCAGATAACCCTCTTAAACCTGTTTCCAGCCAGTCAAACCCATGGTCGTATTATTTCGGTGGTCGGTGATGCAACAGACCTATCCGGTTTTGAGGATCAAAGCGTTGATATTGTTTTCAGCAATTCGGTGATTGAGCATCTCTTCAGCCGAGAACATCAGCACCGAATGGCAAGAGAAGTTGCTCGGGTTGGCCGTGACTACTGGCTGCAGACGCCCAATCGGTGGTTTCCCATGGAGCCGCACTTCCAGGTGCCGTTGTGGCAGTTCTTGCCACGTGCTCTGAGGATACGAATCATCATGAGACGGCGGTGCGGGAGACGGGGCCCATGTGAAACACGAGAGGGGGCCGAACGATTGGTCGATGAGGTGCGTCTACTGACGCGCAGCGAATTGAAGGAGTTCTTTCCTGATGCTCAGATTGTTCCTGAGCGTATATGCGGTTTGGTGAAATCGTGGATCGTACACAGCCGCTTTGAGCGATAAGGGGAGAATTCACCTGGTCATGGTATTTCGCATTCCATACTACCTCCTCCGCTTGCGTGCGGTGCGGGAGCTGGAGCGATTGTGCCGTGTGGGGCGGGGTCTGGTGTTGACGTATGACGATGGTCCGGGGCGGCGGTTATCGCGGGGGGTGGTGTCGTTGTTGGGTGCGCACGGGGCGCGGGCGACGTTTTTTGTGTTGGGCCGGCGGGTGGTTGAGGACGGGGAGACGGTGGATTTCGTGAGGGAGGCCGGGCACGAGCTGGGGGTGCATTCGTTTGACCACCGGAATGCGTGGCAGGGCCGGGGGGATGCGGTCAAGGACATTGAGGCGGGGTATGCGGCGGCGGCGCGCTGGGTGAAGGCGGACGGGCTGTTTCGTCCGCCGCACGGGAAGTTGTCGTATGGGACGTGGCGGGCGTTGCGGCGGCGGGGGGCGCGGATCTGCTGGTGGACGGTGGATTCGGGGGACACATGGGCGGAATTGCCGCCGCCGGAGCGGACGGTCGAGGCGGTGTTGCGGTCGGGGGGCGGTGTGGTGCTGATGCACGATTTTGACCGGGGTCCGGAGCGGGA
>DDYW01000109.1:0-30810 GCA_002348185.1 Candidatus Hydrogenedentes bacterium UBA2224 | reverse complement strand
GGGTTGCTGTTGCCGCTGTTTGATGAGTTCGATGTTGTCGCGCCATTTTCGCTGGTTGGGCTGGAGTTCGGCGGCTCGGGTGAGGGCCTGGATGGCGTCGTCGTAGTTTCCGAGTGCGGCCTGGGCCTGGGCGAGGGTGTCGTGGTAGCTGGCGTTTTCGGGTTCGGCCTGGACGGCTTCGCGGGCAAGTTTGAGTGCGTCGTCGAGGCGGCGTTCTTCGAGTACGTAGCGCATGGCGAGGTTGTTCCGGGCGACGGCGAGTGCGGGGTCGGCGTCGAGTGCGCGGAGGTACCAGGTTTCGGCCTGGGGGTAATCTTTGGCGAGGTCGGCGACGACGGCGAGGTCAAAGAAGAGTTTGGCGTCGGCGCCGGGCGAGTCGGCGAGGGTTTGGAGGGTGGCGCGGGCGCTCTGCAGGCTGGGGTTGTCGGGGGCGGCGTTTCGGTTGGCGAGGGCGTACCATCCCGAGGCGAGCATGAGGCGCTCGCCGAGTTCGGCGTCGGGGATGCGCGGGGTGACCTGGAGGAGCCATTCGGTGGCGGTGGTATCGTCCTTGATCTCGGAGGAGGCGAGGCGGACCCATGCCATACGCCATTGGGTGGCGGCCTTTCGGGCGTCGTCGGTGTCGGCGGAGGGGGTCAGGCGCGGCAGGAGGAGTGCGGCGGCCTCCGCGGGTTGTGCGGCGGAGATGAGTGCGCGGGCCTGCTGTACGAGCGCCGGGGAATAGCCGTCGCGTCCGGCCTCGCCGGAGCCGTCGACGTAGGGGCGGAGGGTTTCGAGGGCCTGGGAGCTTTCGCCGAGGCGGATCTGTGCTTCCGCGATGAGGAGATCGGCGCCTTCGGCGCGTCCAAGGGCGCGGTTACGCCAGTTTTCGGCGGCGCGGAGGGATTCCATCCATTGGCCGGTTGCGGCGTAGGCTTCGGCGGCGAGCCAGGCGGGTTCGTATTCGCTGGGGAAGTCGCGCATGGCCTGGCCGGCGACTTTTGCGGCGTCGTCATGACGGCCCATGCTGCCGTAAAGGCGGACGAGCTGCATTTTCAGGGCGAGGAAATTGGGGTAGCGCTCGGTGAGCTGGCGGAGTTGGAGGGCGAGGCGCTCCGGGTCGTTCTCGGGGGTATTCGCGATGATTTGCAGGGCGTCGAAGGTCGCGTCGTGGCGTCCGGGCATTTCGATGGCCGTGGCGATGAGGGGTTGGGCCAGGGGACGGTTCGCGACCGTGCTGAGGATGGCGTTGTGTTCGGCCAGTTGGGCGAAGACGGGCTCATTGGGACAGGCCGCGGCGGCTTCGCTGAGCAGGCCGGCGGCCTCTGCCGCAGCGCCGCTGCGCGTTAGAAAAGCGAGGTAGCGTTTCCATACGGCGGGATCGTCGCGCCGCGCGGCGATGGCGGCTTCAAACTGGCGCCGCGCATCCTCCGGGGTACCGTAGCGGCTCTGGTACTCCGCGCGGATCAACTCGCGGATTCCCGGTTGTGTTTCGACGGCCTCTAGCCGGGCAAGCACGGTTTCGGCTTCCTGGGTGCGTCCCTGGGAGGCGAGGAGGTCGGCGGTAAACTGAACGACCTGCGCGGTAGGGGTTTCCTGGAGGAGGCGGGTGCAGATCGCCTCCGCCTTTTCGGGCATGTTGCCGCGGCGATAGAACTCGGCGAGCAGGAGGTCCGCCGGATTCTCGCGGTCTTCCGGGGGATGCGTCTGCAACTGAAGCGCGATGGCGCGGTCGATCTCGTTTTGCGAGGCGAATATGGCGGCGGCGCGGCGCATGTCGTCGGGGGACACCGCCGGATTGCGAAGCGCGTCTTCGATGTATTGCCGTGCCCGGTCGGTCTGACCCCGGATCTGGGAGATGCGCGCCAACTGGAATCGGATGGCGTTGGATTCGGGCGCAATCTGCAGGGCGTTGGTGAGGCTGTACAGGGCGCCTTCGTAGTTGTTCAGGCGTTCAAACGCGGCCGCCAGCAAGGTATGCCGGTCGGCTTGCGGCGCGGAGGCGCGGATGACGTCGTTCAGGATGGCGATGGCTTCGGCGGCGGCCTTCTCGGAGGAATCGGTGAGCAGCAGCCATCGGGCCCGTGCGACCCTCCAGCCCATGGCCTGTTCGCCGGTCTGGTCTTTCAAGCGCTCGATCACGCGGCCGATGAGGTCCGTATCCTGCCAGGCCGTTCTGGAGGCGAGGACGCGCCGCTGCACGCCGGTGTTGTCGGCGTGTTGGTCGGCCGCTTTGGCCCAGGCCTCGGCCGCATCCGGCGCGCCCGTCAGTTCGAGATACTCCGGAAGGACGGTCTCCCATCCGGGCGAGTCTTCGGCGGCTTTGACCGCGGTGGCCAGGTCCTGCAGACCCTTGTCGCCATCGCCCGCGTTGTGGGCGGAAACCGCTCTGGCAAACGCCATTCCCGGCGTGATGCCGGCGGCGCCTTCGGCCTTCTCATAGCAGGCCTCGGCCAGCCCCAGGCCATGGGTGTCGCTCACGCGCGCCAGTTGCAGAAGCGCGGCATCCGAGAGCGTCTCCTGGGAGTTGAGGGCCTGCCTGATCTTATCGGCCGCTCCTGCCGCATCGCCGTTGCGGGCCAGGAGGTCGGCATACAGCGGAAGCGTTCGAGGCTCGAGCGGGCGAGCGGTCTGAACCTGCTCGACCAACTTGAACAATTGCTGCCTTCCGTCATCGGTCAGGCGTCCGGCCTCGCCTCCGATGATGACGGCGGCTTCCGCGGCCACGCCGATGTTGTTGGGAGCCAGTTTCAGCGCCTGCATAGCGAGCTGGACGGCTTCGGCCCGGTTTCCCATGGAGGCCGCCAGGGAGGCGGTCCGGATGGCCGGTTCCGCCCAGGCAGGCGCGTACTGCCGGGCATGCTGCCAGGAACTTAAGGCGAGGTCAGTCTCGCCAAGACGTTCGCAGGCCACGGCGCGCAGATAGTGGAAATAGGGGTTCTCACCCTGCAGGCCAATCGCTTCATCGCACAGGGCCACCACCTCCGCGGGCGGGGTTTCCTGTCCTCCCCCCCACACCGCGCGCAACAAGGGCGCCCATGCCCGCGCAACCGCATCTCCTTCGCGGCGCTCCAATTCAGTGGCAATCGCGTTCACATCGCCGGTCTGGCGTTCCGCCGCACAGGCCAGGGCCCGGATGGCGAGCATGGCCGTGTCCAGCTCCTCAATCGGCGTCCCACTCGTCTTCTCAAGCACCGCGCTTGCGTTTCCCCGTTCGAAGAGTTGGCGCACGAGCATGAGCTGCAGGCGGTCATCGCTGGATGCCGCGGCGGCTCGTTCAAGCAGTTGAACCGACGCATCGAAACTGCCCAGCCTGTTAAGGAAGTTATTGACAATGAACACGGTCTTGACATCGGGGGAGATGCGTTCGGCAGCTTGTTCAAGAAGGCGTCTGGCTTCCTCGTGATTTCCGGCGATTTCGTGTGCGGTCGCCTGCAGCACCTGCAAGAGGCCGTCCTGCGAAGCGAGTTTGTCCTGCTGTGCGGTGGCGTATGCAAGAAGCTCTTCGCCGGACTTGCCGGCCTGCTGCATCTTTGCCAGAACGAGGAAGTGGTTTTCCAGTTCCGCGGGTGCGAGCGCCGCGATCTCCTCCGCATAGGCCAGGAGTTCACCGGCCGGTTTGCCGGCCCGTTCCATGAGCGAAAATACCAGCAGGTGGTTTTCCCGATCCTCCGGCGCGAGATTCACGGCATAAGAAGCGAACCGCAGTGCCTCATCGAATTTACGCTGCCTGGCGAGGGCAACCGCTTTGGCACGAAGCGCAGGCATGTGTTCGACCGTCAGAAGTTTCTCGAGTGGCGTACCCTGTGGAGGAACGGGGAGAATCTTGTCCGCAAGCACGGTGGCTTCTTCCGCGAAGCCGACGGAAGTATACAGGTCAAGGAGCTCGTTCTGGGCCCCTCTATGTGCGGGGTCCAATTCGAGAATTCGCGCAAAGACCGCCATGGCCTGCTGCAGGTGCTTGTTGTTGGGAGCGGGGACATTCCTGCGCGCCTTGCCATAGGCAAACAGGGCATCCACGTCCTTGTCCATGCCAAAGCGCTGCAAATACCGGCCCACCTGGTCGAGGGCCGTGGTGTGGTCGCCGGCTTCAGCGGCTTCCATGCCGCGCGCACGGCACGCCAGGGCCTGCCTGTTCAGGGAGGCATGGCGGTAGTAGACAGCTCCTCCCACGGCACATAACACGACGAGTAGCGTCGTCAAAACGATGATCAGACGTTTCTTGCGCATAACCTACCTTTTTACGAACTGGACTGTTCCCCGACGGCCCCCCGGGAAATGACCGAATCCATTGACATGCACAGCACGGACTGCGCGAGCGGACCAAAGCGGGCATAGGCCTCCGCGCCAGCCAAAACCTCACTGATATGGCCGCCACTCTCCGCCTCGCCCGAAGCGGAGCGCTTACTGGCTCTCGACGAAGAATAGCCGGAACGCTCCATATCGTGGTTTTTGGCCCGATTGAATACCAGTCCGATTATCTGCGCGTTTATCAGTTCCAGGTGCTGCAGGGCCTTGCGCACGTCAGCGTCATGCTCACCGCGCGATACCATCATGATTACACCGTCGGTGCAGGCGGCCATTACGGACGATTCCGTTTGACCGGGTATTGGCCCCGTATCCACCAACACGACATCGTAGGCTCCGGAGACCTGGTCGAGGAGCATGCGCGCAGACGCAGGCGAAAAACCGTTGGCCGCAATTCCGGAAGCCCCACAGGCAGGAAGTATGCAGAGGTTTGGCACGCCCAGAGTGGAAATACAGTTCCCGATCGGCTCGCCGCGGAGCGCATCGGCCAGGCCCATTCCCGGCTCGCTATGAATCGAGAGTCCGTGCGCCAATTCGGCTCCCGCCAGATCCGGCGCCCCCCCCTGCCGGCCCGCGTCCGGAGAGCTGGCAGCGCCCATCGCCTTCTGGCGCTCGTCCTCGCTGATCATGTCATATTCACTCAAGACACGCCCCAGGCTGAGCCAACCGGCCGCGCGCGTCCGGCGCGTAAGCTCCGTGCCTACCAGGTCCGCATCAATAAGCAGAGTACGGCTTCCTGCCGCGGCGAACGACAAGCCCAGCGAGAGGACCAGGCTGGTCTTGCCGGTCCCGCTGCTTGCGCTGGTGACCGTGAGCGAGACGGGCTGTTGCGCTCCCGCATGTATCTGGAGCAGCGTCCGGATATGGTGGACACTTTGCGCGGTGAGCATGGCCTCCCCCGGGTCGGAGAGTCTCTCCGGGAGTTCGGGAAGTACGCCGAGCAGTTTCGGGCGGGACGTTTCCGCATCCACCACGTCGCGTATCCGCCGGTTGACCCGGCCGAACAACATGACCAATGCGATACCGAGTCCGGCGCCGCCCATGCCGCCCAGAATGGCAAATTGGGTGCGCCGGCGGGCATTTGACGGCAAAGAGGGCATATCCGCTTCGGTCAGTAAATCGATGCGGCCGCCGATGGCGGATTCAATGCTCAACTGTTCGATGCGGGCGTTGGTCTTGTCGAGACTTTCCTGCGCACGGGCAATCTGGCCCCGGAGTTTTTCGATCTGGAGGTTCTGCCTGCCCAGCGCCAGCGTGCGTTCCCGCTTCTCATCGAAAAGCTGTTGAAGGCGCTCGACCCTCAATTCCAGGTCCGCCTTCATGGTTTCGGCGGTATTTGCCCCCGCCGTGGACAATCCGGCATTGGTCGCGGCCTGCTCCCGGTACAGGCTCGCGTAGTTCTCGATCTCCTCTTCCTGGGTATTCAAGCGTTCCCGCGCCAGGCGATATTCGGGACGCTGTTCAGGATCCTTGTATCGCGTTTTGATCTCGTCCATGCTCCAGCGGAGCTGTTTCCGGGTATCGAGGAGTTGCTGCATCCAGCTGTCGACGGTTGCGATTTCCTCTACGGTGAGTTTGGTGGGGTCTTTTCCGATATTCGGCAGAATGCCGTCCTTGCTCGCGGATTCAAACGTCGCCAACTCAATTT
Organism: Candidatus Hydrogenedentes bacterium UBA2224; assembly: GCA_002348185.1. Lineage (GTDB taxonomy): Bacteria > Hydrogenedentota > Hydrogenedentia > Hydrogenedentales > SLHB01 > UBA2224. The sequence goes on along the minus strand of DDYW01000109.1, from coordinate 24,875 downwards.
TCGCGGACTCGAGCTCGGTCTGCAGCTTTTGCAGTTCTTCGGCCTCAAACGCATAGATTCCTTCAAGGGCGTTCGAACCGTATTCGTTGGCGATCTCGTACATCTGAGACTGGTAACCCTCGATCTCGTTGGCGAGCGACTTGGCCCGTTCTTCCAGCAATTCGAACCGCTGGGTTGCGGTATCGAGGTCCTCGCCCCCGTAGATGCCCAGATACGCGTCGACGACCGATTTGGCCCCCGCCTGGGCGGCCCGCGGCTCGCGGTCCGTGAACGACACCTGAATAATCTCGGTGTTTTTGGGATGGACAACGCTCAGTTGTTCCATGAAATCGCCGACGCGCTCGAGGGAATACTCGCCGCCGGCGCCTTTCCAGGTCGCGCCCTGCATGGCCATGTCGACGACGCGACGGCTCTGGATGAGCGAGACCTGCGTCTGTACGAAGGAATCGAACATGGGCAGCACGCTGCTCTGCTCGCTTTCAAAGAGGACTTTGGGCATCACCGGCGCGATGCGAATCTGAGCGGTGCTCTGATATTCCAGCGACAGCGCCTTGTAGCCGCAGAGGCCGCCGACAAGGCCGAGCAGACCCGCAAGAAGAAGCGCCGCCGCGTATCGCCCGCGCAACAGGCGGTGAACCAACAGCAGAGGATTCTGCTCCGGGGCGGCACTTGGCCCCTTTGGCGAAGCGGGGTAGCCCGCCTGATTGGGCAACGTTGGCAGTCGGTGTTGATTCATGGTGCTCTCTTGGTTCCCGATTGTACCGCGTCAATCCACGCTTTCGCGGCCTGGTATAACAGGCCGTAAACTTCATCGCGATCCTGCTCTGAAAGGCTCGCGTCCGATACAAATTGGAGGCTTGCGCCGCCCAGAAATTTCGTTTTTCGCTCCCGGGCGACGCGCTCGAGGGGTTCCATGTCAGGCGCGGTGCGTCCGTCCGGGAGCACCGTAAAGTGTAACACAGCAAGCCGGGTGAACTGGGCCAGGGTTTCGTAGGCGAAAATGTACTCCGTTGCGCGCAGGGAAACCCCGTCTACTTCGATAACGCGCGGTTTGGCGGAGATTTGCGACCATCCCTGCGAGGGATAACATACCGGCGGATAGTGCCCCAGGAGGCTTCGGGCATCGGCGCATTGGACAATGAGCAGCGTCCCCGCCCGGTTCGTGCCGACTTGCCGGTACGAACGGCTCAAGGCCACATTGGCGTCGAGGATCTGAAGCGCGCCCCGCGAAATCTCGGAATCGACGCCAACCCAGTTCCCGAGCTGATAGGGGATCGTCTTTGCCGCTTCGCGGACCAAGGCATGATAGGTTCCCGCCCCGGACGGCACCTGGTGGCGTAACCCCTGGTCCACAGCCACGGCCGCGAGCAACGCGAGCGAGAGCAGTGGCGCGAGCACTTTCATCGGGGGGGTCCTCCGTCTTCGCGGGCAGCACTTGGTTTACGCGCTGGACGCCACACTCTGGTGCACCTCCTCAGGCTGATCGCTGTCCTTGGCGAGCGTCCAGCGGAGCAACGCGCCCGCGCAGAACAGCCCGAACAACGCGACGGGCATCATGGCCCAGCCGCTGATGTCATGGAACCTATCGGCCGTCTCGCTGTTGGTGTATCCGTAGAGCCAGACGGTCGGAACCAGCCGCAGGACATTGGCGGCAACGGCAACGAACGGGCTCATCAGGACAATCAGGATTCTGGTCCACGTGCTGAGACGGGTGCTGAATGCGTACAGGAAACAAACCAGGGTCAAGGCAAAGAGCATGCGGATGCCGTTGCACGCTTCCGCCACGGCAACAGAAACTCCATTCACCTGCAGCACACTGCCGCTCAGGGCGATGGGGGTACCCAGGGTATCGAGAACAAATGCCGTGATTCGGGCGGTGAACTCCTGCATGGGCAGGCCGATCTGCTGCTGGACTATCTTGGGAACAGGCACGAGAAACACCAGCACCGCGAACGAGGGCCAGAAGCGCAGGAGCACGCTTCCGCCCAGCACCGAAAGAGCGCAGCCGGCCACGATCACGACAGCCCCCAGATGCCACAGACTCTGGAAAAGAAAGGTGTCGCCAACGGAATAGAGCAGCCACCCGAACACGACAAGAAGCGGCGCTATCAGGTAGCCGGACCGCCTTGGAACACTCACTTCTTCGCGCCGTACCCAGGCCAGCCAGAGCGCGACGGGCAGCACCAGCCAGATATGGCTGGACTCCTCATCCCGGCTGGCCAGCCGGAACATGTCGGACCACGCCTCGCGGGTGACCCAGATCGCCAGGAGCGCCATGATGAACGCGCCGATGAAGTACCGCTTTCTCCAATAGGTGCCCCGTTTGGAAGGGAGAATGAGTCCCAGCGGATAGCGGTAGAATCTGTTATTGACCGTGGCCTTGGCCCCGTTTTCGCCTGTCCCGTTTCCGGCGAGTTTTCTGGCGGCGGCGGCCCTTCGGTCTGCTGCTGCCGCGCCGCGAAATGAAACGCCCGCCTTTTGCAGGTTTTCCATCACGGCCCCTGCCTTCGCCGTCCAGGTTTCTCCTTTGACCCGCTGGCGCATGGCGGCCACATCCGGCCGGGTGGCGAGGGCCGCGCGAATTCCCTCAATAAACTCCGTTGTATCACGAGCGACGTGGACCAATCCGGCATAGCGCTCCAACTCATCGAATGCGGTGCTGACGACCGGCCGTCCCACCGCGAGATATTCCTTCAGTTTGACCGGGTTGCAGGCCTGTATCCAGGGGCTGCGGTTCCAGGGCATGATCAATACGTCGCAGGCAGCCATGTACGCCGCGACCTCGTCATAGGGTTTTCGCCCGAGAAAATGCACGTTCTCGAGACTGCACCAGCCTTCGGGCAGCGAGCAGGCGCCCACCATGACGAAAGCGCACTCGGGCAGCGCCGAAGCGGTTTGCAGAAACAGCTCAGGATCGAATGTGTGGGCGTCTATTCCTCCCACAAAACCGATTCTCGGGTGTGGGATCGCCTTCACATCGTCGGGTTCAGGCGATGCGCCATCCCCGGCCGCCTCGAACTGCTCGTAGTCGACGCCATGATCGACGAGGGCCGCCGTGCGGCATTCCGGTTTTTCGTCCTCAAAGACGCTTGTGGAACAGAACAGCGTCAGGTCGGCGTCTGCTTTCAGTTTCAAGTCGTATGCACGAATGCGCTCCGCATCCACGCCGGGATAGTGCTCAAACCGGTCGGTCCGCTGATAGACCAGACCTGCGGCGGGGATGCGGTCCAGCAGATCGGACGCGGTCGGCACCGCGACCCACACCAGCGGTCGCGTAATGCCCATCCAGGCCGCGGAATCCCGGACTTGTTCCGCAAGCAGGGCTTTTGCTGCTCCGGTGTTTCGGAATTTCGGTATGGAGACCGGGCTCAACACGGCGAAGTTCTCGCGCACAAGCTCGAGTCCATGGCTCCAGCTTTTCATCTTGCGAAAGACGCGGCCCGCGAAGACCTTTCCTTCGGAGAGCCTGGGGGTCCGCATTCCAATGGAGTTCACATAGAGGACGGGGGTGTGGCGGCTGAGTTCCCGCATCATCTGGATATCGTAATGGCCGCGATTGTGATACCACCAGTCCACGCCGCCAAAGCAGATAATCCCGTTGACGATACCGCTGCGCGACCGGGAGATGAACTCCGTCAACGCGCTGCAGAGACTGTCCGACGCCTGCCGGGGAATTCTGTCGGCCACCTCAATCTGTCCCAACTGGGTGTCCAGCTTTTCAACGAGTTCGTATTCGTCCCATGCGACGGTCACCAGGCCCTGACTGCCCAGTTGGCGGGCTGTGGCCACCTGATGGTCGTTTCGGGTTTCGCGGAGGGCGCCGCGCCGCGGCATCACGATGATCGGTTTGCCCAGCTCGAGCGCCGTCAAGACGCTGCCCATTCCGGCGTGGGCAACGACAAGGTCGGCCGATTCGACCAGTTCCCGAAACTGGTCGGGCTTGACAAACTGGGTCCACCGGAGGTGGTTGGGGCGGAATTCGGTATCGCCGATCTGCGCGAAGATATCCGTACACCCGCTTACTTCCGCCCAATGGTCCACCGCTGCAATCAACCGATCAAACGGCATCTGTGCGCCGACCGTGACGAGGATCATACCACCGCCCCCCGATATGCGGGACCCGAATCGAGGGCGAGGTGAGGCCATTGGGTCAGCCAGAGATCCGCATATTCACCGACCCGGGCCCCGGACATCGACAGGCGCTCGACGTTCGCGATGCTGTCAATCCAGATGGTCCGCGCCCCCAGAAGCTTACCAAGACGGATGGCGAAATATCCCGGGGCGGCGCCCGTGGAGACCACCACGTCGGGCCGGACCCGCAGGAGGATCAGCAAGACTTCCATCGCCTGCAGAAGCAGTTTCAACTTATTCCAGGCGGTCGCATCCACCACCGCATACATCTTGGCGCCGGGGACATCGCAGCCATAGGCCTTGTTGACCGTGGCAAACACCACGTCATGGGCGCACAGAACGGAGGTCAGTCTCATCATCTGCACCCAATGGCCGCCGCCAGACGAAACCGCGAGTACTTTCTTGCGCCGGGTGCCGTTGCCCGGTTCCGTTTCCCCGAGCGTCTCTGCGCAGGGAACCTTCTGAGCCTCGGGGTCGACTCGCTGGTCATTGTCCCGCATCATGATTTGACTGCTTCCGATAGCCATTGCTTTGCCACTCCGCGTTCCGCTGCACCCAACCCGTCCTGATGGACGCCTGCTCCCCTTCCTGCCCGCCCCCGCAAGCACGGTGCGCGTGTGCCGCACTCCTCCCCTCGACCAGAGCGTGTAACCCACACCAGGCATACATCTATTGTGGATACCACAAAGTCCGCAATGTTCTCCTGTTAAAATAGCAATTCAAGTGCCAAGAATGCAAGCACCCGCTAAAACGGTACTACACAAACATTTGCGTGGTACGCACAGCCACGAAAACAGCTCCCCAACCCGAAAAGGAGACACTTTTTTGTCAGCCGTGACAAACTTTATATCACGCGAGGGCCAGGGTGGCGCGTCGCAGTGCCTGAATGCGCTCCAGGTCTGCGAAAAGAGTGACAGGAGACGAAGTTGTCCATTGATTCACGGTACTGAGCAGGTTCCTGGCGCGGCACGTGTTGTGGTGAGACGCCCCCCACGTCGAGGCGTTTCTGCACCATGCGGCCACCGGCTTACTCAGGGCCCACTTCCACACTGGACCGGGCAGCCTGCCTAACGGACGTGGACCTGCATCCGGAGGGGACAATTGAGGTCAATTAACGGCAATACTGTTTTGAAACCGCGTGCCCGGGTCTTTATGATGAGGTTCGTGCTGCCCGGGACCACGCCGGGCCGGAGATGGGGAACTGAAGTCGAAGCCATCGCGGAAGCCCGCGAGCTGGTTGCGGGCTCCACCCTCTGTTTCACGGGCACTGATTCATACGGGTTCGCTTCCGTGCCGGCAGGTGCCGTGCACTAGACAGGAGAAGACGCAATGAAAAGTTCAACGAGGCGCAGTTTTTTGAAGCACAGCGTGGCGGGGGCGGTGGGAGCCGCGGCTGCTCCCATGATTCTCCCTTCGGGCGTGCTGGCCAGTGCGGGCACCCCGGGGGCGAACGACCGCATCATCCTTGGGGGCATTGGCATTGGCGTGATGGGCAGCAGTCACATGCGCGCGTTCTCGGGCTACGAGGAGGTCCGGATTGCGGCGGTGGCCGATGTCGACATGCGGAAAGCCAATGCCGCCGCCGACGGGCTGGGCGCGGACGCGTACCAGGATTACCGCCGGCTCCTGGACCGTGACGATATCGACGCGGTCATCATCGCCACTCCCCACCACTGGCACGCGCTGCACACGATTCATGCGGCCCAGGCGGGTAAGGACATCTATTGCGAAAAGTGCTTCTCGCTGACCGTGCGGGAAGGGCGCCTGATGGCCGAGGCGGTGAAAAAGCACAACCGGGTCTTGCAGACAGGCATGCAGCAGCGGTCGGGCGAGAAGGAACACACGGGCTGCATGCTGGTGCGCAATGGCCGCATCGGCAAAGTGACCCGCGTGGTGACCCATCATTATCTCAGCCCGTGGCTGAACGGTCTGCCCGAGGAACCGGTTCCCCCGGAGCTCGACTGGGACATGTGGTGCGGCCAGGTTCAACCGCAGCCCTACAATCATCTTCTCACCGCCGACAGCCCGGACATCACCTACGGCGCGTGGTATTCCATGCGGGAGTTTGGCGGCGGGGAGTTTGCCTGTTTCGGCCCCCACGGTCTCGACATCGTGCAACGGGCCCTGGGCATGGATGAGAGCGGCCCGGAGGAAGTGTGGGCCGAGGGCGAGCCGTTCAAATCGGTGATCTACCATCCCGACACGTATCCCGACCGAGCCTGCACGCAGTGTCACAGCGGTCTCAAAGGGCTGAATCCGAAATTGTTCATGCGGCTTCCGGGCGATATCACCCTGGAATTCGGGGAAGACATCAATACGGGGGCTACGTTCATCGGCGAGCAGGGCAGCATCACCATCTCCCGCGATCATCTGAGTTCCGATCCGCCGGAATTGATCGAAGCCCCGCTGGAAAAACCGGAGGTTCAACTGTTTCGCAGCGAAAATCATCACAGGAACTGGCTCGACTGCATCAAGTCGAGGGAGAATCCCGTAGCGCATGCGGAGGTGGGCCACCGCGTCGCCACGATGGTTCATCTGGGCAACATTGCCCGCTGGGTGAGCGAGGTGACCGGCGAGACCGGCAACCATCTGAAGTGGGACGCCCAGGCGGAACAGTTCACCAACAGCGCGTGGGCCAATCATTTTCTGGACCGGCCCCGTCGCGCGCCGTATCAGCTTCCGGACGTCCTCTAGGCGCGGGGAAACCGGCACGCGGATAGCCCGTGAAAACAAGGCATCCCCTACATGATGAGCTGCAGGGGGTCAGAAGTTGTGGCAGGATTTCCACCGGTGGTGTGAGGGTCATGCTCACAGGGGGGGCCACGATGCGCAACTCGACACTGCTGGCTTTTCTAGCGGTCCTTGGATTCTCTTTGCCCCTGCAGGCGTCGCCCCCTGCGGCGACGCCTGAAGAGATGGCCGAGGCGCAGCGCTGGGGCGCCCGCTTTGATGGCGCCGGACCATCCAAGGGGGCGGAACCCGGATTCTCCTTTTTCTACGGAGGGAAACCTTCAGCAGAACTGCTGCCCGGGTGGACCTTCGAGCGTACGAGTCGGCAACTCGATCCTCAGCGGACCGAACACGGGTTGAGCTACGAGGACCCGGAGTCGAAGTTGCAGGTCCGCTGGGTGGCCGTGGCCTACAGCGATTTTCCGGTGGTGGAATGGACGGCCTGTCTCAAGAACAACGGGACAGAGAACACCCCATTGATCGAGGGGTTGCAGGGCCTCGACGTGACCTTTCCCTGCGATGGTTCCGATGGATACGTGCTGCGCGGCAACACAGGCGACCACAATGTTGCCGACAGTTACGCGCCGTACGAACTCACCCTCTGGCCGAATACCCNNCAATACCTTCGCGCCGAACAGCGGACGCCCCTGCGACACCGCGTTTCCGTATTTCAATCTGTCGATGCCGGGCGGGACTGGCATAATACTGGCCGTCGGCTGGACGGGCCAGTGGGCGGCCACGTTTGCGCACAGGGCCGACCGCGGCCTGCAGGTTACCGCCGGGCAAGAGCTCACCCGGTTGTATCTCGAGCCGGGCGAGGAGATCCGCACGCCGTTGATCGCGCTGATGTTCTGGGGGGGCAATGACCTTGTGCGGTCGCAAAACCTGTGGCGGCGCTGGATGCTCGCACACAATCTCCCCCATCCCGGCGGAAAACCTCTGCGTCCTTTGCTGACCTTCTGCGATTACGCTTTCTACGGCTGGGCCAAAAACACCGAAGAAGGCGAGAAACTATTTATTGACGAACTCACCCGCCAGGGCATCCAGCTTGATTACTGGTGGCTCGACGCCGGCTGGTTTCCTGGCGGACAAGGTGAATGGGTCGTTGCAAAAGACCGCTTTCCCCACGGCCTGAAAGCCATCAGCGACTACGTCCACGAACGCAACATGGGCCTGATTGTCTGGTTTGAGTCCGAGGCGGCCTACCCGTGGAGCATTACGGCCAGGAGCAATCCTCAGGCCATGTTGAAGAGCATGCCCCCGGAAGCCTACGGACTGGAATTGCTGTACCTGGGTGATCGCCAGGCCCGAGAGTGGATTACCAACCGTATCGACAGCATCATCCGGGAAGAGGGCATCGATTTTTACCGCCAAGACATGAACCTGGGTCCCCTGAGCTATTGGCGCGGCAGCGACCCACCGGACCGCCTGGGCATCCACGAAAACCTGCACGTTCAGGGCTATCTCGCCATGTGGGACGAATTGTTGCGGCGGCATCCCGGGATGCCGATTGACTCGTGCGCCGGCGGGGGACGCCGCAATGACATTGAGACATTGCGTCGCGCCATTCCACTCCTGCGGAGCGACTATCAGCACTTCCGGGGCCATCCCCAATGGGCGATTGGCAACCAGGGGCATACCTACGGCATCGCTTCATGGATTCCCTTCTTCGGCGAGGGGGTCTATTACAACCCGCAACAGACCGTGTACTCAGTCCGCAGCTACATGTCCCCCGCGCTCGGACTCATCTGCGATGTGCGCAGCCCCGAAGTGGACTGGGACCTCTATCGCCGGATGATTGCACAGTGGCGGCAGGTTGCCGAATGTTACCTGGGCGACTATTATCCCCTCACGCCATACAGTCTCGATGAGAAGTGCTGGCTGGCCTGGCAATTCGACCGTCCAGAACAGGGCGACGGCATGGTTCAGGCCTTTCGCCGGAAGGAGACCGTCGCCGATTCGTTTCAGCTCCGGCTTCAGGGCCTGGAGCCGGAGCTTACCTACGCCGTGACCGATCTGGACACCCTGTCGACGGTGGAATCCAGCGGGCGGGAACTCATGGACCGCGGCATCTCAGTCACTCTCATGGACACGCCGGGCTCGGCACTGCTCCGGTATCAACGCAACCCCGGGGATGCTGGCTGAGCAGCCTTGCGTCAGGGACCGTTTACTTCCCGAGGGAATTCAGGCCGGCCTGTGTCATGGAGGCAGGGCCTGTCTCACGACGGAAAGCGCAGTTCCTGGACAAATGCCTCCCACTTCGTCTTGAATGCGGCCATATCGGTCTCACCCAGGACGCGCACCAGCGTATTGAATCCCGTCGGATCCGTCTGTGCGTTCGCGACAAAATCCCGGTAGTACGTGACGAGGAGGCCCTGTTCCTGAAGGTAATAGCAGAGGTAACGCGCCTGGGCATAGAACACGCCGGAACTGGCGTCCACCGTGCCGCCGTAGAACTCCTCTTCGCTGAGAACCATGAGCTGCTCAAACGAGAGCGTCTTCCCTTCCGTGATAGCGTCTTTCAGATCGAATAAGCGCCAATTGGTCAAGCCGTAAATCTGGCCATCTTTTTCGATGCATCCTTCGTAGAGCGACGCCAAGCCTTCGTTGAACCAGACCGGACACTCAGGGAAGTTCGCGTGCACATAAGGATGCACGATCTCGTGCACGAGGGTTCCGCCGCCCGTGGCAATATTCATGACAAGTGCACGATGCTCGGCTGAATAGTAGCCGAATGGCGTGGTTGGCGTGTCGCCGAACAACTGGAACGCGTGCTTTATATAGCTTTCTTTGTCCCGAAACAGCCAGATTTCCATCGTCTCCACGGGATCGCAGTCGAAATAGAGCTCTTTGAGGCGGTCCACCGCCCATTTGACGGTATCGGCGGCCCGTTTCCGGACCATCTCAGCTGATTCGTCGCCGACAACCACAAACGGCGGCTGCTCAACCACCGTGAACCCTTCCGGCGCCCGCTGCCGTACTTGCGCGACATGCTGGGCAAAAGCGGGGTCGTATGACAGGACCGGGTCTTGACTGGAACTTGTGCGCTCAGGCGCTGGCGCCCCGGTACATCCGGCCACGACTGCGAGTACCCCTGCGAGACAGCCCAGAAAAACCACGTAATCATGCATCATTGTGCCCCCTCCCACCTCGTACCCGTGAGTCTCACAGACAAGCCCGGGACCTGTCAACAGCCATGGAGAGCCATAGCCATGAAAGAATTCCGTGCGCGTTTTCGATAGTCATGTTTCGTGCGCAGGACACAAATGCTCGGAGTCCCGGTACGCCTCGCGGTCACGGAGATGGATGCATCAGAACAGGCTCATCCCGGGATAATAGTTCCCATCGTTTCCCCGAAGGCTCTTGAAGGGCACGCCCGCGAGCAAGGGCTTGATCACTCGTTCGATAGACACCACTACCTTGGGCTGAAAAGCGTCGCCCTGGACATATTCGATGACGCCATCGAGGAGGGCCTGCGCGGCAGGATCTTCCGTGTCCAGATTGAATGCTACGACAAAGAGGCGGCCTCCTTCGGTTTGGGCCTCCCACATCGCCGACTGCAGGCGGATGTATTTGTAGGAGCTAACCACTTCCACAATGGGATCGAAATCGGCGGGGAACTTGTTGAATTCGACGCACGCTCCGTCTTCGAGCAGGCGCTGGAATTGCCAGTCGCACCAACCCTCATGGGGGAGGTATTTGAGCGACGGGTGCTCGGCGATGACCGTGGCGAGGTTCATGTGCGCGCGTCCGGCCACGCCGATCTGGAAACGCGTTGGATTTGCGGGGAAGGGTTCCGTTCCCAGCAGCAGTATGTCGCCGCCGTCCTCCAGATGACGCAGATCCTCTTCCGTGATTGCAGTGACGATCCGGAGCTTTACACCCGTTGCAGTTGCCGGCTGGATGCCCGTATACCGGCTCGAAAGGAGAGCCAGTGCACGGGCGTCCGCCGCCGCGTCCAGCGTCGGAACCGGGCGCTCCGGAAACACCCAGAAGTCCCACTGGTTGCTCAGATCGTAACCCGCGTCGTGCAGCCTCACGCAGAGAGCCAGGTGGCGCGCCTGATCTGCCTCAGGCCATGTGAACCGGATTCGTCCGAGAGTTGACACCATTCCATCCGGTGCGCTCAGGCCCGCCGTTTCTCCGCTCAGCAGCGGTGCGTCTCCATCCAGGAGTTGCCAGGACAGTTTTGCCTGCTTGAGTTGGAGGCCTCCATACAAACTGGCCATAATAGGGGTGTCGAAATTCGTGCCTGTTCGAAACACATGCTGCTTGGCGTTGTCGAGCAGGAGTACGCTTTCGCCGTTGTACTGAAGCACGCGTTCCATGGTGTCGCCGGGTTTCAACTCGAAGAACTCATTCAGCAAGCCGCAGCCGTAGCCGCTGTTGTGCCAATGGCAGTCCCAGGCTCCCAGCAGGTCATAGCCGTCGAACACATCGCACTTTCTCAGGTTCTCGGTGATGAACTTGCGCGCCTGGCCATGCCATCGCGCCGAGTTTTCATGGTAGATGGCCGCCTTTTCGAGTCGGCCCGCCGATTCGATGTATTCCCGCGCCGCCGCATAGAGATCGCCGGGCATCGAGCCCGTGTAGCGCTGCCCCAAGGCCAGATTGATGTAGGTCCCAATGATGCCCGTTTCGTGAGCGAGAATGGGCCGATGATAGCGCAGGTATTCGGGCTCGACCTCGCGCCAGTCACGACCTGTGAAGTTCGAGTAGCTGAAATCGTTGGAGCGCGCCGCGAACAGATCCGAATAGCGAGTGACGCGCTCCCACAGCGTATCGTAATACAAATCCCCGGCGGTGTAATGCTCTGGAACGGGAAGGTCCGCGTGACCGCCCTCGGACTCCGGCCCGGACATGGTATGCATGGGGATAATGAGGCCATCCGGGGCCAGGGTCTTGGCTTGTCTGTATCGTTCGGCGAACTTGGCAATAAGGCCCTCATGCCCGACCTCTTCATTGCCGCCGCAGTAGGTGACCACGGACGGATGGTAGCGACACCACCGCACCATGTCAGCCCAGCGCGCATCGTCGAGAAGATTGCGCGTGGGACTGATCGAATGCTCGGGGCCCATCAGCATGCCCACTTCGTCCGCGGCCTGCATGTAAGGCTCCATGGGCACCCACGTATGGAAACGAAGGTAGTTGAACCCGGCTTCTTTGAGACGCCGGAGACGTTGGCGGAAATACTCGACGTCATTGGGCGGGTGGACATCCGGGGGGAAGAAGTAGATCTCACAGACCCCCCGAAGCATGATGGGCCGCCCATTCAAGTACAGGCGGCTGTCACGGCTTTCCAACGCGCGCAATCCGTAGGTGCGGCTGTCTGAGTCCATTGGAGTGCCGTCGTTGCCTTGCCAGCGCAGTTCGATGCGATGCAGGTTGGGCTCCCAGATGCTCCACGGCTTGACGCCGTCAGAGGGGCACGCCCAATCCAGGGCAAGAGTCTCTCCCGGCGACAACGGCCGAACCGGTACACTGCCTTCCTGGATTCGCTCTCCCGCGAGCGTGGCCACGCTCCACACCATCTGTGACTCTTCCCGCAGCCCTTCCGGCGCCGTCACTTCCGCTTTCCAGCGCATGCGTTCGAGGTTGCTCTCCGGAAAGACGTAATAAGACGCGATTCTCCCCGGGCCATCGGATACGCGGAGAGTCACGTCACCATAGATACCGCCAGACAGGCCCTGATAGCCGCGCAGCGCGCAGCTGTTGATATAGTCCACGCGATTGTCAACCGCGAGGACAATCTCATTGGTCTCTCCATACTTTAGTTGGTCCGCGATGTCAAATTCGAACGGCGTGTCGTGTCCGTGGTGCATGTCAATGTAGATGCCATTGACGTAGCAGTACGTGTCAATGCGCGCGCCGCCGATGCGCAGCAGTGCGGTGCGGCCATGCCAATTCTCGGGCACATCGAAAATCTTCTTATACCAGCCAGTTCCAACAATGAATGCGCGTCCCGCGTCGGGATGCCGTGGCCTGCCGGTGCGCGGGTAGGGGAAACGGATGGGCGCGGAACCCGTGCCTTCATAATAGGCCATCCCTTCGCCCCACGGCGCTTCCGGGAGGTAACTGAGTTGCTCGTCCCAGTATCCGGGCACCTGAAGCTCCAAGGCGAACTGGTCGTCTGCCGGAACCCGTGGGGGCGGCTTGATCATCACCGCAACGGTGAACCGCTCAACCACCTCGGCCCGGCGCAATGAGCTCGAATAGGCAAAGCGCCATCCGCCATTCAGCTCCACCACTTCCGCGTTTGAACTAACGGCAGCCAGCGCCAGCGCGCAGATTGTCGCAAGAAGCACCCTTCGCCTCATGGCCTTCCTCCTGATGCCGTAGTTTCGTTGTCTCTGCCCGGTTCAGAAGCAGGAGATGTGGCCGGGGGTTGGGTTTGGACCCACTCCTCAAAGAAGACCAGAGACGGCTGCTCGCTAGATGGTATGTCCACGGCGTCTTTGCTCTTGAGCACCTTGTTCAGCTGGATGCGGTGAGCGCCCGCGGCGGTGATGATATGCTTCACGTCCGTTACGCGTAACACACCGGGGATCTGGGATGCGGGAGAACCGTGCCCCACGAGTTGGACGAAACTGCAGAACATACCGTCGATTCCGGCAGCCTCGATGCGCTCGTCGAACAGCACTGCCAAAAGACATGCCAGGCCCATTTCACATCCGCGCCCCGCGACGCGAACGGATTCGAACTGGCCGTCACGAAAAAGATAGTCAGCCAGGCAGAGAACGTCGTGTGCCCATTGTCCGGCAAGCGGCCGTCCCATCACGATGGCCGCGTGGCGAAGAATATGCAGGTCTTCGGGCATGGCAGCGCACCGGGGTTCGAGCACGAACACTGTGGCGTGGCGCGCGAGAGCGGCCACTTCTGCTCGCATCGCCTCGCTCCTCATGTCCTGTTCGCCCACCCATATGACCGCGCACGGGCCATTCCCCAACCGCAGCGCCGCCACCTGAACGCCTGGATCGGTCGTGACCAGCAGGCCGTGGTCCGTTTCGGTAACGGCAGGGACGCCCACGGGCGGCATCCGCAGTAAATCGTCGTGCAGTCGTGCGGTGAGTTCCTGTGGCACATCAGGGAGGGAGTCACGCAGTTCCCTGGCGCGTCTGCTCCAGATGGTCTGCACGGTTTCCGCTCCCTCCGCTGGAATCTTACCCCCTTCAAACACATGCAACGCGGGATCGGTTTCCTCAAAGAGGTCGTTCTCAATGTCGCCTTCCGTCACGGGAAGCCCGTCTCCAGTGCCTTTGAGCCAGCGGTCTGCCCACGCGCAGCTAGCCTCCCGCATCTCGCGCGTGTAATCGTGCGACCCCTTGCCGATGGTGTGGAGAATCTCATTGCCCGCGCCTAACACATCAAAGTAGGGGCGGGCGGCATTCACCATTTGCTCGCAGGCATAGCTGGTGGAGTAGTCAGCATCCACGTTCATTATGAGCATGGCGCGAGGCGCCGCAAGCGCAATCAGGCTGCCCATCCCGCCCATCCGGGAGATGCCGGGCACCCAGTTGTCGCCCGAATAATAGCCATTGACGGCAAGTTCCGACATGGCCCATAAGGCAACGGCGGGCATGATGGCATCGAAACGATCATCCACAGCACCCGCGTAAAACGCTTGCAGCCCCCCTCCTGAGGCCCCGGTTACCGCAAGACGCGTCGCATCGATCTCCGGGCGGGTTTCGAGGTAGTCCGCACCGCGCACGATGTCCCAGACCTCGTGCCCTGCGATAGCCCCGCCGGCCACGAACGGTTCGAAGCCCTCGCTGTTTCCGGGAATTCCCCGTTCCCAGGCGTAGACCGGATCCAGCGACAATACCGCGTAGCCATGGCGGGCCAACGCAATGGCCCGCAACTGAGGCGCGCGCGAACTCTTCCCGTAGCTCCAGTGTCCAACGGCACTGATGACGGCGGGTACAGAACCGCCCGTGTCCCGGGGCAAATACAAAAGTGCGGGAACCAAATGGTTGGGGCGGCTCTCATACACAATCTTCTCAATCACATACGCATCCTTTTCGATACGGCCGGTGACCTGGGGATTCAGCGGCGTTCGCTCGGGCAGAGGAGCGAGGCCGAGGGCGTCCAGAAGCCGCCCACGCAGTTCCCGCTGGCGTTCGAGCGCCTCCCCGGCCGTGCGCGGCGCGGGCCGGGGCGCCTCCAACCTGACCAGCTCCTGACGCAGCCAGTCGGAATAAGCGCACACCCGGCCAACCCGGTCGTCCAGGGGGGTCGAACAGAACGCAAGCGCGGAGAGGTTGTGGCCGCTGGCCAGGCCAGGCTGGGGCGGCTCAATGCGAATCTCCACCCCGCCCCCGGGCAACCTGACAGCGCCCAGACGAACCCACGACAGTTTGGCGACCTTGGCCTGCATGGGAACCGGCAATCGCTTTCCCGCCACCCGAATTACCAGACCCGCATCCGTGACGGGCGACGTGAACAAGCGCACATAGGCCTGATACTCGCCGCCTTCGAATTCCGCCGTATGGCACAGGACCGACCCGTCTGAGGAATAGTAGAACCCCGCGCCCCACGCAGAATGCGCGGACCATTGGTCAATACCCGTCAGTGAACCGGCCGGCACCTGCACGAGTTCCGCAATGGCCCCCCCAGCCACGAACAGGGCTGCTGCCAGAAAGACCAACCGTGTTCCCAAGGAACCACGATTCGCACGCGTAGGCCCGCGTTCAAGTACTCCGATCAAGGCAATCCCCTCCTTCTCACGAGATTTGATGCGCGGACAAGGCAGCAGTTTCGACGGTCTCGTGAGAAGCGCAGCTCTGATGAAGAAGCGAGGACAAGATGTAAATGTACCGTGAGAAGGCCGCATCGGGGTAAATGCCGCTGGGGAGGCTTTTAGCTTCCCCAGCGTTCACGAGGCGCCAGAGTTCGGCCAGAACGTTTTCGCAGGAATTCCCGTGCGGATCGCATCCCTGGTCCACGCCATCAATCCGGAGCCACTTCGCACCCTCAAGATAGTCGGCTTCGATCATAAACGGCTGACCATCGGCCACGCCCCGCATCGTCTTTCTCTTCTGCCAGGGTGCGCCACGCTTGAAATTCGTCAGAAGATGAACGTCTGTTTCGCCAATGCGAATCTCGGCCTCACATCTTCCGTCTACAGGAACGGGAAACAACTCGGGACAGGGTGAGTTGTACGGCAGCGATTTCGCGCGGACACTCACTGGAAGCGAAAGCGGCGAGGTCAGTCCCCCGCCTGCATGCCCGAGCAAGAAAAGCAGAAATGCCAGGCAATGGCACGATTCCTGGTATTGGATTGGCTGCATGGGCTTATAGTTGCGTTCAATGGCCGGGTCTTCGCGGTCTTTGGACCGCGCCAGTGTGACCTCGGTGATCCTGATGTCCTTAAAGCGTTTCCAGTGGTTCAGTATCAGCTGCGTCATGGGATCAAACAACTCGAGAAAATCATACAGGGCTATGGCCCGGGAGGCCTTAATCGCCTGGAGGACTTCGTCGCATTCGCTTGGTCTGTCCCATGGGACCATGGGTTTTTCGATTAGCATTGTGAGCCCCAGCTCGCGTTGCGAGCGGGAAAGAAGCGATTGCAGCAAGGGCATCCGATGATGCGGGTGCAATGCCAGGTGGTACAGCGAGGCAGGGAGTTCCACAAAGGTCTGCGGATCGTTCACCAGTTCCACCTGCGCAAGGTCTACGCCATCGGGCACTGGCCCCGGATCGAGAACCCACACGTGCACCCCGTTGCAAAGAGCGGCCTTGAGGAACTTCAGTCCGATGTATCCCCATCCACCCGCGAGCGCGAGAGACGGCGGAAAAGCTCGCTCCCGTTCCCCCCCCGGCCTATATCGCTCTTGTTCGATCGGTAAAACCATGTCCAAATCCACGTTATGCGCTGGCTACACTAGAACCTGCCGGACAACTCTATCTGGTCTTACAGAGAGACAATATGTTGGATGCCGCTCCCTCGTCAATTGCAATGCGGTCGGCGCGGAGCTCTGTATCCAGGAACACGATACCTGCGTTCCGCGTGTCGCGGATGCGCAGATCGACCCCGTCGGCGCCTTCCAGAACGGCGCCCTCCATGATGAAGTTCTGGCAATTGGTCAGGGTCATGGCCTCGCCCCGGGTTGTCTGGATGTGCAGGTTGGAGGAGCGCAGGTCGCGGATATCCTCAAACACAGCGCCCGCAGCAGCATTAAGGATCGAGACATTTTCAAAAACGACGTTTTCGAGGGGCCGATCAGGAAGGCCGCGCATGTCCAGCGCGGTCCCGCAGGCATTGGCGCTCACGTTTTTGATGAGTATGTCGCGAAAAGTTGGTATGGGTCCGGTCTCCGTGCCGAAATAGGCACGGTAGAACGTTGTGAACGTCATCGTCTCATTCTGCATTCGTTCGATGCGGATATCCTGCAGATGGATGTTCTCGACAATGCCCCCTCGCCCGCGGGTGGACTTGAAGTAGAATGCATGGTTCATGTCGGCGTGGTGATTGTCCTGGTATAGCACATTGCGTATACCCGCGGTCGTGAGGCTGCCCAGCGAACACGCGCCCCAGTATCCCCCGCTGAAACGATTGTGTCGAACGATCACGTTTTCCGTGGGCCGGTTGACCCGGCGGCCGTCGTCATTCAGTCCCGTATGAATGGCGATGGCATCGTCTTCGGTACTGAACAGGCAATGCTCTACGATGGCATTGCGCGAGGAATCGGGGCAGAAACCGTCGCCATTGGGGCCATGCGTGAAGACCTTGACCCGGCGCAGGAGGATATTCTCGCAATACACCATGTCCAGCGTCCAGAACGGTCCGCTTTCGAAGGTCACATCTTCGACGAGGATATTTCGACAGTGGATGGGCTGGAAGAACTGCGGCCGGAACACGTGGCCCATGGCGGTGGCGTCACGCTTTTCAACGGGGGTGAAGGTCTCGACCCAGGTCCCGTAGGCCGCCGCGGACATCTCCTGGTCCTTGTGGTAATGCGGCCACCAGGGCGCGCCCTCGCCGACCAGTCGGCCGTCTCCCGTGATCGCGATATTCTCGCAGTCGCGGGCATAGAGCAATGGGGAGTAGTTGAGCATCTCGATCCCTGCCCAGCGCACAAACACCGGCGGCAGGTAGTCCGAAGGATTGGTGCTGAAGTGGATTTCCGCCCCTTTCTCGAGATGCAGCCGCACGTTGCTCTTCAAATGAACCGGGCCGGCGGTCTGCCAGATGCCGGGAGGAACAAGTGCGGTGCCTCCGCCCGCGGCATGACAGGCCTCGATAGCCTGCTGCAGTGCATGCGAGAAGGACGGCCCGTCGTTCTGCTGCGCACCGTAGTCGAGAACGCTGAACGTGTTTTCTGGAAACACCGGAGGGCTCACCTCGGGCATGTCGAAGGGCGGGGGCATGGGTTGACGGGATTCCGTCAGAATGCCGTCACGCACCAGCATCACTTCGCGAAGTCTTACCCCGGCGGGCAGGTTCTGGAGCGTCAGCGTGTGGGGTCCCGCGGGCAGTTCAAACAAGGCGGGGACGTTTCGATAGCGTGCCTGCTCGCTTGAGCGGATGGGCCACGTGCGCGTCTGCCCCGCGAGGGTGAAGGTCGAGTTGGATTCGTCCCGCAGCCCAAAGTGGGGACTGTTGAACGGCGACAAGACGAGCAACTTGACCTCATAGAGGCCTTCCTCCGCCAGTTCGAAGGCGATACGGACGGCGTTAGTGCCATCTTCCGCAGCCACTTGGTAGATGCCACCGGCAGTCTGCTCAACGGCGATCTTGCCTTCGAGGGTGGCCAGACGAATATCCAGCGGGATCTCCAGGAGAGTTCCATAACGGAGTTCCCCGGCGGAACAGACACGGGGCACTGCAAGCGTAAGCAGGGCCAGCGGAATGACCAAGGCCGGCAGCCGCCACGTCTTTTCAGTCGAGCGTACCACGTTTGCGACCTCCTCAGTGCCCCGTGGCCCTCATTGGGCGGGACTCCGTCGTGCACTCACTCCATTCCCTCAATGCGCAGACCCGCCGGGTTTCCCGTGGCGGCAAAGCAACTTCTCAACCACGCGAGCTCATTGTCGTTCGCATCCAGGTTACGCACAGATACGTCGCGGTCCGCGAGAACCGCCAGCCATTGCGGCACGTCGCCGTACCGGAGGATGAACGGGATGACGGGGAGCGCATCGGGCGCCTCTCTCCAGTAGCGGTAGGTGTCGTAACGGCTCTTGCCCAGGTCGACGTCCAGGGACTGTATGCGCGCATCCAGGACGGCCGCGAAAACGGCCGAGAGTCCCAAATGGCTTACCCCCCGCGTTTCGATTCGCACGGATCCGATGTCCGCGCACGGCTCGTTCGCCAACGCCGTGAGGATATTCAGAATGTCGGTTGTGGCCATGCCGACAAGGGGATGACCCCACACAACACTGTTGCGTTCCCACGCCCAGAGAAGAGAACTGCGCTGGTCTGCCGGATCGCTGTACGCCGGGGCATTGTTTGCGATGTCATAGTGGACGAGGTCCGGCCCGATGAGCCCCGCGAGCCCGGGCAAGTCATAGACCCCTGAGAAACGGACATCCGGCACCACCACGAAATTGCCTTGTTTCGCGCGCTCGACATACGGGGCGGCGTTTTCGAGTCCTGTCGCTCCTTCCCGGGACAGGCAGAGAGTCACGGGCCTTGGCGCGGAGGATTCTCCCGCGGGCCGGAATACGAGCGCGGGGAGACGCAGGTGTCCCTCCGAGGGGAATTCCACTTGGGAGACGATGACCTCCCCCGCCTGTTCCGTACTGAGAACCGTGAGGTCTTTCGCCTCAGGCTTCAGCCCGTTTTCGAGGCCAAGCAGTCCGGGCAGGGCGGCCTTCATATTCTCGGCGTATTCCTTCAGGCCGTCGGGTTCGGGCCTGGGCTGGTTCGCATAATGGTATCGAGCGTGAAACAGGGCGGCCAAGGCATTGAACCCCTTGTTTTCGGGATTTTTGACGGGCCATTCGTCGAGCATTTGCGGAGGGAATACGGTCACGACCTCGCTGGGCTCCGGGGGAATGTGCGTTTGGTGGCTTCCGGCATTCCGAAGCCACCGTTCCATCCACCAGTAGGTTCGCTCGCGCTTTTCACGGTCGTAGGTGTGATCGGTGGGCCAATAGGTGCAGCTTACGCGATCCGGAAGCCCGTTCTGGTGAAAGAGTTCCAGAATTGTGGGGAAGTTGTCGTGGGGAAAGTGGCGCGTCCAGTCGTTCATGACAAGATACTGCACGGGACGGGGAAACGCCAACGCGCTGATCTCGGGAGAGTCCGTATAGGCCATGAGGTTCGGCCAATGGTTACAGGCGCAATGGGCTGCATGGGGGAAGAGGATCTCCCGGTAGTCGCAGGTAAGCCCCACAATCGTCGCCGCCTGGATGCGCTCGTCCAGGGCGGTCACCATCTGCGTCTGCAGCCCCCCGCCCGAAGCGCCCGCGGCCCCAATGCGCCCCGGGTCCACTTCCGGCAGGGACTGCAGGAAATCGATCCCCCGCATGTTCGTCCAGATCATCAGCGTTTGATGCGAAAGACCCAGCAGCAGATCTTCGTGATGATTCTGCCGCGGAGACAATACGACGTATCCCATTCGGGCGAACGTGAGCAGACGTTTCTGAACGTCCGGATGGGCATGGTTGTGGTCCCAGTGTCCATGAGGACAGAGCATGGCCGGTGCGGGAGTTTCCGGAAACTCCTTCGGCATAAACAGCAGGGCCTGGGTGTAGACACCGGGCCAGAGGCGGTACTCGATCTTCTCGATGGTACACCATGGATGATCGATTGGCTCCGAGCGGTGCGTGTCCAGGTCAACGCGCTCCGGTAACGGTTCCAGACCGGCATCCGCCAGGAGCCGCGCGCGCAACTCCTGGTGACGCATCATCAGCGCGTCTCCCGTAAGGACCGGAAACGGCTTGGGGATGCACATGGCCTCAAAATAGGCCGTCAA
Organism: Candidatus Hydrogenedentes bacterium UBA2224; assembly: GCA_002348185.1. Classification (GTDB taxonomy): domain Bacteria; phylum Hydrogenedentota; class Hydrogenedentia; order Hydrogenedentales; family SLHB01; genus UBA2224. Next base: position 4,098 of record DDYW01000109.1, on the reverse strand, counting down.
TGCCGCCGCCGCCTCGTTCTTTTCCATAAACGGGCCGGCAGCCCACACCGGGAACGCCAGCACCGCCGTGAGTAAAGCGGCCCGCGCGAACAGCTTCCGGCAACTGTGCGGCCTCGTGCTGCTTCTCATTCCTCCCCCCTCTGGTGCGGTCCGGACAGACATCTCGGCGCACCGTAATCGCATCCCGCGCTCTCCAGCCGATGCCCGCCTGCCTTCCCACGGGTCGCCCGGGTCCGCGAGCTCCGGCCCTGACGCGCGACCAGAGCCGCGGATGCCCTCGGTGCCCATGATCCACGTGTCAACCATCCCGCCCTGGTCATCATACACACGGCGACGGCGGAGTTCGATGCGCAACGGTTGTGCTGGGCGCCGCAAGCGCCTACTGTTCCAGGGCGTGGTTCAGTTTTAGCCGCTCGATGAAACTCGGAGCGATCTCGATGCCCTGGTCCCGCAGGTAGTCGAGGAGCGGGTTACTCAGGGCGGTGTTGAGATGGTAATGGCGCACGGGGCCGTTGATTTCGAAAAAGCCCATGCGATCGACCAGCTCGGGGCGCGGCTCCCCGTTGATAATGGGGGTATGCACCGTGCAGTTGGTGAATCTGGTGCCAAGGGTGCTGTCGACGGTATAAAGGTCACCCTCTCCGGGCGCACGAAGGTCCGGCTGAAACGTGCAGTTGGAGAAGGTAAGCTCCCCTTCCAGCCCCGGCGTGGCCACGATGTTGAGAGAGGAGCGCTCGAAGTGGGCGCTAGCCCTAGCATTGCCGAGATAGAGGGCGACGCCGTCGCAATCCGCAAAGCGTATCCGGCAATACAGCGCGCGCTCATCGGCGTACTCCTGCGCTTCACCGCCGCCGATACGCAGATGCGCGTTTCCGGTGTCGCCGGGTTTCTCCGGGACCAGCTTCTCCAGCTGCACATTGTCCACGGTGATGGCGGCGTTCGGCGTCAGCCGGCTTCCGTCGTAACCGCCCGGACGCTCCAGCTCATAGTGATGCGGATTGGGGATGTCCATAAGACGGACGCCTTGTTCCCTTCCCTGCACGCGGATGTTCTCGAACCGCACTTGCGAGGGGAAAAACAACCGTCCTCCGTCGCTCGTTTGGGAGAAGGGCGTCAGGTCCATCAACCAGGCAAGCGCTTCATTGCCGGGCGCCGCGTCGTAGTCGATGTCGAGGTCCTCGATCGCGATATCCCGGCCCAAGCCGATGGGATATTGGTAGTCGAAGTTGGCCATGCGGAAGCTCAGCACCGAGGTCGCGGCGTTGCTGTCTGGTTTGAGCGTGCACCCGCGCAGGCGGATGCGCCCGTCCCAGGTTGCGCCGTAGTCCCGGCGGAAGCTGATGAAGTTGTTGCCATGGCGGGTGGTGTTGTCTATAAACAGGTCGCCGGCGCCGGTGACCGTGATTCCCTTGAGCCCGATGGTGGAATCCTTGATATAGAGATTGTGACAGTGAAAGTGCACGTCCACCCGGTTCAGCCGGCAGTTTTCGATGCGCAGATTCTTCGTCAAGTTGGTGCCGAAGACGCCCCACGAGACCGGTCCGGCCTCGGCCGTGAGATTGCGGAAGGTGCAATTGAGCATACGCGAGCCGCCGATGCCGTAGGTGCCGTGCGGGACCACTTCGGCTGCGTCGTGGCGGTTCTTTTCCCAGGGTATCAGGCGGATGTTCTCCAGCGTCACGTCGTAGACGTGGCTGAGCGTGTAGAAACCGTTGCGGGCTGCCAGGGACGCATCGCGCTGACCGGCTTCCAGCCCCATCCACTGATCGCGAATGATGGTGCGGCTGCGGCGGATGATGAAGCCGTTGTAATGGTAGCCGCTTGATCCGGTGTCCGGCGTGTGACCTGACATGCGGAAGCCGCCCCCCTCGATGATGAGGTAAGAATCATTGCACGGAATGGCTTGAACCGACGTGAGGTTGTCGAACGCCCAGGAGATGTCGCCTATGATCCGGCCTTCCTCCTCCACGGAGAAGAAATCCTCGCGGGCCCATCCGCGATTGTTGTCGTAACCCGCGCGGATACCTATCCGGTCCTCGGAATCTTGAACGATGATCATGTGGTTCGACCAGGGCGCCAGCTCGGAAATGATCTGCGTCCCGGGACGAATCTTCTCCAGCAGGGCCGCCTTCCGTGCCTCGTCCAGCTCGATGGTTTCCGAGGATGTATCGCTCAGGACCTCGAAACGCGGCGCCCCCTGGGCGTTGTGGCGTTCGTCGATGTGGAAGATGGTGTTTCCCCAGCTTACGTTCGTCTGGATGGGGATGTTGTTGACCTCCTTGATCCAGAATTCGCCGGACAGGTTGACCACGGGGACGCCGTGTTCGCGGGCGTATTCGTGGGCCCGCTTGATCTGGACGCCGTCGTCGTTCTCGCCATCGCCAACCGCGCCGAACATGCGGTAGTTCACCGCCGTGTGCTCGAGCAATACGGCCGCGAGGCCGTCCTGGAGGGCAATGACGTCCGCCTCGTTGGGTTCGAGACCTTCGGACAGCTGCTCGATCCGGTAAAGCGCCGCGCCGCCGTCGCCGGGATCATGGAAGCCGAGAGTCTCGACGAGTGTTCCCGCTTCCGGGGCGGGCGAGTTTTGCATGGAGTCGACAGTGGCGGCGCGCACAATCGGCGCGTCATTGGTCCATTCTGTTTCCCCGAAGGCCGCTCCGACTCCAAGCGCCGCGATTGCCAGACCTGACACAATCACCGTGATTCGTATGCCCATCGTCATGATCGTCTTCCTTGCTCTGCACCAACTACCCCAGGCTAGCCGCGGTTGAACCGCATGTTAACGGGTCAAACATCCATTTCCGCAGCCCCGGCGAGACCGTTTCCGCCAGTTGCCTCTACGCACAACCAGGCACAACCAGGGGCAGATTACCCGATGCAATTCCCCTCTTGTCAAAACCAGACGTCTCCCCAATCGGGTAAGAACGCGTACTCTGAGGGCAGCGTCTTCCATGCGGGGCCGGAGTATGCCGGCAGGATGCCGGCGGTGCGGGGCTGCATCTGACCTCCTCGGCTCCACAGCCTACGATTCTTCCTCTCTGAGTGGTACATAAACTGGGGGCAGGTCACTGCCCCTTTCGTCTCCCCTGCGAAAGCAGGGGTCCAGTGTGCATCCACAGCGTCCTGCTCGTGAGCCTTCTGGATTCCTGCCTGCGCAGGAAAGACGATGGGGTACGCGCTGGCCTGTTCCCCGGCCATCCCGTCCACCCCATTATGGTGTTCGCAATACACCGCATAGGTCATCCGCCCCCAGACGTCGTAGGCGAAGGACGTGGTTGTGCCGCCCACGGTCTGGCTGACGAGCTCGTTGGCAACTCTGGATGTTGCATCCGGCATCTACACAGACCCCTATCTGGTGCGTATGCAGTATGGCACATGCGGGCGGATTTAGGAAGCGGGGAGGGGTGTTTTTTGACAGGATTTACGGGATTCACAGGATGGGCTGTTTGGCTCACCGAGCTGTAGCGCCTGGTCTCGCGCGGTGCTGGACGTCCGGGATCCCGGGCGTCACACGGCCCAGGTGGCCTTCCTTACCCCTGGGCGTCTTCTCTCTGCGCATGACGGGGACTGCCCCCTTACGGCTGACAAGCCTCCCTCGCAACCGCATAGTGCTAGACTACCGACCAGCCATGTTTGCGTAAAAGACCCCGGACCGGCGTGTGACACCATCCGTTACAGCCTGCCCGTTTCTGCACAAAAACGGCCAGTGGCTCACTTGTGCGAACCGCTGGCCTGAAGAATCTTGACTGGTCGGGGCGGCGGGATTCGAACCCGCGACCTCCTGCTCCCANNAACCGGGCTGCGCTACGCCCCGACGCGATTGGATCGTTGGAGAGGATAGCACAGACGCTCGGAAGGAAGCACGTGTCTTGTCCTGGCGCCCGGGTGGTTTTGCCGGGTGGCGCCGGCAGGGCCGAACGGCGCCGCAGAGAGGCGGCATTCCAGCGACCTGCGGCGGGGCGCAGGCGTGTGGCGGCGCGGTTTCTCCGTTCGGATGAGAAGATCTTCGTGGGAGGCCATCGGCGGTGGCATGGTGGACATTATGGACGCTGTGGACGATATGGACTATGTGGACGCGCCTGCCTGAACGATTGT
>DDYW01000096.1 GCA_002348185.1 Candidatus Hydrogenedentes bacterium UBA2224 | reverse complement strand
ACTCTCTTACCCGGCGATTGGGGATGCCAGCCTGGTCTTGAAACCGCTGACGCGGGCCTCTTAGGATAGACACGATTCTGCCCTGGGTGCGGGCAGGTTCCCACGACAACGCTGGATGCCTATCGGGTTGCCGGTTGCATCGGAAAGGAATCGCATGCTCACGTTTTCGAACTACTGTGACGAGCTGGGCCGGGTTCTGGCCCGGATTGACGGAGCCGCGTTTGATGCGGCCGTCGAGGCCATCAAAAAAGTCCAGGCCGCCGACAAGGTGATTTACGTGTGCGGCAACGGCGGCAGCGCCGCCACCGCTTCGCATATGGTCAACGACCTCGTGAAGGCGCCGGCGGACGCCTCGGGATGCCGCCCGTTCCGGGCGTTTGCGCTGACGGATTGCGTGCCGCTGCTGACGGCGTTCGCGAACGATGTTGAGTACGCGCGGGCCCTGGCGCTGCAGCTCGACGCTTACGGGCGCGCGGGCGATCTGCTCGTGGCGTTTTCAGGCAGCGGCAATTCCGCCAACGTGCTCGAGGCGGCGAAGGCGGCGAAGGCGAAGGGCCTGACGGTGCTGGGGTTCACGGGGTTTCAAGGCGGGAAGCTGGGGCCCCTGTGCGACATCCACGTCAATGTTCCCTGCGATTCGATGGCGCAGATTGAAGACGCCCACCTGATCATCGAGCATGCCCTGGTCGAGGTCCTGAAAGAGTCGTTCGGCGGGAAGTCGAGCGTGACATGCGGCAACGCCTGACGGCGGTGCGGGGCGAGATATGACCATGGATGGCCTTGCGCTTGGCATCGAGATTGGGGGCACGAAACTCCAGGCCGCGCTCGGCACGGCTGCGGGGGAGGTTCTGGCGCAGGAGCGGGGCCGCGCGGCGGCGGGCGAGGGCGCGCAGGCCATCCTGGCGTGGTTTGAGCAATCCGTGCCCCGGCTTCTCGCGGAGGCCTGGTCGCGCGGGCGAACCGTGACGGGCATGGGCGTGGGATTCGGCGGCCCGGTCGAAACGGCCACCGGCACGGTGCTGGTCTCGCATCAGGTGAGCGGCTGGGACGGGGTGCCGCTCAAGGCGTGGTTCGAGGAGCGGTTCGGCCTGCCAACCGTCGTGGCCAATGACAGCAACGCAGCGGGCTGGGCGGAGTATTGCCTGGGCGCGGGCCGGGGAACCCGGCATTTCTGCTACATGAACATCGGCAGCGGCATCGGCGGCGCGCTGGTGATTGACGGCAAACTGCACGACGGCCAGGGGTTCGGCGCGGCGGAAATCGGGCACTGTTATGTGCCGGACTGGACGCTTGCGGAACCCGGCGCGGCCGAGGAACTCGAGCGGCTGTGTTCCGGCTGGTCGATTGAACGGCGGTTCCGGGCGGCGGCCGGCGCCGCGCCGGGCTCGGCCCTGCATCGGCTCTGCGGGGGCGACCGGGACCGGATCACCTGCGCCATGGTGGCGGAGGCGGCCCGCGCGGGCGACCCGGAATGCCTCGAGGCGCTTGACCGCGTCGCACAAACGGCGGGGTTGGCCCTGGCCAATGTGATCACCCTGGTCCATCCGGAACGGGTGGCGCTTGGCGGGGGCGTGGCCCTGATGGGCGAGGTCCTGTTGGCGCCCTTGCGCCGGTATGTCGATGCGCGGGTATTTGAACAATTCCGCGGACGCTATGACATCGTGCCGTGCACGCTGGGCGAGTCTGTCGTGGTCGCGGGCGCGCTGTTGCTTGCGCCCCGGCCGTCCTGTAGTGTCACGTAACGGGCACGTGCGGCTCAATCACCATCACCCACCACAGAGGAGAGCAAAAGCCATGACAGGGGAACGATTCGCGGCGGGCGCGCAGAGTTACAGTTTCCGGAAATTCGACACGGCCGGAGCCATCGCGTGTTTGAAGCAACTGGGCGCGGACACGATGGAGTTTTGCGCGGTCCATTTTCCTCCGGATGCGGGGGACGCGGGGTTTGCGGGAGTTAAGCGCTTGTTGGCGGAACAGCAGGTGCAGGTGCCGTGCTTTGGCGTGGAAGGGTTTACAGAGGACGCCGCGGCGAACCGGAAGAAGTTCGAGTTTGCGCAGGCCCTGGGCGCGCAGGTCCTGACGGCGGATCCGGCGCCGGAAGCGTTTGACAATCTGGACGCGCTGGTCGAAGAGTTCCAGATCCGGATTGCGATTCACAATCACGGTCCGGGCGCGCGGTATGACAAGGTTGAGGACACGCTCCGGGCAGTGCGGGGACGGCACCCGTTCATTGGCGCCTGTGTGGATACGGGGCACCATCTGCGCTCGAACGAACAGCCGCAGGAGGTGATCAAGCGCCTGGGCGATCGGCTGATCTCGCTGCATCTCAAGGACTGGGTCATCGGGGGCGAGGAACAGATTCTCGGCGAGGGCGATCTGGATCTGACTGCCGTGGCCAGGGCCCTGGTGGACATCGGGTTCACGGGGCCGGTCGTGATGGAATACGAGGAGAGCCCCGACAATCCCGTGCCCGACATGAAGAAGGGCCTGACCAACTGGCGCGCGGCGGTGAAGGCCGCCGGAGCGTAAGGCGCCGGCCTATTCCGCCGGCGATGGTCTGAACACAACGCAGACGGGCGAAGGCACCGCGACGGTCTGACCCGTGGGTTCAAGCGCGCCGGACGCGGGGTCGATCCGGAACACGGCCAGGCTGTCCGAATCCTGATTCGCGGCGATCAGGAACCGTCCCGCGGGCTCGATATTGAAGTTGCGCGGCGTCTTGCCCTGGGTGGAGGTCCAGCCCGCGGGCGTGAGCGCGCCGGACGCGGCATCGACGGCAAATACGGCGATGCTGTCGTGTCCGCGGTTCGAGCCGTACACGAAGCGGCCGGAGGGGTGGACCTTGATTTCGGCGGTGGTGTTGTCTCCGGTGAAATCCCCGGGCAGCGTGGTGACGGAGTGAATGGTGTCGAGGCGGCCCGCGGCGGGCATATACGTGAAGGCGGTGATGGTGCAGTCGAGTTCGTTGATCACGTAGGCGAATTTCCCGGAGGGGTGAAACGCGAAATGGCGGGGGCCGGCGCCGGGCGCAAGATGCGCGGAAGGCGGATCATTGGGCGCCAGCGTGCCGAGCGTCTCGTTGAAGCGGTAGACCATGATCTGGTCGGTGCCGAGGTCGGCGGCAAACAGGAACCGGCCGGCGGGATCAAAATTGACCGAGTGGGCGTGGGCTTCACGCTGGCGCTGGGGGTTCGCACTCGAACCCGTATGCTGCACAAACGCGCTGGCCTCGCCGAGAGGGCCGTCCTCGCGGAGGGGCAGGGCCGCGATGCTGCCGCCGCCGTAATTCGCGACGGCGACGTGGCGGCCTGCCGGGGCGACGGCGACGTGGCACGGGCCGCCGCCCATGGAGGACGCGCGGTTGAGCTGCGTGAGCGCGCCGGTCTCGGGGTCAACCAGGAAGGCCGTGACGCAATCCCATTTCTCGCCCGACTCGCGCGTGGCATCGCCGACGGCGTAGAGCAGGGGTTTGGTGGGGTGCAACGCGAGGAACGAGGGGTTGCCGGTTTTCGCGGCGAGTTGCGGACTGCCGAGACGCCCCGTCTGCGCGTCAAAACCGAGCAGGTAAATGCCCTCGCTGGCGCCGCCGGTGTAGGTGCCGATATACACCCACTGGGTTCGCGGGGCTTCTTGCGTATCCGCGGCGAATACCAGCGGAGAGATTCCCCCCAGCACAAGCGCGGCGAGTATTTGTGGGTTCATGTTCACGATGCCTCCTCCGTGGATAGGGGCCGGCAACCCGGCCCGTAAAACCCGCTCCGTGTGAATGTGTGAAGCCGCAACTATAGCACGCGGGAAGGCCCGTCGTGCTCGAACGGCGTACGGGCGAACCCGGGCGCGCAAAAATGGAACACCAGGTCGCCGCCCGGACCGGGTCCGGCGGGGCCGGCAGAACGGCGGCGCGGCCGCAAATGCGCAAAAAAGCCTTTAAAACCGGGCCAATACGAAGGGTGAATTTATTTTGATTTTTATGTTGACATACCGCGTTTCATTTGCTAAACTAGTCTTCCCGTTGCGAGAACGACGGGGCGCGGGAACGGGTTCGGTCGCAAGGCCGGTTGAGTCCACCGAACAAAGGGGTTGACAAAGCCCCCGCTGCTTGATACAATCAGCGTTCGGACGGTGGGCGCAGAAGCCCGCCCGCGAGAGGCCGCCACGCCGGAATTTCGTGGCGTGGTTCGGGCACCAACGTCACCCTGAATGTCGCCCGACACGGGCAGCCAGGGTATTGGTGTCTGCGGGCGGAAAACCGCCGGGGCGCTTGGGCTCTTTGAAAGTTGAATACGGTGCATGTCCTGTTTATGACAGCAAACAGGTCATGTAATACAGGTAAGGTGAAGCAGGGAGATTCCCTGCGCCACTTTGCCCCCAAGTATGATGAGATTCCTTTTCAATAGGAATCAGACTCGCCTAAGACGGGGCGTTTTAGCGCGCCTCGTTCGATTTTTATCGGAGAGTTTGATCCTGGCTCAGAACGAACGCTGGCGGCAGGCTTCATACATGCAAGTCGAGCGGAAAGGCCCCTTCGGGGGTACTCGAGCGGCGAACGGGTGAGTAACAGGTGGGTAATCTGCCTTTCGGAGGGGGATAACGGCTGGAAACGGCCGCTAATACCCCGTACGGTTGCGAGGCTCTCGGGCCTTGCAAAGAAAGGGGCCTTTAAAGCCCCGCCGAAAGATGAGCCCGCCCCCCATTAGCTAGTTGGCGGGGTAATGGCCCACCAAGGC
>DDYW01000108.1:12602-24225 GCA_002348185.1 Candidatus Hydrogenedentes bacterium UBA2224 | reverse complement strand
CGCGACAACGTGTCCCCGTTCGGATAAACCGCCTCCAGTTGAGACATAGACACTCACTGGATAACGAGGCGTTTATACACTAGGATGAGACGTCTGGAAGTCTTCCCGCAGGAGGCCGGCGCACATCACGGCCAGCTTACTCAAGGATATGGAGGATTGAATCATGCGAGAATGCCGCGTTTTTTTCTGCGCCATGCTGCTTGTTCTGACAGCACTGGCCGCCGCCGCCCAACCAGAGGCCGTGGTGTGCGCGCTGCCCTCCACCGTGCGGGTGCGCCCGGGCGACGCGGTTGAGGGGGCGCCGGACGCCGCACTTGCCGCCGCGAAGAACGAGGTCGAATCCTTTCAGGTGGCGGTCATCACCCGGAACGGGATGCTTGAGGACGTGCGGGTGGAGGCTGGCCCCTTGACGCACGGCGACTACACGATCCCCCCCTCCAGCGTGCGGCTGTACCGCGAGGAATGCGTGCCGCTCCGCCGGGTGGGTTACCGCGCGACCGAGGGGCCGGGACTCGTGCCGGACCCGCTGGTTCCGTTGGCCGACCCCTATACCGGCGAACCCCTTGGAAAGACCCGGTGGAACAGCGACGAAGCCAAACTGCTGCCGGGACGTTTCGGCGGCAGTCCGTTTGATGTGTGGCCAGGCCAGAACCAGATGCTCTGGGTAGACGTGGCGGTACCCAAAGACGCGCCGGCGGGAACCTACACGGGCGTAGTGCGGGTATCGGCAAGAGATGCGGCCGCCGTCGAGCTGCCGGTGACGTTGACGGTCTGGAATTTCACGCTGCCGGATGGTCCAACGCACGAGAATCACTTCGGCGGCGTGGACCGCATTCACGCCTATCTCGGACTGGAACGGGATTCGGAGGAGTTTCTTCGCATCGAGGAACGGTACGAAGCCCTGCTCGCGGAACACCGCATCAACCCCGCATTTCCGCGCCGGCTCTGGCCGGCCATCCAGGACGACGGCACCGCCGATTTCTCCGCGGTGGATCCGGGCATCTCGACGTTCGTGGACCGGTTTCACGTGACGAACCTCGAGATTCCACGCGCGCCATTCGGCGATATTCTCGGCGCCGACCGCGAGAAAGCGAAAAACTTCATGCGGTCGTGGTATGCCTATCTCGAAAGCAAAGGCTGGGCCGACCGCTCCTACCATTACATGCTCGACGAGCCCAACTCGCCGGAACAATACGAGACGGTGCGTAAACTGGGGGCGCTCGTGAATGAGGCCGAGCCGCGCATCCGCCGCCTGGTGGTGGAACAGCCGTATACCCAGGACCCCGCCTGGGGCCCGCTCGATGAGGCGATCGACATCTGGTGCCCCCTGTTCGGGTTCATTCACGAACCGAGCGTCGCCGCAAAGCAAGCCGAGGGCGACACGGTCTGGAGTTACACGGCCCTGGTTCAGCGGGCCCCGGCATACCATCCTGAGTACGAGCAGGTCAAAGACGAGCATCCCCCGTACTGGCAGATCCATTTCCCACTGGTGAGCTACCGTATCGCGCCGTGGCTGAACCGGCGCTACGGCGTCACCGGTCTGCTCTACTGGTCCACGTGCTACTGGGGCAGCCCGGACCGGAATCCCTGGGACGAACCGGGGTTCCGCGGATACTGGAACGGCGACGGCGCGTTGCTTTATCCCGGCGGTGACGCGGGCATCGAGGGGCCCGTCGGGTCCCTGCGGCTCAAGAGCCTCCGCGACGGCATGGAGGATTACGAGTATTTCGTCCTCCTGGAACAGCGCGGCGGCGGCGAGGTGGTGGATGCCCTGGTGCGCGAGGCGGTCCCGACCTGGGGCACGTGGAACCAGGATCCCGCCACGTTGCCGCGCCTGCGCGAACGGCTCGCCGAAGCGATCCTGGCGCGCACGCCGTAAGCGCGATCGGTCCGCTCGGATCCGTGCGCGACAACGCGCTCACGTCTGCCGCGGTTGCGCGAACCTCCGGAGGCGTTTAGATGTCCTCCAGCCGGATGCAGGCGGCCTGATGCCCTTCGCCGCAGGATTCGAGCGGCGGCACGATCTCGGCGCAGCGGGGTTCCGCCCACGGACAGCGGGGACGGAACGCGCAGCCGGACGGCGGATTCAGGGCGGAGGCGGGTTCGTCGTGCAGGGCCACGCGCTGGCGCGTCTTCTCCTTGACCGGGTCCGGCACGGGGATCGCGCTGATCAACGCCCGGGTGTAGGGGTGGCGCGGACGATAAAAGACCTCGCTCGCGGGCCCCAGCTCCACGAGCCGCCCCAGATACATCACGGCGATCCGGTGCGAGAGGTAATGCACTACCGAAAGGTCGTGCGCGATGAACAGCAGCGTGAGACCCATCTGCTCGCGCAGCCGCGCGATTAGATTGAGTATCTGCGCCTGCACCGACACGTCCAGCGCGGATACCGGCTCGTCCGCGATGACCAGTCTGGGCTCCAACGCCAGCGCGCGGGCAATGGCGATGCGCTGCCGCTGGCCCCCCGAGAATTCGTGGGGGTATTTGCGCATGAAACGCGGCGCCAGGCCCACCAGCTCCATCAAATCCGAGACGCGCCGGCGCACATCGCGCCCGTCCGCAAGACCATGGACGCGCAACGGCTCGGCCAGCGCATCGAACACCGTCATGCGCGGGTTCAACGACGCGTACGGGTCCTGAAAAATCAGTTGAAGCCGGGGACGAAGCGCCCGAAACGCCGGTTCGCGCATGGCGCTGATCTCGCGCCCTTCAAACGACACCGTGCCGCCGGTGCACGGCACGAGACGCACCACCGCGCGCGCCAGCGTCGACTTGCCGCAGCCCGATTCGCCCACCAGCCCGACGGTCTCGCCCGGCGCCACATCGAGGCTCACCCCGTCAACGGCCCGTACCGTGCCGGCCAGGCGCCGCCGGATAAGGCCCGAATACACCGGGAAATGAACGCGAAGAGCGCGCAGTTCGAGCAGGGGCCGCGTCATAGTTCACCGTCCTGCACGCGAAAACAAGCCGTGGCGCGGCCCGGCGCAATCTCCTGAAGCGCCGGCGTGCCCCGGCCGCAGCGGTCGGTGGCTTTGGCGCAGCGTGGCGCGAACGGGCAGCCCGCGATGGGCGCGATAAGGTCCGGGGGGAGGCCCGGAATCGTGTGGAGCGGCTCGCCTTTCACGTGCGTCGACGGCAGCGATTGGAGCAACGCCTCCGTATAGGGGTGTTGGGGCCGCGCGAACAGCTCGTCCGTGGAAGCCGATTCCATGACCTGCCCGGCATACATGACGTAGAGCCGCCGGCACACCCGCGCAACCACGCCCAGATCGTGCGTGATCAGGATCACCGCCATCCCCAGTTCCCGTTGCAGCCGCGCGAGAAGCTCCAGAATCTGCGCCTGAATCGTGACGTCCAGGGCCGTGGTGGGTTCGTCGGCGATGAGCAGGTGAGGGCGGGTGATCAGCGCCATCGCGATCATCACGCGCTGGCGCATCCCGCCGGAAAACTCGTGCGGCCACGCGTCCAGGTTTCTCGCGCCGTCCTGAATGCCCACCAGCCGGAGCATCTCCGCCGCCTGTGCCCGCGCTTCGCGGCGCGAGACCCCCTCGTGCACCCGCAACGGTTCCATGAGCTGGTCGCCTATGCGCATGAACGGATTCAGCGCCGTCATGGGGTCTTGGAAAATCATCGAGATCGCCCGGCCGCGGATGCTTCGCAGCGTCTGGGCGCCGCAGGCCAGCAGGTCCACGCCGTCAAACACCGCCGTGCCCTTCTCGATGCGTCCCGGCGGCGACGGGATGAGTCCCAGCAGCGACAGGCTGGCCACGGTCTTGCCCGACCCCGATTCGCCCACGATGCCGATGGTTTCGCCCGGCTCGACGCGAAACGATACCCCGTTCACCGCGCGTACCACGCCCTCGCGCGTGTGAAAGTGCGTCGTCAGCTCGTGTACGTCCAGCAACGGCATATCAGTCCTTCGAAGCCCGCACGTCCAGCGCGTCGCGGAGCCCGTCGCCCAGGAAGTTCAGGGAAAACAGCGTGATCGACAGCGCCAGGCTGGGAAAGATCAGCATCCACGGGCGGTTTTCCATGGTCTGCACGCCTTCGTTGATGAGCAGCCCCCACGAACTCATCGGCGCCTGAACGCCCAGCCCCAGGTAGCTCAGAAACGCTTCCATCAGCATCACCCGGGGCACTGTCAGTGTCGCGTAGACAATGATGGGCCCGAGCGTGTTGGGAATCAGATGCCACAACAGCACCCGGTGCCGCGGCAGCCCCATTACCGTCGTCGCCTCGATGAATTCCTTCTGCCGCAGCGACATCACCTGGCCGCGGACGATCCGCGCCATCGTCAGCCATTCCACCGCCCCGATGGCCATGAACAGCAGCACGATGTTGCGCCCGAAATACACCGTCAGGATGATCACGAAAATGACAAACGGCAGCGAATACAGGATGTCCACGAACCGCATCATCAGCGCGTCGGTCCGGCCGCCCAGGTACCCCGCGCAGGCCCCGTAGAGCACCCCCACGCACAACGACACCCCCGTTGCCGCGAACCCCACCAGGAGCGAGATGCGGCCGCCGTAGAGGACGCGCGTGAACAGGTCGCGGCCAAGTAAATCGGTGCCGAACCAGTGCGCGCCGCTTGGAGGAACCGCGCCCAACGCCAGGTCCTGGTCCTCGTAACCATACGGCGCAATCCACGGCGTCAGCAGCGACACCACAAGCAGCGCGAACAGCGCCACCAGCCCCGCGGCCGCGAGATGGTTCTTGCGTAAACGCACCAGCGCGTCGCGCCAGAGCGACGCACCCCGCTCAACGGCAATCGGCTCCACAGAACTCTCCGGCCCGCGTGCCTCACTCATAACGCACCCTCGGATCCAGCCACGCCTGCGCCAGATCCACAAGGAGATTGAACAGCAGGATCAGCGCCGCGAAAAACAGCACCGTGCCCAGGATCATTGTGTAGTCGCGGTGCAGCGCCGCGCCGACGAACTCGCTGCCCAGCCCCGGAATCTGAAAGATGTTCTCGACCACAAACGAGCCCGTGATCAGCCCCGCGGTCGCGGGCCCCAGGAACGCCACCACGGGCTGAATGCCGCCGCGCAGTGCGTGACGCAGCACCACCCGCGCTTCCGACAACCCTTTCGCGCGCGCCGTGCGGATGAAATCCTGCGACAACACCTCGAGCATCCCCCCGCGGCTCAAACGCGCGATGTACGCCGCATACGGCACCCCAAGCGTGATCGCCGGAAGAATCTTGTCTTCGGGGTATTCCCAGCCCGACACCGGCAGCCAGCCCAAATGGATCGACAGCGCCAGCACCAGCAACGGGCCCAGCACAAAATTCGGGATGCAGATACCCGCCATCGCGAATGTCATCGGCACGTGATCCGTCAACGTGTTCGGCCGCAGCGACGCCGTAATCCCCGCGCACAGCCCCAGAACCAGCGCCACCGCGAGACCGTACAGCCCCAGTTCGAGCGATACTGGAAACCGGTAGGCGATCCATTCGCTCACCGTGCGGCTCGGTTTCTCGAACGACGGGCCGAGATCGCCGTGCAGCACGTCCCACAGGTACCGGAAGTACTGCTCGTGAAGGGGCGCGTCCAGGCGGTAGTAGGCCTCGAGATTCCGCAGCACCTCGTCGGACACATTGCGTTCCGCGTCGAACGGCCCCCCCGGCGCCAGACGAATCAGAAAAAACACAACCGTCGCGATAACAAAGAGCGTGGGCACAAACCCCAGCAACCGGCGAATGATGTATTTCAGCATGAACGATGCTTCCCGCCAATCTCAGGCACGCGGGGATTATAGCAGGTGCGGTCCACGCCCCGCCCGGGGACCCGGTGCTAGCGGGCCTGCTCCGGCGGCGGCTCCACGTACAGCGTCTTCCAAGAGATGTACCCGAGATGGTTGGGCTGCCAGTTTTTTACGTCGGGCGACAGGAGGTACGGCCGCGTATAGAAGTACACGGGGATGATCGGCGCATCCGCGAGCAGGATGTCCTCCGCCTGCTGGTATGTGGCCAGGCGGCCGGTCTTGTACATGATCGAAGCGCCCTTCCGCACCAGCCGGTCATATTGGTCCGATGCATACCCTGTCCGGTTGTTGCCGTTACCGCTCAGGAAACACTCCAGAAAGTTGTACGGGTCGCTGTAATCGCCGATCCACCCCGACCGGGCGATGTCGTAATTCAGCGTGTTCATCGAGTTGAGGTACACCTTCCAGTCCTGGTTCAGCAATTGCACCTCGACCCCCAGCGCCTGGTTCCACATCTGCTGCACCGCCTCCGCGATGCGCTTGTGGTCGTCGCTCGTGTTGTAGAGCAGCTCCACTTTCGGGAACCCCTGGCCGCCGGGGTAGCCGGCCTCGGCCAGCAGCCGGCGCGCCTGCTCTACGTCATACGGCATGCGCGCGTTGCTCGTGTAGCCCCCGGTGTCCGGCGGCACGTAATGCGCCGCGGGTTGGCGCCCCGCGTTCACCACCTGCGCAACCAGCGTGTCCCGGTCCAGGCTCAATGCAAACGCCCGCCGCACGCGCGCGTCGTCAAATGGCGGTTCCGTCGTGTTGATCCGGTAATAGTACGTCCCGAGATACGGGTCGATATGAAGAAAGGGAAACTGCTCCTTCTGATACATCTCGATCTTGGGCAGGGGCACGTTCTCGGTGAGATGCAGCCCCCCCGTGCGGAACGTGCGGTCCTCGGTCATGGCATCCTCGATCGGATAGAACGCGATGCCCTGCAGACGCACCGCAGCCGCGTTCCAGTAATGCGGGTTCTTCTCCACCCGGATCACCTTGTCGGGCTCCCATTGCGCCAGTTTGAACGCGCCGTTGGACACCATGTGCTCGGGCTGCGTCCATTTGGTGTTTCGCGCCGTCATCCCCCCGAGCGCCTCAATCACCTTGCGCGGCACCGGATACCACGTGTAATGGACGTGCAGCGACAGAAAGTATGGCGTGGGCTGTTCGAGACGCACCTCGATGGTGGAATCGTCGAGCGCTTTCACCCCCACCTGCGAAAAGTCCTTAATCTCGCCCGTGTTGAACGCCCGCGCATTCGCCACGCAGTGCAGCATCGACGCATACTCGCTCGCCAGCGTGGGCGTCAATATCCGCTCCCACGCATACAGGAAATCCTGCGCCGTCACCGGGTCCCCGTTGGACCACTGCGCGCCGTCACGGAGATAAAAAGTGTAGACCAGCCCGTCAGGCGACACCGTCCACCGCTCCGCCGTGCCCGGGATCGGCTCCAGCGTCGCCGGATCGAGGTCAACCAGTCCCTCGAACAACGCCGACAACACCCGGTGTTCAGGCACACCCGACACCAGGTGCGGATCGAGCTCCTGCGGTTCCGCGCCGTTGCCGACCAGCAACACGCCTTCCACCGACGCCTTGCCGGCACGGGTCTCCCGGGCGCCGCAGCCGCCAAACGCCACGGCCGCCGCAACACACACCACAAGCGCCGCAACACGTTGCCAATCTGACCTGGGACGGCTCATCGAGACCTCTCCTCCAATTCCTGTGGCCGCGGCACGTACCGGCTGTGCCTGAGAATCCGCTACGGCTTCAGCGGGATCAGTTCTATCTTGCGGAAGAAGATCTCCGCGGCTTCGGACTGCACCTGGATCTTCCCGCGGCGGGGCTTCACGTTCTGCGCGTGGTTCACTTCCACGCCGTTCAGAATGATCGTGATCTCGTCGCCCTTCACCACGCATTCCATGCGGTTCCATTCGCCCACGGGCTTCTCGACGTCCTTTGCCCCGCGAAACCCTTTCACGTCCTTCCATTCGGGATCGCGGCCCCACCAGTTCACGCGCCCGCCGTGAATGGTCGCCAGCTCGCCGCCCGGCTCGTACACATGGCAGTCCGCGACTTTTTCCGGCGCGACGGGACACGTGATCGCGAAGTTCTCGGTGTCGTCGCCCACCACGATAAAATCGCCGGTGCCGCCCTCGATGATCTGGCACTCGATCGACCGCATCCACACGTTGCCGTAGGCCCCGTCTTCGCCCACCGAATGCACCAGAATCCCGCAGTCGCGCGCGCGGTCCGCGCGCGGCGCGAACGCGAGCTCACCCCACTTGAACTCGGCGATCAGGCGGTAGTTGTCGTACTCCTCCTTCGTCGTGATGCAGCCCCATTCCTCGCCCGAAATCCGAAGAACCCCGTCCTGCACCGTAAACACCTGCTTCGGGTCGGTGTCCCGGCCCCGGTCGCGGATATACGTGTAAAAATGGTCCGTGATGTTGCCGCACAGCAACTGAATGGGCGCCGGGGACTCCGCCGCGGGCGCCGCCGCGGCCCCGCTCGCTACTACAAAAGCAATCGTGATGAATGTCATGGCTTCGTTCTCCCTGTCTGGGTTACAGTCCGTTCATTGTGACACAAAGCCCCCGTCGACTGGTAGAGACCCGTCCACGGCAATCCGGGACTGACTCACAAGGAGAGTTCGGAGAAGAAGACGAAGAACGGGAACATATTCCAAGCGCCGTCCCCGGCGCGACTACGTGTCCCCGCTCGAACCGGATCGGACTCCGGGCACCCTGGAACGGTGTGGGACTTACGCGGGCCGCGTGCTCATCCGGATTTCGAACCCCTTCACCATCGTTCAGGCAGGCACGTCCATGGGGTCCATACCGTCCATAAGGTCCACCTCGCCACCGCCGATCGCTCCCTCAGACATCCCCTCGTCCACACGGGGGCACCTGGCCGCGCCGCGTCAACAACACTCCGAGTGGACATTCATCGCATTTCGGCGTGCGACGACAAAAATCCTTCCCCGTAAAGACGATCAGCCCGTGGTATTCCTTGAACAGGTGGAGATCCGGTTCCAAGTGCTCTTCAAACAACGCCCGCAACGGTTCATACGCGATGTCCGGGGCGCAGAGGTCATGACGGCTGAAAATGCGCCGGGTATAGGCGTCCACTACGAACACGGGCTTCTCGCACGCATACAGCAGAATGTCGTCGGCAGTTTCCGGGCCGATTCCGTCCACGGCCAGCAGTTCCGGCCGCAAGGCCTCCAGCGGCTGCGCGGCCAGGCGTTTCATGCTGCCCCGGTACCGCTCCACAAGATAGCGGCAAAAACTGCGCAAGCGACGGGCTTTAACCCGGAAATAGCCCGAAGGGCGCAGCGCCGCCTCCAGAACCCCGTCTCCGCACGCGAGAATCTTGCGCGGACCGAGCAGGCCTTCGCGTTTCAGATTCGCGATCGCGCGCTCGACGTTCCCCCAGTTCGTGTTCTGGGTAAGCACGGCGCCCACGGCAATCTCGAACGGCGTATCGCCCGGCCACCAGTCCGTGGGACCGTAGTGCCGGCTCAAACGCGTGTAGATGTCTCTGAGGGCGGCTTTCGTACGCAGCATGGCAGTTTCCGGTGTTACGCGGGTTAAACGGCTCACACTGGAAATTCTGACACATTCGCCGGCACGTCCACAAAGTCCGCCCGGCGCCCGCGGTTCTCCGGCGCCTTCCGGGACCGCGCGGCGATCAGCCTCCCCAACGGGGGCGTTTGACGTGCACTGGTATTTTCCCGCCGCTTCGCTTAGAATTCGGCCACCCGTTATTCAACTCAGGAAAGGAACCGGACATGAAACGATCACGGCATCAACATACCACTCCCGGCGGAATGAACCGCCGCGATTTCGTTCGACTCGGCGCGGCCGCGGGCATTGGCGCTGGCATGATAGCCCTGGATCGCGCCGCCTTCGCAGCCGTCCCGGAAGGACTCGGCCCCGCGCCCGAAATGCCGTTTGCCGCGCCGCCCATCGAGAACGTCCGCATCGGTTACGTCGGCGTCGGCGGCATGGGCACCAGCCATGTCCGTAATCTGCTCGGCATCGAGGGCTGCCAGATCGTCGCGGTCTGCGACATCGTTGAGGAAAAAGTGGCCAACGTGCAGAAAATGGTCGAGGAAAAAGGATTTCCCAAGCCGACGGGCTATTCGCGGGGCGAACGCGATTTCGAACGCCTGTGCGCTGAGGAAGACCTCGACCTCGTGTATACCGCCACGCCCTGGGCATGGCACGTGCCCGTCTGCATGTCCGCCATGGAAAACGGCAAGCACGCCGCGACCGAAGTCCCCGCCGCCTACACCCTTGAGGACTGCTGGAAACTGGTCGAGGGCGCCGAAAAGTTCAAAAAACACTGCGTCATGATGGAGAACTGCTGCTACGGCCGCGCCGAAATGCAGATCCTCCTCATGGTCCGCCAAGGCATCTTCGGCGACATGGTCCACGGCGAAGGCGGCTACCTGCACGACCTGCGCGAGCTCAAATTCGCGAACGCCGGCGAAGGCCTGTGGCGGCGTAAACCCACCCTCGAGCGCAACGGCAACCTCTATCCCACCCACGGACTCGGACCGATTGCCCAGTGCATGAACATCAACCGCGGCGACAAGTTCGATTACATGGTCTCGCTGAGTTCCCAGGCGCTCGGCATGGAACTCTTCGCCGACGACAATTTCCCGGAAGGCGATCCGCGACGCGACGAGAAGTTCAGCAACGGCGACTACAACACCAGCCTGATCAAGACCGCCATCGGCCGCACGATCATGGTGCAGCACAATTGCGATTCGCCCCGCCCCTACAGCCGCATCAACATGCTGCAAGGCACCCGCGCCATCACCCAGGGCTACCCGGACCGCATCTACATCGAAGGCCGCAGCCCCGCCCATACCTGGGAGGACCTCGAGAAATACCGCGAGGAATTCGACCATCCGCTCTGGAAACAGCTCGGCCCCGATGCCGGCGGCGCGGGCCACGGCGGCATGGATTACATGGAAGACTACCGGCTCATCAAATGCCTGCGCGAGGGATTGCCCCTCGACATGGACGTGTACGACGCCGCCGCCTGGAGCGCTGTGGGCCCCTTGAGCGAACTGTCCGTCGCCAACCGCGCCCAAACGGTCGATTTCCCCGACTTCACCCGGGGCCGCTGGCAGACCTGGCAGCCGCTCGGGCTCGTCGAGGCCTAGGCGCTGGAGCGCGCAACCGCCCAATCTCCGCGATTGTGAATCAGGCCTGTGGGACTTCCAAATCCCACAGGCCTTTCTGTTTCTGTCGGCAGCAGCGCCTGCGGGGCGCGGTGTTTTACCCCGATGCGGGCCCGGTCAGGATTTCGCCCGCGCCGCGGGGGCGGCGTCGCGCCAGCACCCCTGGCGGGTGGGACGTTCAAGATTGCGGCGCAGGCGTTCCAGAAAGTCCGCCCGGGGGATCTCGCGCGCGCCGAGACTCAGCAGGTGCTCGTTGGTCACCTGGCAATCGATAAACTCAAACTCCCACGCGCCGCACAGCTCGACCAGCGCCGACAACGCGACCTTCGATGCGCCGGTCACACGCGTAAACATGGATTCGCCGAAGAAGCACGAACCCAGCGAAATGCCGTACAAACCGCCCGCCAGCGCGCCTTCGTGCCAGCATTCGACCGAATGCGCATACCCCAAGTCGTGCAGCCGGGTGTACGCGTCTCGCATGGCCCGGGTGATCCATGTCCCTTCGCCATAGCTTCGCGGCGCCCGCGCGCACGCCGCGATGACCGCCGGAAAGGCCGTGTCAAAACGGACCTCGAAGTGGCCCCGCTTGCTCGTCCGGCGCAGGCGCCGCGACCGGTGAAACTCGCCAGGAAACAACACCAGCCGCGGATCCGGCGACCACCACAGGATGGGCTGGCC
>DDYW01000108.1:12091-12569 GCA_002348185.1 Candidatus Hydrogenedentes bacterium UBA2224 | reverse complement strand
AGCGCGCCCTGGTCGATGGTCACGCGCACGCGGCCGCCCTTTTCGAGTTTCCCGAACAGCAGTTCGTCGCTGAGCCGGTCTTTGACCTCGACCTGAATAAGCCGTTTGAGCGGGCGCGCACCGAACTTGGGATCGTAGCCCTGCTGGGCGAGCCAGGTGCGGGCCTCGTCCGTGAGACCCAGCACCACCTTCTGTGCCGCGAGACGCGCCTGCAATTCCCCGATGAACTTGTCCACCACGCGCTCGATAACGTCCTGCGGCAACGCGTTGAACGACACGATGGCGTCCAGCCGGTTCCGGAACTCGGGGCTGAAGGTCTTTTCGACGGCCCGCATCGCCTTTCCCTGGCTGCTCTCGGCCTCGCGCTCGCCAAACCCCATGCTGCGCGCCGCCATATCGCGCGCGCCCACGTTCGAGGTCATCACGAGCACCACGTTGCGGAAATCGGCGCGTTTGCCGTTGTTGTCGGTCAGGGTGG
>DDYW01000108.1:0-12076 GCA_002348185.1 Candidatus Hydrogenedentes bacterium UBA2224 | reverse complement strand
ACGTACCCCGGCGGCGCGCCGATCAGCCGCGCGACGGCATGTTTCTCCATGTATTCGCTCATGTCGTACCGCGCAAAATGTACCCCCATCACCGCCGCGAGCTGGCGCGCCACTTCCGTCTTGCCCACGCCGGTCGGCCCGATGAACAGAAAACTGCCGATCGGGCTCTCCTCGTTGCCCAGCCCCGCCCGCGACCGTTTGATCGCCGTCGCCACCGCGTGAATCGCATCGTCCTGGCCGAACACCGCGCGTTTCATCTCGCGCTCGAGCACCGCCAGATGCTCGCGGTCCGACGACGACACGCTCCGCTGGGGTATCTTCGCGATGGCCGCCACGATCGCCTCGATGTCGGACGGACGGATGGTCTTGCGCGCGCCTTTCGGCAGCAGCCTCACGCTGGCCCCCGCCTCATCGATCACGTCGATGGCTTTGTCCGGCAGGCAGCGGTCGTTGATATGCTTGGCCGACAGTTCGGCCGCCGCCCGGAGGGCCGAATCGGTGTAGGTGATGCCGTGGTGCTCTTCGTAATGCGTCTTCAACCCGCGCAGGATCAGCACCGTCTCCTCGATCGTGGGTTCGGCGATCTCGATCTTCTGAAACCGCCGCGACAGCGCCCGGTCTTTCTCGAACGTCTGCTTGAATTCCTCGTAGGTCGTCGAGCCAATACACCGCAGTTCGCCCGACGCCAGCACCGGTTTCAGCATGTTCGACGCGTCCATCGTGCTGTCGGTCGTGGACCCCGCCCCCACCACCGTATGAATCTCGTCAATGAACAGGATCGCGTCCTTGCGCTCGACCAGCGCACCGATGACCGCTTTCATCCGCTGCTCGAAATCTCCGCGGAACCGCGTGCCCGCCAGCATCGCCGCAAGGTCCAGCCGCAGGATTTCGATGTCCTGCAAAACCGCGGGGACCTTCCCGCCCACAATCTGCAGCGCCAGCCCCTCCGCGATGGCGGTCTTGCCCACGCCCGGCTCGCCCACAAAAACGGGATTGTTCTTGCGGCGCCGGCATAACACCTGCACCGTGCGTCGAAGCTCGGGTTCCCGCCCGATCAGGGGATCGATCAAGCCCTCCCGGGCGCGCTGATTCAGATTTGCCGTAAACGCCTCGAGCGGATTGCGCGCCGGCCGGACCCCGCCGGCCGCTTCGTCGTCTTCCCGCTCCTCCCGGTCTTCGTGCTCGCCTTCATACTCGTCGCCGGGTTCCGCGTCCCAGTCCTCCTTCGCGATGCCGTGCGAAATGTACGTCAAAATGTCGAGCCGCGTGATGCCCTGCTTGCTCAGGGCATAACTCGCGTCGGAGTCATCCTCTTCGAGGATGGCCGCGAGCAGGTCGCCCGCGTCCAGTTCGCGTTTTCCCGAAAAATGCACGTGCGCGATCGCCCGCTGCATCACTCGTTCAAACGCCAGCGTCTGTTCGGGAAGGCTCTCACCGTTGCCCGGCACTTTCTCGAGATCCCGGTCGAAGAACCGTTCGAGATCCCGTTTGATCGCGTCCGGATCGGCCCCGCATTTCTGCACCACCTCTCGCCCGTACGCATCGTCCATCAGGGAATACAGCAGATGCTCGACGCAAAAGTATTCATGGCGGCGCCGGCGCGCTTCCTGCATGGCCGACGCCAAGGCCCGTTCGACCGCCCTGCTGATCATGATTCCGGTCACTCCTCTTCCATGGTGCACAACAGGGGATACCCCTGGGAGCGGGCCAGCTCGTGCACCGTGGCAATTTTGGCCTCTGCAATCTGGGAGGGGTACACGCCGCATATCCCGACGCCGCCCTTGTGAATCCGCAGCATGATGCGCATGGCGTCGGCGTGGCGCATCCGGAACACCGACTGCAGCACCTCGACCACGAATTCCATGGTCGTGTAGTCGTCGTTGTGCATCAGCACCCGGTACCGGCGCGGGACCTTCGTCTCCTCGCGCGGTTTGACGCCCACGCCTTCTTCTGTTCCGGGGATGTATTCCGGCACGGCCCCTTCAGTGCTCCTTGGCCCGGCGCGGCGGCCATGCTCTTGCTGGTCAACACGCCGGATGCGTCCGTCTTCCCCCTATTTTACCTTGTTTCCCCGCGTGCGCGCAGCACCGGCGGGTCAGGCATCGTACGCGCCGCGTTTCAGCGATTCGACGAATATCCGGGCCTCGTCGTACCCAGCGCCGCTGGCGACAATAGCGAGTTCGTGGACCGGAGGCGCCGCCCCCACGTGCGCCAGCGTCAGGCCCGAGCCTGAATAATCCAGGTACAGGCTGCCCGCTCGCCCCGGCACAAACCCTTTCACCCGGTACAGGACCCGTTTCGCAGCTGCCAGGGCCGCGCGCAGTTTGGCTTCATCCACCGGCGCCGACAGGCGTACGGTAAACCGCGCGTAATTCGGGTCCGCGCACGCCGCATATTCCCCTTCCAGGCCCCGGTACCGCGGCATGGCCAGCACATCCAGCGTCACATCGCAATACGCCGCCCGGACCACGCGCACGCCGGGGTTGATGTGGCGGACCTGCTCCTCAACCGCCGCCACCGTCGTTCCGTCAAAGAGATCCACCTTGTTGACGATGACGGTATCGCTCGCCTCGACCTGCGCCACAATGTTGGGAAGCGTCTCCCGGAGCAACGGAAACGTGCCCGGATCCACGATGCTCACAATGCTGCTGATGGCGTAGCGCTCATCCAGCCCGGTCTCGCGCAGCATGCGCTCGGCCACCTTCGGATTCGCGATACCGCTCGCCTCGACGATGACCCCCTCCACGGGCGCGTCCCCGCCAAACCGGTCCGGAATGCTCTTTAACGTGTTCACGAACTGGGTCACGAGGCACGTGCAGAAAATACTCCCTCCCGGAAGCGAGATCACGTCGTCTTCCGCGCTCCGGAGCACGGGCCCGTCGACGTCGACGGGCGAAAACTCGTTCACCAGAAACACCAGCCGCCGCCCCCGGTATTGTTCCACCAGACGGCGCAGATACGTCGTTTTCCCGCTGCCCAGAAACCCCGTGACCAGACTCAGCGCGATCACGGCGCCGCCCCTCCCTGTTTCTCCTGCGCCCGGGCCTCGATGGCCGCGGTCAGCGTCTCCCGGTCAGGAATTTGCGACGAAAACCGTACCCGGCCGTCGATGCAGATTGAGGGAATGTTCTCGACGTGCAATCGGCACATGTAACCGATGCCGTCGCGCGTCTTCACCTTGTGCTCCCGCACCGTCACGTAGCAATGGGCCTGTTCCGCGGCGCTCCGCGCGGCATCCACCATGTACAGGCACGGCGCACACGCCGACGAATCCAACGTGATCACATCGACAAAGACCACGTCTTTGTTGCCGTAATCGGGCAACTGCAGATCGTCAAACGACTCCATCTGCGTGGCCTTGAGCGACGTGCGCGACACCTGCCGCTGGTAGTCGTCGTGCACCATCTGGCTCACCGCAATGAGGTTGCGTTCCGGCGTGGCGTAGGGCAAATCGCATCCCGGCGCCAGGATGAACCCGCGCAGCCCCGCCAGATCGATGCACCGGATGGCGTCGAGCATGCAATCCGCCTCGCTCCCCAGCAGCAACACCACCGTGAGCTTCAGATTGCCCCCGAACGACTTGCTGTATTTGCCCGCCAGGTTCTTGAGCAAATCCAGCGGGATGTTCTCATCCACCTGAAGGTTGTCGCATTTCGTGCGGCACATCAGTTCGAGATTCCGCGTCGCGTCGCCACACACAAACAGCGACGACAGCCCGTTGTTCGCGGCCACATGCGCAAAAACCCTGTTGAGCGGCTGCGCAATAAAACCCTCGAAATGCTCCTGCGAGATCTGGCTCGTCATCGGATCGACCACCGCGACCACATCCGCGCCGTGCCGGAGATAAAAATCCGCGGCCCGGCAACCTACGTCCGCGCAGTAATTCATGAGCCGATGCACCTCGGCGGGCCGGGTGAGCATGTCCAGAAACAGTTCGCTGCCGCGCAGGTGCGACGCCAGCGTAAACGGACCCGTGATCAGCCCGTACAGCGCCACCTCCCCGCCCATCGTCTCCTTGCAGCGGAGCAGAGCCTCTTTCGCGATGGGATAGCGCCCCTGCTCCGCGTCGAATTCCGGCAGGTCCTCGAGCGAACGCGACGTCAGCGGGTGCGACGTCACCGACGGCGGCACCTCGTCGGCCCACTGCAGATGACAGCCCAGCACCTCCGCCTCCATCTGCAGATCGAACAGGATCGGCAGCCCGTCGGGCCGGTACAGTTCCCGGGCCTTCGACAGCCCCTCAACAATGGCGTCCGCGGATTGCAGATACTCCGTGGCGCTCTTCCCGATCAGTTTGCCGCCGTGAACCCCCACAAACGGCAACCAGGCCGGCCGCGGCGTCTCCCCGTTTCGCATCGCCGCCAGGATCAGCTCTTTCCCCGATGTATCTGTGATCATTAGTCCGCTCCCGTGTGCTCCGGATTGCCCCTGCCTCCTGCCGCCGCTCCGCAGATCCCGGCCCGACTCGCCGTTATACCACAGACAGCCTCAAAACGGATCGCCCGGCCCGGTTGAAATGCACGCCCGCCCCTTCTACAATGCCTCCCTGAGTTCTCATGCCGCGAAAACCACAGACTGCCAACCGCGCCCGAGCGGAAGCGGAGGAGTGTTCACACCATGAAAAACCTCGTTGGATTCGCACTGATCGCCCTCGTTGCCACCGCCCTCAGCGCCCAGGCCGCCCCGCCCGAAGGCGAAGGCTGGCGCTCGCTCTTCAACGGCGAAAACCTCGACGGATGGGAGAATAAATCCGGTCATGCCGAGATCTGGCAGATAAAAGACGGGGTCATCGACTGCAACCCCCGCGTCGACCTCCCCGGCGACAAGACCCTCTGGTCCAAAGAGTCCTTCCGCGACTTCCAGCTCCACATCGAGTGGCGCATCAAAGGCGCCAAAGGCGAATACCCCGTTCCCACGGTCCTGCCCGACGGCAGCCACAAACTCGACGAAAACGGCAATCCCATCATCACCATGATGCCCAACGCCGATTCCGGCATCTACCTGCGCGGCTCCTCCAAGTCGCAGATCAACATCTGGTGCTGGCCCATCGGCTCGGGCGAGGTCTATGGATACCGCATGGATGACAAAATGCCCCCCGAAGTCCGCGCCGGCGTCACCCCCAAAATGAAAGCCGACAAACCCATCGGTGAATGGAATACCTTCGTCATCACCATGAAAGGCGACCGCCTCACCGTCCAGCTCAACGGCAAAACCGTCATCGAAAACGCCCAGATGCCCGGCACCCCCGAAGAAGGCCCCCTCGCACTACAGCATCACGGCGGCTACCACAAAGCCGACGACCAGTGGAATTCCGCCTCCAGCCTCGTCCAATTCCGCAACATCTACCTCAAACCCCTCGAGTAGCAATTTCGGGGACACAATACTTAAATATTCTCTTGACAGAAGCGCGCCGTCCCCCCGGAAGGTCGGGCGCAAATAATTAAGTATTGTGTCCCCGAAACTCCGGAAATCGCGCACCCACGGCCCGCTGCCAGGCGTGGAGCTTGTCGGTCAGGGCCTGTGTCTTCTCGGGCAGGCTGGCGGCGAGGTTGTGGGTTTCCCCGATGTCCGCGCGGAGGTCGTACAATTCGACCCGGCCGTCTTCAAAAAACTCGATGAGTTTCCAGTCGCCGTCGCGAATGGCCGCGCTGGGGCTCCCTCCCTGGTTGCCATAATGCGGATAGTGCCAATACAGCGAGCGCGTCGGCAATCCGCCCCGCCCCATCAACAACGGCACCAGGCTCTCCCCGTCCACATGCTGCGTCTCGCGCCACGGCAACCCGGCCATCTCGAGCATCGTCGGGTAAAAGTCCGTGCTGATGACCGGCTCCTCGCATACCGTCCCCGGGGTCACGATGCCCGGCCATTTGACCATCATCGGCTCGCGGATGCCCCCCTCGTACAACCAGCCTTTCCCGGCCCGAAGCGGCAGGTTACTCGTCGGATGCCCTTCCGAGGTGCTCAATCCGCCATTGTCGGACATGAAGATCACGACGGTGTTAGAGGCCAGTCCCAGGCGGTCCAGCGCATCCAATACGGTCCCCACCGCCGCATCCATCGCTTCGACCATTCCCGCGTACACCGCATGATCCTGTATCAGCCGCACCTCGCGCTCGCCTTCCTTCCCCCAGCGGGGAAGGGCCGGGTCGAGAGATGCCGCCTTTTGGGCGTATTTCGCTTCCAGGTCCTTCCGCGCCTGAAGCGGGGTATGCACCGAATAAAACGATAAATATGCGAAAAATGGCTCGTCACGATGCGCCTCGATGAACCGGACCGTCTCGGACGCCAGACGCTCGGGCAGGTGTTCGCCCGCGGGACCGTCCTCCAGCTTCGGATTCTTGTACGGCGAGAAATACCCCCCCGGAGGGCTGCCCCGGTGATGGCCTCCCCGGTTCACCTCAAACCCCTGGTCCTCGGGGAAAAACCCCTCCCCGCCCAGATGCCATTTCCCCGCGAAAAACGTGCGGTACCCGCCCTCCTTCAACGCCTCCGCGAGCGTGACCTCCTCGAGCGGAAGCTGCTCCACATAGGGCGCGGGCAGCAGCGGCTTGTCTTTGGTCCAGTGGCTGCTCACCGTACCGGGCTGGGGTGCGCCAAACCAGTCCGTCGTCGCCATCCGCGCCGGATACTTCCCCGTCAGAATGCTCGCCCGCGTCGGGCTGCACACCGGACACGCCGCGTACGCGTTCGTGAACCGCATGCCCTCCGCCGCGAGCCGGTCGCAGTGCGGCGTCTCGTAAAACGTGCTCCCAAACGCCCCCAGATCCCGCCACCCGAGGTCGTCCACGAGAATAAACACGAAATTTGGCCGCCGGTTCGCCTCGTCGGCCATGCCAAACCCCCTTCCTGCCAGCGCCAGCCCCACCATCCCGCTACCGGCCCTGCCCAAAAACTCCCTGCGCGTCATCCCCTCTGCCCTCCGAGTTTTGGGGACACAATACTTAATTATTCTCTTGACAAGAACGCATCGTCGCTTTCGGATGATGGGCGCGGATAATTAAGTATTGTGTCCCCGAAATTAGATGCCGTCGCCAAATCCAGCGAAGATGTAGTGGTCCATGTCGAGGGCGGGCTGCTCGGATTTCGGGCGGCCCACGACGCGGGCGGGCACGCCGACGGCGGTAGTATGCGGCGGCACGTCGTCGAGCACTACGCTCCCGGCGCCGATTTTGGCCCCTTCGCCGATCTCGATATTGCCGAGAATGGTGGCCCCCGCCGCGATCAGCACGCCTTTCCGCACCTTGGGATGGCGGTCGCCGGTCTCTTTTCCGGTGCCGCCCAGCGTGACTTCATGAAGCATCGACACGTTGTCCTCGACCACGGCCGTCTCGCCAATCACCACGCCGGTGGCATGGTCCATGAGTATGCCGCGGCCGATCCGCGCCGCGGGATGGATGTCCACCGCGAGCACCTGCGAAATCCGCCCCTGAAGAAACAGGGCCAGCGATTCACGCCCGGTCCGCCAGTAATAGTGCGCAATCCGGTACGACTGAATGGCGTGAAACCCTTTGAAGAACAGCAGCGGATTCGAAAACGTCCGGCAGGCGGGGTCCCGTTCCCGGACGGCCTCGATATCCGCCCGCGCCGCCGCCCCGATTTCGGGATCGTTGACCAGCGCCTCGTCGATCAGGTCCCGAAGCGCCACGGCGTGTATGGTGGTGCTTTCGAGCTTGGTCGCGAGGATGAAGCTCAGCGCGTCCTCGAACGTCTTGTGGTTCAGCACCACACCGTACAGGAAATTGGCGAGCAAGGGTTCCTTGCGCGTCTCCTCGGCGGCCTCGTTGCGGATCGCCTCCCAGATGGGATCGGCTGTTGGGACACTCATGGACATTCCTCCGGGTAGGGCCTGATTTCCGCACCAGTGTATGCCAAGACGGCGTTGAATGGAAAACACGACGTTGCCGAACGCGCGCCCCTTACCCACAAAACGCCGGCCCACGGCCCGGAATTTCACAGAAACGCGCAGAATTGGACTTTCGCCCCCCCGCCGTGTACACTATTCGCATTCCGCCTGCCGGAGACGTGGGGGCCCTTCCTGGCGCCCAATCACAAGAAACAGGATGGCCATGGCAGTGTTTGGCATTGACATAGACCGCGACCGCATCCGCGTGTTCAAGGAAGCGCTCTCCAAGCACGACGCCCTGGACCGCCTCGTGGATGCCCTCCACGCGACGCACGCCATTTCGGACCGCGAGGCGTTCCGCAAGGCCGTATACGACCGCGAATCCGTCATGAGCACGGGCATCGGCCAGGGGGTGGCGATCCCCCATGTCCGCATCGAGGGGGTGACCAAACCTGCCATCAGCCTCGGCATTAGCAGAAAAGGACTCGATTTCGATACCCTCGACAACCAGTTGGTTCACGCAATCGTGCTGTTCGCGATGCCGGCCGGCTCCCAGAAGGAGTATCTGGGCCTCCTGGCGCAGGTGATGTCTGCGCTCAAGCAGCCGGGCTTTCTCGAACGCCTGGTGAATTGCGAGACCCCCGAAGAAGTCGAGGACATGCTGGCGGAATCGTCGTAAGCAAGGCGGGGCGGAAGACCGCGCTCCGGGGGAGCCTTCCATGAAATCCACCTTCGCAGTTCTCGTGACGGCCCTTTTCGGTCTCGGCATCCTGATCCCCGCGGCGCCCCGGGCCGCCGACACGCCGCCCCCGGCCGCTCCTTCCTACCACTGGGTCTGTGTTACGCCAACGGCCCCGTTCGCCCCGCGCGACGGCGCCGGCGCTCTGGTCTATCGCGACGCCATGTGGCTCCTGGGCGGCTGGAACCCTCGCGATAAGGTCCATTTCCCCAAAATCTGCACCAACGACGTCTGGCGCTCCACCGACGGCGCGGCCTGGACCCTCGTCAAACCCAATACCTTCGGCACGGACCAGTTCAACCCCGAAACCGACTGGGAAGGCCGCCATACCGCCGGCTACGTGGTGTTTCAGGACAAACTGTGGATTCTCGGCGGCGACCCGCTCCAGGGGCATTACCAGTCCGATGTCTGGAACTCCGAAGACGGAGTCGCCTGGAACCGCGTGAACCCGGGCCAGGACGTTCCCTGGGCGCCCCGGGCCCTCCATCACACCGCGGTGTTCAACGGCCGGATCTGGGTCATGGGCGGCCAGACCGTCCCCCAGTTCGCCCCCGCCGAAGAGCGCTTCTATGACGACATCTGGAGCACCACCGACGGCATTCACTGGACAAAAGCCGCAACCGAGGGGCCGAAATGGGGTCCACGGGGCATGATCGGCGGCAACGTCGTGCTCCACGGCCGCCTCTGGGTCCTCGGCGGCGGCACCTACGACACCCCCCGGCAACCGCAGCGTAACTTCTACAACGACGTCTGGAGCACCGCCGACGGCAGCCACTGGCAAAACCATCTCCGCCAGGCCCCGTGGCACCCGCGTCAATACCACGACGTGGCCGCGTTCGACGGACGCATGTGGGTCCTCGAAGGCTGGAACCAGCAAAACCGCAACGACGTCTGGCACTCGGCCGACGGGGTCGAGTGGCAGGAACTTCCCGGCACGCCCTGGGCCCCCCGGCACGCGTCAAGCCTCTTCGTCTACAAGGACGCCCTCTGGGTCGTCGCCGGAAACAACATGCAGAGTGACGTCTGGAAGCTCGAGCGGCGGTAGGAGGGCGACGTCAGACGGATCCCGCCCGCGTTACACCATCTCCTCGCGTTCTTTGTCCCAGCGCACCTGGCGCTTTTGCTTGTACGATTCGACGCTCATCAGCAGCGTGGCCGCCTCGATGAAGGCCTCGTCCTCGTTGCAGCGCGGCGGTTTCCGCGTACGCACCGCCTCGAAGAAATCCTCCATGTGCGTGGGTTGAGACGGCGCCGCGGCCGGGTCGAAGCGTTCCGCGGGCTCGGCGGGCGTGTCGCCCATCCGCCACGCGGGCGCGTCCGGATACAGCTCGTACCGGTTGGCGTCCTGCCCGATGCCATTGTAGATGATCCGGCCGTCCCGCCCGATGAACTCGGGGGTCTGCATGCGGTTCGAGTTCATGATGCCTTCAAACACGGCCGTACAATCCTGGCTTTCAAACTGGTACGTGGCGAGCCACGTGTCGGGGACCTCGCGATCGTCCTTCCAAAACGCGTTCAGCCCCGCGCACACGCACGTGTCAGGAATGCCCCAGCCCAGCACCGTCTGCACGAAATCCATCTCGTGCGAAAGCAGGTCGCCCGCCTGCCCGGTGCCGTAGGGCCAGTAACAGCGCCAGTGCCAGAAATGCCGCTCGTTGAAATCGATCGCCGGCGCGGACCCCAGCCACTTCTCCCAGTCCACGTCCGCACGCACCTGCACCGGGTCCGGCCGGTCGTACCACGAATAGTTGCCGAACCACCGCCACGGCGCCCGGTCGGGCGTGCCGTTGAAATACCGTCCTACTTTGACGAACGTGAGCGGGCCAATCCGGTTCGCGCGGATCAGGTCGCCGCCCGCGGTCGCGGAGGGCCATTGCCGGCCCTGATGCCCGAGCTGCATGATCCGCCCCTGCTGCTTCACCGCCGCGCGCATCCGTTTCGCGGCCGCGATCGACGTGGTCCAGCCCTTCTCGCAATACACGTCCTTCCCCGCGTTCACGGCATCGATAAGCATCTGTTCATGCCAGTGATCCGGCGTCGCGATCACCACGGCTTCCACCTGCGGATCCGCCAGCACGTCGCGGTAATCGGTGACGGTTTTCACATCGGGATTGTTGCTGGCTTCCACCCCGCGCTGCAGATGCGGCTTGTAAACATCGCACACCATCACCACCTTCGCGCCCTTGTGCGACCCCGTGTACTTGATGAGGTCCCATCCGCGCACGCCGGTGCCAATGTGCGCGATACGCACCGGATCCGCCGCCGGTTCCGCCGCCCCCACGAGCGCCGGTCCCGCTGCCGCGATCGCCGCGGCTGTGCCCGCCGTCTGCAAAAAACGCCTGCGATTGATGCCACTGGTCTGATTCATACTCACCTCGTCTGTCCGGTTGCCCCACGAAAACTGGTCTAAACGCTCACTCACTGGCTTCCCACGCCCTTCACGCGCGTGCGTAGCCGGTATAACGCTTTGCTGGCCGTAATAAACAACTCATCCATCGCCCGGCCGCCGAAACTGACGTTCGCGGTCCACGGCTCGTCAATGGCGATATGATCGATCTGCCGGCCCGACTTGTCAAAAACAAACACGCCCTTCCCCGTCAGATACACATTCCCTTCGTTGTCGATGGTCATGCCGTCGGAACCCATCTCGCAGAACAAGGTCTTGCCGGTCAGGCTGCCGTCGGCCTGAATCGTGTAGGCATACGTCTTGCCGGCCTTGATGTCCGTGACGTACAGCGTCTTCCCGTCGGGCGTGCCGATGATGCCGTTGGGCTGGTCGAGATCGTCGAGCACGCGCGTGAGGGTCTTGCGGTCCGGCGCGAGGTAGTACACGCCCTGGCATGGCTGCTCCATGGTTTCGCCGCGGGTCCAGTAGTCGCGCTTGTAGAACGGGTCCGTGAAATACGCGCCCCCGTCCGGGCGGAGCCACAGGTCGTTCGGCCCGTTCAGCAGTTTCCCGTCGTGCGTCTCAATGAGCACCGCCACGTCTTTGCCCGGACTGATGCGCCAGAGCTGGTTCTTTTCGTCCGCACATGCCCACAACTGCCCCTCGCGGTCGAAACAGAGACCGTTCGACCGCCCGCACGGCTGCAGGTACGTGGTCAGTTCGCCGTCGATGCTCCACTTCATGATCCGGTCGTTCGGCTGATCGGTGAAATAGACGTTCCCCGCGGCATCCGCGGCCGGCCCTTCCGTAAACTCAAACCCCTCCGCGAGCTTTTCAGCCGCCGCCCCCGGCGCCGCAATGCCCGCGGCCGGCCCCTCCGCGGAATTCGCGGCACATCCCCACGCCAATACCAACAACAGCATCCCCGTTCGCATGGCTTCGCTCCTCGCGCAAGACCCCGCCGGATTCCGGCACACTCCGCCGCAGACTATAACACAGTCCTTCCTCCACGCGGGCTCTCGTCCGCCTCGCGTCTTGGCCCAGAGGGCCGGTTCCTCAATACGACATCGTCTGCCGGGACTGAGGTCCGGAGAAGAAGACGAAGAAC
>DDYW01000024.1 GCA_002348185.1 Candidatus Hydrogenedentes bacterium UBA2224 | reverse complement strand
GGATGAACGCGCCGGAGAGCCCGCCCACGCTCGACGACGCAAACAGCCCGCC
This sequence comes from Candidatus Hydrogenedentes bacterium UBA2224, assembly GCA_002348185.1. Classification (GTDB taxonomy): domain Bacteria; phylum Hydrogenedentota; class Hydrogenedentia; order Hydrogenedentales; family SLHB01; genus UBA2224. Next base: position 45,244 of record DDYW01000024.1, on the reverse strand, counting down.
CTTCTTGACGGCGTCGTTGAGCATGGCCACGGCCGCCGTGCTCCCGGGCGCGCCGATTTTGACGATGCCCATGGTCTGAAGGATCTCGCCGACGCTGTCGCCGATGCGGGGCGTCGGAGCGAGGGACAGATCGACGACGCCGAACTCGACGCCAAGTTTCCGGGCCACTTCGCGGCCCATGAGTTCGCCCACGCGGGTGACGCGGAAGCTCGTTCGCTTGATCTCTTCGGCGATGGTGCCCAGGTCGACGCGGCGTCCGCTTTCGAGCAGCCGTTCGAGCGCGCGTTTGATGACGCCGGGACCGCTGACGCCGATATTGACGACGGTACCGGGCTCGCCGGGCCCGAGAAACGCGCCCGCCATGAAGGGGTTGTCTTCGGGGATATTGGCGAAGACGCAAAGTTTGGCGGCGGCGAAGCCGTCTTTGTCCGCGGTGAGCTCGGCCGCGCGTTTGATTTGCCGGCCCATGAGGAGGACCGCGTCCATGTTGATGCCTGCTTTGGTGCCGGCGACGTTGACGGAAGCGCAGACCCGCTCCGTCTTGCTGAGGACTTCGGGGATGGAATCGATCAAGCGGCGATCGCCGTCGCTGAAGCCTTTCTGCACGAGGGCGGTGTAGCCGCCGAGGATGTCGACCGCGACGCCGCGGGCGGCCTCGTCGAGCGCCTGGGCGAGCGGCAGGCACACGGCGGGGTCGTGCGCTTCGAGCAGGGAACTGCATTTCGAAACGGCCAGGCGTTTGTTGACGATGTCGATCCCGTACTTGGCCGACACCTCGTCGCAGCAGGGCACCAGATTGCCCGCGACGCTTCGGATGCGCTGCCGGATCTTGTGCAGCATCCGGGCGGGGTCGCCATCGGCGCAGCCCATCAGGTTGATGCCGAGGGTGACGGCCCGCACATCCAGATTCTCGATCTGGACCATCTCGAGGGTCTTCAAGATGTCTTCGGTGGGGATCACAGGTCATCCTCCATGCCGCGCAGGCGCTCTTCCATAGCATCGTAAATGCCGAGCACGAGATACAGGTGACCTGCCCCGTCGAGGACCAGGGTGTCTTCAAAGCCGTCGCCATTCAGGTCTTCGCGGGTGGCCGAGGCGGCGCCCGCGGACATCTCGATCGAGTCGGTGAGGCACTGGGGCTTGCCATAGACGCCCAGGCCGTCGTTTTCGACGAGGAACACCCAGCCTCGGGTATTCACCACGACAATGTCTTCGCTGGTTTCCGCGTCGATATCCGACATCGCCAGTATCCGGCTGCCGCCCTCGGGCCCGAGCGGGGGCGCAATCTGTTTGGGGGTGGACGCAAACACGCCCTTTCCTTTGTTTTCGAGAAGCACCACCGCGCCAGACGCGCCCATGATGACCAGATCATCGTCGCCGTCGTAGTCATAGTCGGCTACTTCGATGTCCACCGTTCCCGGCGCGCCGGTGAGGGGTCCGGCGATCTTCTTGGGGGCGTTGAAGCGGTCGCGGAGATTTTCGAGCAGGAACACAGTCTCCCGGGCATCGACCAGGACGACCTCCTCGTCATTGTCGAAGTCCAGGTCGGTAAACACATAATCGTACGGGCCGGGGGCCATTCCGGGGATCCGGGTGAGTGCGGTGGCGCCTCCGAATTTCCCCATGCCGATGTTCTCAATCTTGTACAGGACGCCCTCGGCGTTGCCCACGATGATGTCCTCGTCATTGTCGAGGTCGAGGTCAGTCACCCGCACCTGGACGGGCCCGCTCGCGGTATTGAGCTCGTTGGAGATCTTCGTCATGTCGCGGTACCGGCCGCGTCCTTCGGCAATGACCAGGTAGACCACGCCCATGCTGTTGGTGATGAGGATGTCCTCGTCGTTGTCGAGGTCCACATCCGAAAGTTCGAGTGAGACCGGCCCGGGTACTGTGTTTACGGGTCCCGCGATCGTCTTGGGTTTGGCGAACTTGCAGTCGCGCTCGTTGAGGAGCAGCCAGAGGGTTCCGAGCTCATCGACAAGCAGGATGTCCTCATCCGGGTCCTGGTCGGAGTTGATCGTGGCTACGGCAACGAAGCGGGCCTTGGGGCCGGTGGCGTCAAGAATCTTGATCGTCTGCGCCTTGGTGACTTCGTCATCGAGCAGGGAATGCTCGGCCGCCCGGGCCGGAACGGCTGCGGCCAGAAGGAGCATCAGAGCCAGGGTCAGGGGTGCACGCATCATAATTTTCTCCGAACCTGCTTCCCAGAAGCGTTTTTAGTGCGGCCGTGTGTGAACGGACAGGGAATTCGTCGCCACGAAGATGTCCTGGTGACGCACGACCAGCGACACCTGGAGTTCCCGGGCAGCGGTTTCCAGTTCGTTGCGCAGGTCTCCCGGGTCCACCGCGGGGGGCATGGTCACGCGGAAGATGACGATAAACAGTCCGTCGTGGACTTCAAACCAGACGTCGTCAATGTTGATGCCTTTCGCGGAGAAACACCGGGTCAGCCTGCGGACGATGCCGGGTTTGTCGTCGCCTTTGACGGTCACGACAAACGGTTCACCCGGGCCCGGCGCCTGCGCGCCCCCCTCGCGGTGGGGCAGGACAATGGCCCGATAATCGCCGGCGCTTTCGACCGCGCTGGCGATGTCGACGGCCGCGACGTCTTCGGGGAAGGTCCCGCACACGATCATGGTGAACCATCCCCAGACGACCGTCTGGCTCAGGGCTTCCAGATTGCCGCCTAGCCGGAACAGGGCGTCACTGACATTCGCGATGATGCCGACCTGATCACGCGTCACGACATTAATGACGTATCTGGCGGTTCCGGTATTCATGAAAACGTCCCATATCCTCCGCCCGCGCGGTGCCTTATACCCTTGAACCTGCAAGGAAGAAGTATGCAAGCACCGCCAGGGCCAATGCAATCCGATAGTACCCGAACGCCTTGAAATCGTGGCGGCGGATGTAGTTCATGAGGAAGGCCACGACGGCGTACGCCACCCCGAACGAGACCACGGCCCCGACGGCCAGCAGCGTCCATTCCATGGAGGTGAAGGCCGCGCCGCCCTTCACGAGTTTCAGGGCCGTGGCCCCCAGCATGGTGGGGATGGCGAGGAAGAATGAGAATTCCGCGGCCGCCGACCGGCTCGCCCCCAGCAGCATGCCGCCAATGATGGTGGCGGCGGACCTGGACGTGCCGGGGATCATGGCCAGGCACTGGAAGAACCCGACGGCCAGGGCGCGACCGAACCCCGCATCGCCCGCGCGCTCGAAACGGGGGCGCCGATCGCCGCGTTCGAGCAGGAGCAGCGCCACGCCGCCGACGAGCAGGGCCAGTGCCACAACCAGGGGATTGAACAGTTTTTCCTGGATGAAATCGTCGAACAGAAACCCCAGCACGACCGCAGGAAGCACGGCTACTGCGATCCGCGCCCAGAGTCCGAAGACGGCGTCACGGTCCTCGGGAGACTTCCCGAACGGCCACAGGCTCGACCAGAAATAGACCACCACCGCCAGGATAGCCGGCAATTGAATGATCACCATGAACGCGGCCGGGAACTGCTCGCTTTGCCGGAATTGCAGGAATTGCTCGAGAAGAATCATGTGGCCGGTGCTGCTGATGGGCAGAAACTCGGTCACGCCCTCGACCACCGCGAAGATCACCGCCTTCAAGACTTCCATACGCGTACCGCCCATCCTGTGCCTGGAAAACCGTCCGCCCCGTGCCCGTCCGGGGAAACCGGCGTCGTTGCCGTTTTGATACGGCGAAGTATAGCCGCCGCGAAGACGGCACACAATGTGTCCCGCGCGACGGAGATGCGGGAGAGCGCCGGGGTTGTTCAACCCCCGTTCGGGGGTTGGAATGAGAGAATGCGCGTGATCCACGGGTTTCACTTGCGGCCATTCGAGGCCCGCACCTGCGGTGCCGGTTCGAGCACGTTGGGAAGGGGAATTCTTTCGGTAGATGACACTTGGCATTCGGGACAGCCCTTTCTATAATAGGAGGTCCAGCAAAGGCAGTAACCTCACAACTGTGGAGGAGGGAGAAGTATGGCCAAGAAGAAAGTGAATGTGGCCCTGGTGGGCGCCCAATTTATGGGGAAGGCCCACAGCAACGCGTGGCGGAAGGTCGGGATGTTCTTCGACGCCCCGGTCGAGCCGGTGATGAAGGTGTTGTGCGGGAAGTTTAAGGAAGAGGTGGCGGTCGCGGAGAAATGGGGCTGGCAGGAGACCTCGCTGGACTGGAAAGAGGTGGTGAACCGGCCGGACATCGATATCGTCGACATCTGCACGCCGAACTTCCTGCATCCGGCCATTGCGATCGAAGCGGCCCGGGCAGGCAAGCACATCGTGTGCGAGAAGCCGCTGGCGAACACGCTGAAAGAGGCGCAGGACATGCTGAAGGCCGCCGAGAAGGCGGGCGTGAAGCACATGTGCGGGTTCTCGTACCGGTTTGCGCCGGCGGTACAGACGATCAAGAACATGATCGTCAGGAAAGAGCTGGGCGACATCTACCATTTCCGTGCGGCGTATCAGCAGGACTGGATCGCGGATCCGGACTTCCCGATGGTGTGGCGTCTGAAGAAGAAGCACACGGGCAGCGGGGCGCTGGGCGACATTGGAGCGCACATCACCGACCTGTGCCACTTCCTGGTGGGCGACGTGTCGGAGCTTGCGGCCACCATGGAGACTTTCATCAAGAAGCGCGTCATCGCGGACAGCGACGTGGGCGCGTGGGGCGCGAAGGGCCGGAAGAAACAGAAGAAATACGACACGGTGGACGTGGACGACGCGGTGGCCTATGTGGCGCGCATCAAGGGCGCGAACACACTGGCGACGTTCGAGGCGACGCGTTTTGCCCCCGGCCGGCGCAATTACAACTCGATCGAGATTTACGGCAGCAAGGGTTCGGTGCTGTGGAACAAGGAAGACATGAACGTGTTCCAGTATTACAACTGCGCCGACCCGGCCACTGCCCAGGGGTTCCGGAAAGTGCTCGCGACGGATTCGGGCCATCCCTACACCTATGCGTGGTGGCCGCCGGGACATCTGATCGGTTACGAGCATCTGTTCGTGCATGAGATATTTGAATTCCTGTGCGGGCTGAACCGGAAGAAGAACGATTTCCCGACCTTCGCGGACGCGGTGAAATGCCAGAAAGTGCTCGACGCGGTCGAGCGTGCCGCGAAGTCGAAGCGCTGGGTCGCCGTGAAGTGAACCCGACCCGGGCTTCGGGTTCAGGTCGACGATTGACCGCACCGGGCAGGCGTGAGCGCGCGCCCGCCCGGTGCGGTTCGCAAGACGGTCGTGCCCGCGCTCGTGCGTGAGCCGGCTTTTATGCGTGAAATTTGGGGACGGTCCGATTACACTGAACGAACTGCAAATGCCGAGGGCATGAACACGGAAATCGCCTGGCCGGGTGCGCGGCGCGCGTTGTCATGTCCCCGAAGGTTCAAACCAGAGGAGGGAGAACGACCATGAAGTTAGGTTTTCTCACAGCGATGTACAGCAACATGCCGCTCCAGAAAGTCCTTGAAATGACGCGACCGCTGGGGCTCGAGGCGGTCGAACTGGGCACGGGCAATTTCCCGGGCGACCCGCACGCGCCGTTGCAGGACCTGCTGAAGTCGAAACCCAAGCGCGACGAGCTGCTGGCGCTGCTCAAGGGCGAGGGGATGATTCTCAGCGCGTTGAGCTGCCATGGCAACTGCCTCCATCCCGACGTGAAATACGCCCAGAAATGCCAGCAGGTGCAGACCGACACCATCAAGCTGGCGGAGATGATGGGCGTGAAGACCGTGATCGATTTCTCGGGCTGCCCGGGTTCCGATGAGAGCGCCAAGCGGCCTTCGTGGGTCACCTGCCCCTGGCCGCCGGACTACCTGGAGGCTCTGGAATGGCAGTGGGAGAAGAAGGTCATCCCGTACTGGACCAAGCAGGCGAAATTCGCGAAGGAGCATGGGGTCCAGGTGGCGTTCGAATTGCACCCCGGCTTCGTGGTGTACAACACCGAGACCATGCTGAAGCTCCGTAAAGCCTGCGGCAACAATCTGGGTGCGAACCTCGATCCGAGCCACCTGTTCTGGCAGGGCATGGACCCCATCGACGTCGTGCGCGCTCTGGGGAAGGCGATCTTCCACGTGCACGCCAAGGACTCGCTGGTGTACGAGCAGAATTCCCGCATCAACGGGGTACTCGACACCAAACATTACGGCGACGAGATCAACCGGTCGTGGATTTTCCGCACCTGCGGTTACGGCCACAGCATCGAGTGGTGGAAGGATTTCGTGTCCACCCTGCGGATGGTGGGTTACGACCACGTGCTGAGCATTGAGCACGAGGACTCGCTCATGTCGAACAACGAAGGTCTGCGGAAGGCCGTCGAATGCCTGAAACAGGCCATCATCTCGGAAAAAGTCACCGCGATAACGTGGGCCTGAGCCTTCGTCGGATGTTTTTTATGCGGGAGCCCCATCGCGTGGGCTCCCGCAGGCATTTCAGCCGCGCCCGGGGTCGCGCCATGCGGCGGCCGCGGTTGCCGGAATAGACCCTGCTTCTCGGAGGGAACGTCGCCATGCGCATTTCGGTAATTGGGACGGGCTACGTGGGCCTCGTGGCCGGCACGTGTCTTGCGGATACGGGCCACCGCGTCATCTGCGTGGATATCGACGAGGAGCGGATCGCCCGGCTCAAGCGCGGCGAACTGTCCATCTACGAGCCGGGACTCGAGGAACTTCTCACCCGCAACATTGAGGAGGAACGTCTCAGCTTCACCAGCGACACCGGGGAAGCCGTGGCCAAGTCCCTTCTGGTGTTCCTCTGCGTGGGCACGCCATCGCTTGAAAACGGCGAGCACGACATCTCCGCCCTGATGGGCGCCGCCGAACACGTGGCCCGGGTCATGGACGGCTACCGCATCATCGTCAACAAGAGCACGGGGCCCGCCGGCACCACAGCCCGCATCGCTGCGCGCATGAGAGAACTCACCGGCCACGAATTCGACGTGGTCGTCAACCCCGAGTTCATCAAGGAAGGGGCCGCGGTCGACGATTTCCTGCGGCCCGACCGCATCGTGGTGGGCTGCGAAGACGTGCGCGTGCTGGAGATCATGCGGGAGCTGTACGCGCCCTTCCTGCGCACCGGCAAGCCATTCCTGGCGATGGATCTGGCCAGCGCCGAGATGAGCAAACTCGCTGTCAACGCCATGCTGGCTGCGCGCATTTCCGTCATGAACGAATTTGCCACGTTTTGCGAGGCCGCGGGCGCCGACGTGTCGCATGTGCGGGAAGCCGTCGCCGCGGACGGGCGCATCGGCGCCGGCTACCTGTTTCCGGGACTGGGCTTCGGAGGCTCCTGCCTGCCCAAAGACGTGATCGCCTGCGCGGCCTGGGCCGAGAAACTGGGGCTCGACGCGCCCCTGCTGCGTGCCGCCGCCGCGGTGAACGATGCGGCACTGCGCCGGTTCATCGGGCGCATTCGATCGTTTTATGGGGAAGCGGTTGCGCGGAAACGTATCGCCATCTGGGGGACGACGTTCAAACCCCGCACCGACGACCTCCGCGGCGCACCGGCCCTGCGGGTGATTGACGCCCTGCTCGGTGCGGGCGCGGCCATTCACGCCTACGACCCCGTCGCCGGCAAGAAGCTCGCGGCCTTGTACGGCGACCGCATCCGGGTGGCCGCCAAGAACTACGACGCGCTGGTGGATGCCGACGGGCTCGTCATCTGCACCGAATGGAACGAATTTCGCCGCCCCGACTACGACCGCATGGCTGAGCTCATGCGCGAACGCGTCATTTTCGACGGCCGCAACCTCTACACCCCCGCCACGCTGGAGCAGAATGGTTTTCAGTATTTCAGCGTAGGGAGAGGATAGCGGCGAAGCCGGTGTATCGGGCACGGCCTTTCTGGCTTTCAGCCGTCCTTACTTTTGCATCCTTCTCCGGTGCGTGCTACCATTGCGCGTTCCCGGGCGCGGTGCGCGCGCTCGGGACCCATTCGTCCTCAACATGAAGGGGGAGCCGAGCATGTCGAAGTACAAAATTGCACTGATGGGTGGCGACGGCACCGGCCCGGAAGTTCTGGCGGAAGCGGTGAAGGTCGTTCGCGCGGCCGCCGCTCGCTGCAACATCACCCTGGAAACAACGGATTACGATTTCGGCGGCAACCGCTACCTGGCGACGGGCGAGATTCTCCCGGATTCCGCGCTGGACGAATTCCGCCAGCACGACGCGATTCTGCTGGGCGCGATCGGCCATCCGGACGTGAAACCGGGCATTCTGGAAAAGGGTATTCTCCTTCGGACGCGTTTTGAGCTGGACCAGTACATCAACCTGCGGCCGGTGAAGCTGTATCCGAACGTGGAGACCCCGATCAAGAACAAAGGCCCGGAAGACATCGATTTTGTGGTGGTCCGCGAGAATTCAGCGGGCCTGTATACGGGCTTTGGCGGGGTGCAGAAGAAGGGGACGCCCCATGAGGTGGCCGAGCAGTGCATGGTCTACACCCGATTTGAGGTGGATCGCTGCCTGAAGTTCGCGTTCGACGTTGCCCGCAAACGCAACAAGACGAACACGCTGACCCTGTGCGGCAAGACCAACGTGCTCACCTACGTTTTCGACCTGTGGGAGCGCGCATTTCATGCGATGGGCGCGGCCGAGTACCCCGACATCAAGCGCGAATACGCGCACGTCGACGCCATCACCATGTGGATGGTGAAGAACCCCGAATGGTTCGACGTAATCGTGACCGGCAACATGTTCGGCGATATCATCACGGACCTGGGCGCCATGGTACAGGGCGGCATGGGCATTGCCGCGGGCGGCAACATCAACCCCGAGGGTGTGTCGATGTTCGAACCGATCGGCGGCAGCGCGCCGAAATACACGGGCTTGAACGTGATCAACCCGCTCGCGTGCATTTTCGCGGGGCAGATGATGCTCGATTACCTGGGCGAACAGGAAGCGGCGGATCTCGTGGAGACGGCGTGCGTCGATTTTCTGAAAAGCGGCACGCTTTCCGGCATGTCGGCCAAGGAGATCAAGGAATGCGGGATGTCGACCACCAGGATCGGTGACGACATCGCCAACCGGGTTGCCACGCTCTGACCCGACGTGGTGGGGCTTTTGGGAACGCCGCCCGCTGGACAATTCCAGCGGGCGGCGTGTTTATGCGCGAGGGTCTGGGCCGAGGCGCCCCTTTACAGGCGTAGCAGCTTCACGATCGCCCGTGCGATCGCGTCGCGTCGCGCTTCGAGCGGGGCGGGATCCCGGGTGAATTCCTTCAGGCTCTTGGAGATGCTGTCGGGGACGTCCAGCAATCCCTCATAGATGCCTCGCTCCCCGGCGGGAATCCGGTCCCGGCGCGATTCGAGAAGCCTCTCCAGAATGACAAAATACTCGTAGTCCTCGACGCCATCGCGCAGCATTTCCCAGCGGATGCTGTCGACGGGGCCCTCGAGGACCGGTTCCGCGGGATGGCCGCCGGCGGCGGCCTCGGGGGGATAGATGAAGCGTCCGTCGCCGTTCCCCCAGGGCTGCCGGGTGCCCGGCGGAGTGCCGTAGCCCGTCACCCAGCCCATCGGGTCGTCGTAGGGATTCTGTGGCGCATCCGGATAGGCGACGGAACTGGTCCAGTAGTTGCTCTGCCAGACCAGGATGCCCTCGACCTTGTTTTCCCAGGTCTGCCAGAGCCACACGCGCAGCTCGGTCGCAGGATGGTCGATGAACAGGGTCGCGTAGGGGGCTTTGGGCCCGGTGCAGACATACCACCAGAACTTGTCGCCGGCGGCGTGGCGCTCTTCCGCGAGGTCGAAATTGTAGGCGGGGGTCAGGGGACACCAGATGTTGGGGCCGCCGACCAGCGCGGGTTCGATCTGCTCGGTGAGCATGCGGTGGATGTCGGGGGCGTTTTCCTTGAGCTTGCGGAACCCGTTCATGACGAATTCGTAATCTTTGGGGTCCGGCTCGTCAAACCAGTAGACGTAGGCTTCGTCGAGCCAGCCCTTTTCGCGAAGATGTTCCTGGAGCCCCTGGAGGTAGGCCCGGAAGAGCTGCTGGTACTGGGGGGTGCCTTCGGCATACCCGAGCATCGACGGCTCGTAGCGGGAGTGGAAGGTGCCGCCGCCCAGTCCCTGGACCGGCAACTGGAACGAATTGAAACCCAGTTCGTCGATCGCGTGGGTCATGGCGAGATCCCAGGCGGTCCAATCGAAAACGGGCAGGATTTGCCCGGGCGCGACGTCCTCGAATCCGCCGTGTTCGATGAGGGCCTGGCCCGTCTCCGCGTCTTCGAGGACGACCTCGTCGAGCCAGAGGGCGCCGGTGGTATCGCCGGTATCGGACCAGGTCGTGGGGTAAGCCGCAAAGGCGCAGGAGCGCGCGCCCTCGGGGAATTCGGTAATGGTGCGCTCGAAGAACTGCCATGAGCCTTCACCGGCAGTGACGATGTCGAGGTTCCGGCCGGACATCCAAGCGCCGGCGGCGTCGAAATGCCGGAGCGAGACCAGGAAGCGCTGGCCGGGGTCCCTTGTTTTGTACCAGAAACGCATCCGCAGGCCTTTCCCGGGCAGGGGCAGCTGGTCGGTGTAGGTGAGCGAAACGCTCCGGTCCGTGTGGGGATCGTTCAGGAATCGCGAGGCGTTTCCGGCGTGCTTCGTCTCCGTATCCGTTTCGCCGCCCTGCCACTTGGGCAGCCCGGTCCAGGAGAGCCCGATGCTATCCATGGGCGCGGGGTTGTACGGCGCAATCCGGTGTTCGCTGAAATTGGCGAGGTATCTGTCCATGACTTCGCGCCGTTGAGCGGGTTCGCTGAGCTTCTGATACTCGAACACGAGCCCGGGATCCAGGCCGAAGGCCGAAACGCAGGTCATGCGGTTTGGCAGTTCGAAATCGTAGATTTCGACCTGGAGGGGCGTTTCCGCATCGAATCCGTCCGCGTGCACGCGCAGCGACCCGCGGTAGGTTCCCGCGGGCAGGTCTGTGGGCGTCTTCACGCGCACCCACAGCGGCTGGTTGGCGCCCGCGGCCACGTCGATGGGCCCCTGGAATGGCGGCAACGGGTCGGGCCACGGCGCGGCCACGCCGGTTTCATCGGTGGGCAACACGACGTCGACGTAGCGCACCCGCAGCACCTCCACGGCCGACGCGGGCAGCACGGCGCCGGACGGTCCAGTCAGGTCGGCGGGGGTTACGGTCAATCCCGTCAGCGGCCGTTGGGGTGAAATCACGAGTTGGACGGCCTCGGTCTCGTTTCGGGCGAGGCGCAGCTCGACCGCATCGGCCTGACGGGACGGCGCGGGGCGGCTCCGGGCGACCTTCCATCCCGAGGACGCGCGCCACAACACGACATCGGCCGTGGAACCGGGCACCCGCTCGCCGTAGGCGGTCTCGAAGAGCTGCGGCACGTGGAAATCGGCCCGGAACGCAAACGTGAGCCCGGGTTCGAGGGAGGCCTCGAGGGTAAACGCACCCGAGCCCGGAATCTCATACGGGATCTCGAGGGCGCTGGTTCCGGCGGGTATCTGCACTTCCGGATTGTCCAGGACGAGTTGTCCGCCTTCCCCTGTGATCGTAAGCGAGGGAGCGGCGGAAACGGGGCGGCCTGTGCGGTTGTCGATTTGCAGGCGGATCAGATTGGCGCCGCCGGGCAGGGCGTCGCCGAGGCTGTCGATGACAACCGTCACTTCGGGATCGACGGCGGTTACCGCGACGAACCGGGTTTCGCCCCGCAACGTAACGGGCGCGCCATCCAGGACGGCACGGTACGCGTAGGTTATCAGGTTAAACGCACACGGGCCGGCGCCGCCTTCCGCAGCCTCGCTGGGCATCCCCCGCAACCGGACGTAGACTTCTCCGGCGGGAAACAAGGCCTCGGGCAGTGTGAGCAGGGCATTGCCGTCGGCGGAGGCCTCTCCGATCGGCATCCAGTTGAGTCCATCCCGGGAGGCTTCGGCAGCCAGACGGCCGGCCGAATAATTGGCAATGGTCACGTCGATACCGGCCTCGGTCTGGTTGTGAGCCGCTATCTGGTGCTGATAGACGAGTTCGCTGCCAGAGCCGAAACTCCAGCGGTTGGTGTTGAAATGGCACTGCTGGCGAATGAGCGGCCGGCTCTGGTTGCGCGAAACCGCGTAATGCGGCGCGGAAAACGTGTAGGTGTTGCCATCAACGCGCTCACCCTCCCCCAGGCGAATGCCCTCCTGCTCGGTGTAGAGGGGATATGCGCGAAAGACGGCCACATGATCGAAGGCCATGGTCCCGCCGACCTCCCACTGACCGAAGCGGAGCCAGCCCTCCCCCGGTCCGGTTGCCGCGGGAGTGAAAAAGACCGAGCTGAACGGTTGCCACGACTCCGTAAGCGGGCCGAGGTCTCGGTTGCAGAACTGCGGGCCGCTGATGGCCGTGCCGCCGCTGCCGCCCCAGCTCCGCGCGTCAAACGTGATGATGTACACGGACGATGGTTCGAGTGCGAGCGGCGTGGACTGCCAGTAGTTGGAGTCGTCGCCCGTTCCCGTCACCTGAATGGCACGGGCGCCGTCGGAGGCTTCGCCGTCCAGCCATTTTCCGGCGCCGCCGGAGAGGGTCCAGCCGGCCGGCCCGTCCTGCCCCGCTTCGAACGACGCATTGGGCACGTCGACGGCCTGCGCCAGACATGCCGGCGGCACAAGGGCGGCCACGGAATACAGAAGCATCGAGACAACTGCCCGTCGTACGATCATGAATCAACCCTCCGAAGCGATGGGTTCCCCCTGGGATGTCTTTGAGGCATTGTACCAAGCACGAAGGGAGATTTCCTCCGTGGGAGCGTCGGTCGAGCGCGGAGCGGTGGACGGTATGGACGGTATGGACGGGGACACCCGGGGCGAAAAATCCCCCCCGTCCACGCGGGCCGCGTGGCCACCCCCGCCAGCCGGGGACACAAGACCCGTACAACGATTCTGAAGTTTGGTGAGCTTTGGTCTGCCGTCCCTACGGGACTCATGGTTTGAGGGATACGGGCGCTCCCACCACTGAAGTGGTGGGCTATTATCTGTCGTCCCTGCGGGACTTGGAACACGTCGCCTTCCTTAGCGCCAATGGCGCGGCGGGAATGCGCGCGAGGCGGACTGTATGGACAATATGGACGGGGCCACCTCGGCCAAAGAGTCCACCCCCGTCCACGCGGGCCCGCGTTGCCGCCCCCGCCAGGGGACAACGCTGCGGAAATCGGCAATCGTTGTGCGGGGCGTGGTGTGGACACGGCTCCCTTGATCGCCGGGGTATATCGCGCCGGTGGCGGGCCAGAGATCCGTGCAGTCGTAGACCTCCGTGCGCTACCGCCTCCACCGGCACCGGCCTCGTGGAGGCTTCCTCATCTTATCCGGCGATTCGGATGAACGGGATGCTTGCGTGCTCCGGGCACAGGGGCTACCATGGTCATGAAACCCTGGCAAGGAGATATACGATGTTTGCTGCCCTCATGACCGTAGGCATTCTCTGGGCAAGCGGCGCGGCGGAGACGCCGCACCCCCCCGGGACGGAGCAATCCATGAACAGCCCGTACACGATCGCGGCGTATTACTTTCCCAACTACCATCCGGACGCACGCAACGCGAAGCAGCATGGCGAAGGCTGGACCGAATGGGAGTTGGTGAGAAACGCCCGGCCGCGTTTTGAGGGGCATCGGCAACCGAATGTCCCGCTCTGGGGATATACGGACGAATCCAATCCCGACGAGATGGCCCGGAAGATCGCCGCGGCGGCCGACCACGGGCTTGACGCGTTCATCTTTGACTGGTACTGGTTCGACGACGGCCCGTTCCTGCAGCGGGGACTGGAAGACGGCTTCATGAAGGCCGCCAACCGCGACCGCCTGAAGTTCGCCCTGATGTGGGCCAATCACAACTGGCTCGACATTCACCCCGCCCGGCGTGATCAGCCGAGCGCACTGCTGTATCCGGGCACGGTGACGCCCGAGACGTTCGAGCGGATGACGGACTACATTATCGAGACCTACTTCAAGCATCCCAGCCACTGGCGCATCGACGGCTGCCCGTATTTCTCTGTTTATGAGCTGCACACCCTCATCCAGAGTTTCGGGAGTCTCGACGCGACCCGCGCGGCGCTCGACCGGTTCCGGGCCAAAACCATCGCGGCGGGTTTCCCCGGTCTGCACCTGAACGCCGTGACCTTTGGGGTGCGCATCCTGCCGGGCGAAACCGCGGTGTCCAAACCGGAAGAACTCGTACCGCTGCTGGGCTTCGACAGCGTCACGTCGTACGTCTGGATCCACCATGTCTCGCTGCCGCAGTTTCCCCGGACGCCCTACGCGTACGTGCGCGACAAGTACCTCGAACACTGGAAAGGGGCCGCCCCGCGGTATCCCGTGCCGTATTTTCCCAACGTAACCATGGGCTGGGACTCGTCGCCCCGGTGTCATTTTGACGACGAGTTCAAGGACGCGGGGTATCCCTTCATGGCGACGATCTCGGAAAACACGCCTGAAGCCTTCGAAGGGGGCCTGCGCGCGGTCAAAGCGCTCGCGGACACGCTGCCCGAGTCTCAGCGCGTCATCACCATCAATTGCTGGAACGAATGGACGGAAGGCAGCTACCTCGAACCCGACACCCGCAACGGTCTGGCGTATCTGGAAGCGGTGCAGCGGGTATTCGAGGGCAGCGCACCCTGAGCCGTTCGGCGTACTGGACGAAAACCGGGGATATGCTGCCGGGGCCGGTGCGTCAGGGATTTTGTGCAGCGGGTCTCGGGGAGAGCCCCGTCCGCGGGGCGGGGTATTTCTTGATGCGGATCGGCACGGGCAGCCGTTCCCTGCCGGGGACATCGGTCAGAATCACGAGGTCTTTGCCCTCGAGGTCCGGGTCGACCGGAAGGTTCTGCAGCTTGATGAGATAGCGGTTCTCCGGCCGGGGGATAATCTCCGACACGATGCCCTCCACGGGCGTTTCGACCCCGGTCACGGTGAATTGGGTCACGCTGCCGGGCATGACGTTCAGAAAACGAATGGCGGTATCCGCTTCGCCGGTTCCCCTGTCGTAGATGACGACTTCTTTCGGTACGATCTCGATCTGGTCGACCACGCGGAGCGCGACGGGGATGTCCAGCACGGGGTGCTTGTCGCTGTCGGTGAAAACGTGGATTTGGGCCGGATGGGTTCCCAGGGGGAGGGGCGGCCTGGTCCGCACATGAATGGTGTGTTTCAGGCCGTCCTGGGCGGTTTCGACAGTCGCTTCGAGGTAGGGGCTGTCCGTCTTGACATCGCGAACCGTGAATTTGGCGGCTTCCTCAAGGGACTCGATGGCTGCGGTGCTCTCGGTGGGGCGGTCCATGGCGGAGTAGCCCAGATTGACAGTCGGCGGGGTGATGCGGATGCGTTCGATCGCCGTGCCCTTCATGGTGAGCCGGGTTTTGTTCTGGGTCGTGCCGCCGGAGAGGACGAAGACGTGTTTTTCGAACGTGCCTTTGCGGCCCTCGAACGAGACCTCGACCTCCAGAGGCACGGACTCCCCCGGAGCGAGTATCTTCTGCTTGAGATTCGCGACGGTACAGCCGCAGGTGGTCAAGACGCGGTCGATGACCAGGGGACTGGTCCCCGCGTTCTTCAATTGGAACACGTGCTTCACTCTGGTGAAATTGTCGCGCTCGCCGAAATCGTAGACCGGCGCGTCGCATACCAGCGGACCGGACGAGGGTTGCAGTCCGGTTGCCGCGGAGGGCGCGGACGGCTGCGCCACGGCGGGACGCAAGCCCGCAGAGGCGACGGCCAGCATCGCACACAACATGCACCGGGGTAAAGACTTGCATCCAGCGGCGAAATGGTGTCTCATGAAGTCCTCCGCCAGGGTTGGGCTGCCGTTGTGTATATCATAGCAACCTGGGGCGGGAGGATCATCCAGCGGCGCGTCCGGTTTTCGGAAAGGGTCTGTCCGGGCAGGAAACAGCATGCGGAACGTCCATCAGATTCGCGAGGTTTCAACGCTCTCCTTTAATGAACGGGTGCTTCAGGAAGCCGAGGACCGGCGCAATCCGCCCATGGAACGCCTCAAATTCCTGGGCATTTTCTCCTCCAACATGGATGAATTCTTCAAGGTGCGCGTCGCCAGCGTGCAGCGCCGGATTGAGCTGGGGCACAGCGGCATGCAGGACGTGCTCGAGATCCTCGCGCACAAGACCCGCGAGCTGGACGAGCGGTTTCGCGCGGCGTACGGGGACATCACGTCGGTGCTCGCGGCTCACGGCATCCGGATCCTCAACGAGCACGACATCGAACATTGCGTAGGGGAGATCGGTCCGTGGCTGGACGACTATTTCCGGGAGAATGTGCTGCCGAGCCTCGTGCCGATCATTCTCCGCAAGTCGCAGCCGTTTCCGCAATTGATCGACGGCGCCCTCTATTTCGGGGTGAAGATGTGGGGCGACCCGGTGCGGTACGCGGTTCTCGAGATCCCGTCAGAGCGGCCGCGTTTTGTGGAGCTGCCCAACGGCGCGATCATGTACGTGGACGATCTGATCCGGCATTCGCTGAACGAGATTTTCTACATCTTCGACTACGAACGCATTGGCGCCTACGAGTTCAAGATTTCCCGCGACGCCCAGCTCGACATCGACAACGATTTTTCCGAGGGCCACGTGCGCAAGATGGAGCGCGTGCTCAAACAGCGGAAGGCGGGCCGGCCCACGCGCCTGGTGCACGACGCCACCATGCCGATGGAATTGCTCCAACTGCTGCGGGAAAGACTTAAAATCACCAAGTACGACACGCTGATCGCGGGGGCCCGCTATCACAACATGAAAGATCTCATGGGGTTCCCGAATCACCGCAAGGATGTGTCGTTTGAGGAGATGGAACCGGCCCCCCATCCGGTGCTGGACCGCGGCCGGCGGCCCATGATGAAGATCATTCAGGACCAGGACCTGCTGCTGACGTATCCGTACCAGTCGTTCGATAACGTGATTCGCCTGTTGCGGGAGGCGGCCATTGACCCCGAGGTCGAAGAGATCAAGATGACGCTGTACCGCGTGGCGCGGCGCTCTCAGGTGGTCAACGCGCTGATCAACGCGGCGCGCAACGGCAAGAAGGTGTTCGCCTCCATCGAGTTGCAGGCGCGTTTCGACGAGAAGAACAACATCAAGATTTCAGAGGTGCTGACGGAATCGGGCGCGACGGTGGTCTATGGCGTTCCACCCATGAAGGTGCACTGCAAGCTGCTGCTGATCAAGGGCAAGAAAAGCCGCCTGGCGGGCCTGTCCACGGGGAATTACAACGAGGCTACCGCGCATCAGTATGTGGATACGGCCCTGCTCACCTCGGACAAGCGGCTGGTGGACGAGGTGGACCTGGTTTTTGAATACCTCGACGCCGCGTCGAAGATGCGGGCGGTCACCGCCCCGAAATTCAAGCATCTGCTCGTGTCCCCGTTTAACACGCGCAAGGTGTTCGTGAAACTTCTCAACCGGGAGAAGAAAAAAGGCGAGCAGGGGTACGTTTTTCTCAAGGTGAACCATCTCACGGACGAGAAGATCACGGACAAACTGCGGGAGGCGGCCGATGCGGGGGTCAAGATGGATTTCGTCGTACGCACGACGTACGCCATGTTGCCGCATCCCAACATTCGCGCCATCTCGATCCTGGACCGCTTCCTGGAACACCAGCGCATCTATGTCTTCGGCCGGGGAGAAGACCGGGCCGTGTACATGAGTTCCGCGGACCTGATGGAGCGCAATATCGACTGGCGCGTCGAGGTGGCGTTTCCCATTTTCGACCCGCAATTGCAGCGGGAAGTTCTGGACACGTGCAAGATCCAGGTGGACGATTCCTACAAGGCGCGCATCCTGGACGAGATTCAATCGAATCCGTATGTGAACTCCGGCACCGATGGCCTGCGCGCGCAGTATGCAACACACGCCTATTACCAGCGCCTCGGCACGGAGGCGCCTTCGGTCCCGACGACCGCGGAAGGCATTTGAGCCTCCCGCGCGGTACGCATCCACTCAAGCGGACCGGTGTCCCCTGCGAACCGGGGTGCATTTGTGGCGTCCGGCCCGGACGGGGTAGGATTGAGCGGCTGCCGCGGCTGTTTGCGGATGGGTTGAATGCGTGTGCCGGCGATGCCGCCTCTGACCCGGCACGAAGAAGGAAGGAGCATGCGATGACGTTAGCGATCTTGAGCGCTGTGCTGTTGAGCGCTGTGGAGCTTCCGGTGGGTTCCGCGCCCGCACCCGTGACATTCGACCATTTTCCGACGCGGCTGCACGCGTGCGTGTGGCGCAACTGGACACTGGTTCCGATGGACACGCTGGCGGAGGTGTGCGGCGCGGAGACCTCCGAACTGCTGGACATGGGCCGGGCTATGGGTCTCGAAGGGCCGCCGGAAATCACCCCGGACCAGCAGCGCCGCTCGTATATTACCGTGATTCGCCGGAACTGGCACCTGATGCCCTACGAGCAGTTGCTGCAATTGCTCGGATGGACCGCGGAGGAAATGGCGTATACGCTGCGCGAAGACGATTTCCTCTACATCAAGCTCGGCAGCCTCAAACCCATGTGTGAACCGGTGCGGTATGAAGAACGCACGCCCCAGGTGCGCGAAGCGGAGGCGCGGCTTGCCGGCTGGGTCAAGGAGGCGTTCCCGGGGGGCGCGGGGATACCTCAAGACGCGTTGTTCGCGTTCGTTGAGCGTTTGTCCGAGATGCCCGCGAAGCGCGCCGGCGCCGCGCGGGAGAGCCAGTTCGATCCGCGATTCGGTCCATCGTATTTTGCCCTGTACGGCGATCCGCTTCTCGAGGACGATCCCGAGAAGGGTTCGTTCCCGAACGGCTACCTGGCGCGCCTGGCGGATTCGGGCGTGAATGGGGTCTGGATGCAGGCGGTCCTGTACAAGCTGACGCCGTTTCCCTGGGACGCGTCGCTGAGCGAGCATTACGAAAAACGCCTGGAGAATCTGAAGGCCCTGGTCGCCCGGGCCAAGGCGCAGGGGATTGGCATCTATCTGTACCTGAACGAGCCGCGCGCCATGCCGCTGGCGTTTTATGGAGATCATCCGGATCTGCAGGGCGTGGTCGAAGGCGATCACGCGGCCCTGTGTACGAGTTCGGAGGAAGTTCGAAATTACATTGGGGGGGCGGTGGAACGCATTGCCCGGGAGGTGCCGGATCTCGCGGGTTTCTTCACGATCTCGGCCTCCGAAAACCTGACCAACTGCTGGTCCCACCACCAGGGTCAGAACTGCGCCCGGTGCGGCAAGCGCGCGCCCGACGAGGTCATCGCGGAACTCCACAGCGTCATCTACGAGGGCATTCAGCGCGCCGGCGCGCCTACCCGGCTCATCGCATGGGACTGGGGCTGGCAGGACCCCTGGGTCGAGGGCATTGTACAGAAGCTCCCGCTTGAAGTGGCCCTCCAGAGCGTAAGCGAATGGAGCATTCCGGTGACGCGCGGCGGCATCGACAGCATGGTGGGCGAGTACTCGATTTCGACGGTGGGCCCGGGACCGCGGGCGACCCGCCACTGGGGCTTCGCGAAGACGCGCGGCCTGAAAACCATGGCAAAAATCCAGACGAACAACACGTGGGAACTGTCGCCCGTGCCGTATATCCCGGCGGTGGCGAATGTCGCGCAGCATGCCGCCAACCTGCGCGAAACCGGCGTGGACGGACTGATGTTGAGCTGGACGCTCGGAGGATGTCCCTCGCCCAATCTCGAAGTGGTCGCCGAGATGGGCGCGGACCGCGAACTGAGCGTGGATGACGCGTTACTGAAGGTGGCGCGCAACCGCGTCGGCGAGCCCATGGCCCCCGCGCTGGTCGAGGCCTGGAAGGCATTCAGTGTGGCCTTCAGTGAATACCCGTACCACGGCAGCGTTGTGTATTCCGCGCCGGTGCAGATGGGCCCCGCGAACCTGCTGTTTGCCCGGCCGACCGGCTACGCCGCGACGATGGTGGGCTTGCCGTACGATGACCTGGACCGCTGGCGCGCGGTATTCCCGCCCGAGGTGTTTGCGCAACAGTTCGAGACGATGGCCCAGGGATTTCAACAGGCGATCGGCACGGTGCGTGACGCCCTCGGAAACGCGCAGGTATCCCTGGAACAGCGGGCGGCCGTCGACGAAGAGATGCGCGTGGCGGAAGTCTGCGCGATTCACTTTCAGAGCGTAGCCAACCAGACCCGGTTCGTCATGAACCGGAACGCGTTCAACGAAACGTCCGCCACGGAGACGGCGCAGGCGCACGTCGCGGCCATGCTTGCCCTGCTGGATAGCGAGATCGCCCTCGCACAGCGCATGCATGCCCTGCAATCGCAGGATTCGCGGTTCGGCTACGAAGCCTCAAACCACTATTTCTATGTGCCGACGGACCTCATCGAAAAGGTCGTCAATTGCCGCAGTATGAAGGAGGATTGGCTCGCAATACAGCCGTAAACCGGGTTGAACACGAAGAGCCGCCCGGGAAAACCCGGGCGGCATCGTTTGAACCGGGGGGCAGTCCCGGTCCTGGACCCGTGAGAAGAATCGTCAGCGAGGGAGCCGCGCAGGATGTACGCCAATGCGATAGACATTGCGCAATTTGCGCTGCCGAACACGCCTCCGAACGAGCTCTGGTTCGAGGAGCCGCAAAACGTCGTGTCGCTGGAGATTGAGTTCGCGGTGTGCAGTCCCCGGGTCCTTGCGGTTTCGTATTGGCGGAAGACGTGGCCAGAGACGCTGCCCGGGGATCTGTGCGAGGCCACGGACCCGGCCGCGGCGGGTTGGGTGCCGCAGGATGACTGGTTCACCGGGTTCTGGCAGTCCGCGGCGGCAAAGATCGAGCGGGACGGGGACCGCCGGCTCCTCGTGAGCTTTGAACCGCTTCAGGCGGAGCTTCCCGGGTGCCGGAACCCGGATGCCGTCCATCGCCGGACCCTCGCGCTGCGGATCGAAGCGCCGGATACGGGGGCGATCGAGCGGGTGTCCGCGTTTACAGCGGAAGATGCCGGGGCGCTCCGGCTGCAGGTGGAACTGGACGCGGGACGCCCGACGCCTTCGCGTACCGTGCGGCTGGAGGGCTACCTGGCCATCCTCGGCTCGGTACAGACCGGCCCGGGGCTGCAACGGCTTGACGACCACCTGGAAACTCAGGGAAGTGCCGAACGCAGCTTTACCGTAGCGGTCCGGTATCCCGCGCCCGCCCCGGGCGCCTGCGCGCCGTTGCTGACGTTTACGCTTGAGAATGACCGCTTCACTGTTTCTTTGCCAGCGCTCGAGACCTCCCCGGTCTGGTGCAAACATCTGGGCGTCTACATCCGGACGCTGGAGGAAGGGGGTTCCGGCGGCCCAACGTTCGAGACCTATCGCGCGCGTTACAGCAGCGAACGGACCCTTGCGGACCGCGTCCGGCAGCACGGGGAGCAGTCGCTCGCGGGCGCGATGAACGGCCAGCCGCGTCCCCATCCGGGCAATTACGCCCTCGGCTGCCCGCACACGCGGCAGAGCTTCCGCATCGAGTCCAACGGCGACATCGTGTTGTGTTCGCCGGCCGTGACGCGCGTGCCGGGACGGGATACCGCGCGACTGAAACAACATGCGGCGGCCCGGTTCTTTTTCGGACTGGAAACGTGGATGCCCACGGCACGGTATCCCGACCCCGAACCGGTGCTCGCGTACAACGTGGAAGTCCGCAGCGAGGGCATAACGCTGTCGCAGAAGAGTTTTGCCGTGCCGCTGCGGGGCAGCCTGCTCGACGAAGCGTGGGCGAGCGACGATCCGATGGTGGCGATGGCGAAGTTCCGGTTCGAAAACCGGGCACCCGTGCCCGTCGAAGCCGTCCTGCCCATACACTATTCGGACGATTCGCGCCGGACCGAAAACCGGTACGCGCACGCCGGAGCGGGCGCGGGCGACGATCTCGTGCCCAGGAGCCCCGTGTCGGCGCTGCATCTGGACGGGAATCAGGTCTGGAGCGACTGGAACGGGGCGCCGGTGCTGCGGTGCGTGCTGAATACGCCGATGACCGCCGCCGCGCGCAAGGGGGCCGTCGTGCTGTCGCGGGAGCTGGCCCCCGGCGAATCCTGCGAGGCGGTCGTGAAAATCCCCTACCTTGCTCTGGACACGGACGAGGAACGGGAGGCGCTGGAATCGCTTGATTTTTCGCGATGTTACGCCGCCGTGCAGACCTACTGGTTACGGAAGTCCAACCGGGGCGCGGTGGTGCACACGCCCGAACCGCAACTGGGAGCGCTGCACCGGATGCATCCGTGCCATGTGTACGTCACCGATTTCGAGATGCCCGACGGCAGCGGGCTGGTGAACAGCTCCGTAGGCACGGCGACCTACGGCAACTTCACCAACGAAGCCTGCATGATTGTCCATGACCTGGATCAGCGCGGGCTCCATGACGAGGCACGGCGCCGGCTCATGCTGTGGGTGAAGTACCAGAGCACGGCCGCGCAGCCCGGCAACTTCACCGATTTCCAGGGCCTGTTTTACGGCGCGGGCGGGTTCGAGTCGGGCGCGTACAACCAGCACCACGGCTGGGTGCTGTGGTGTCTGGCAGAACACCTGTTCTTGACGCGTGACGCGGACTGGTATCGGAGCGTGGCCGACGCGGCGGTCGCGGGAGCCGACTGGGTGTTCCGCCAGCGGAAGAATACGATGCGTGCTCTCCCCCGCTCGCGCGGCTGGGAACGCGGGTTTCTGCCGGCGGGAAGTCTCGAGGACGTCGAGGAGTTTCAGTACTGGCTGTCGACCAACGCGTTGACGTGGCGGGGCGTGGAATGGACCGCGCGCGCGCTCGAGCGCATCGGGCATCCGGAGGCCTGGCGGATACGCAGCGAGGTTGACGCCTACCGGCGCGATTTGCTTGACGGGTTTGAGATTATGCGTCAATACGCGCCGCTGGTGCGCCTGCGCGACGGGCGCTGGATCCCGCATTATCCCAGCCGGCTGTATCGCCGGGGCCGCGATTCCGGATGGATCCGGGAGACGCTCGAGGGTTCGGTGTACCTGCTGATTTCCGGGCTTTACGCCAGCGGCGCGCGGGAGGCGGAATGGATTCTCGATGATTATCAGGACAACCGGTATCCGGCGCCGCCGTTCGGCTATTTGATCCCCCACTTCGAGCAGACGTGGTTTGACCGGGCGGGGTTTTCGATCCAGCCCAACCTGCTGGCGGGTCTGATGCCCTACCTCGAGCGGGACGAGCCGGAACTGTACATCTGGATGTTCTACAACGCGTGGGCGGCCTGCTACCGCGAAGAACTTAACGCCATGGCGGAGCATCCGCTGCCGTTTCCGGGGTTCTCGAATGCCGCGAACTTCAAGACCAGCGACCAGGCCAACGCGGTGTCGTGGCTTCGGAGCATGTTCGTGTACGCCGAAGATGGCCTGCTGCATCTGGGCCGGGCGATTCCGCGGGCGTGGTTTGCCCGGCAGGAGCCCTTCGAGGCCCGCGACGTGGTGACGTATTTCGGCCGGGCGGGCGTCCGGTACATGGCCGATGGCGAGCACGATGCGTTGCACGCGACGGTTTGGCTGGACCTGGCGGAACCGCCGCCGAAACTGCTTCTCCGGTTCCGGCACCCTGAAAAGAAGCCCATTGCGGAGGTGCTGGTTGACGGCACGCCGCATCCGGCGGCTGACGCGGAACGCGGAGACGTCGATCTGACGGGGAAGACCGGCACGGTGCGCGTGACGGCCCGCTACGCCCGATAGCGGCCACGCGGCGCTCAGGCGTAATGGCGAATGGCGGCGCGAAGCGCGTCGAGCTCCCGGTTGACCTTATCGAGGGTCTGCATCCCCGTTTTGAACAGGCACAGATGTTTGCGGTACGTCTCGACGTTAGGACAATCGCCTTCGCGGTAGGCTTTCACGCGGCCTGTGTAGCGGGGATCGAAGTTCGGCGCGCGCTCGGGCGAACCATAGAAACTCAGGTTCCGAAACACGGGCTCGAGGTGGACGGGGGTCCAGAGCCCGTACAGGCCGTCGCCGCCCTTTTCGATATACGTCTTGCGGAAGGCGCGCCAATCCACGCCGAGTCTCTGCTCGTCGAGCTTGCAGGCGTAGCACCACCAGGCGTGCACGCAGTCGGCGGGGACATGCGGCGGGATGAGCCATTCGCAGTTCTCGTCGTGAATGACCTGCTCGTACTGCCCGGCGATATACATCCGGGCGGCGACGAGGTAATCGAGGCGTTCGAGCTGTCCCAGAGCGAGCGCGGCCTGCGGGGCGGACATGCGGAAGTTGTAGCCCAGCGCGTCGTGGCGGCAATAGCTCCAGTCCTGGCGGACGTCCCTCGGCACCATGGTGGCGCCGGGTCTGGCATCGACGGCGGCGTAACCGACCACCGCGGCCTTGCGGATACGCCGGGCATACGCCTCGTCGCTGGTGATGACCATGCCGCCGTCACCGCCGCTGGTCATGTGTTTTGACGCCTGGAAACTGAAACTGGCGGCATGGCCGATGGTGCCGACGAGTTTGCCCTGGTATTCGCCGAGAAAACATTCCGCATTGTCTTCGACCACCGTAAGATTGTGCTGGCGCGCGAGTTCCATCAACGGCGCGTAGTCCGGGGCCAGGCCGAACACGCTGACCGGAATCATGGCCTTCGTGTGTTCGGTGATCTTGCGCCTGACGTCTTCGGGATCGATGGTGAAGCGGTCGGGATCGCAATCGGCAAAGACCACCACCGCGCCGCACTGGACCACGACAAAGGCCGTCGAGGCCATGGTGCTGGCGGGGACGATGACTTCGTCGCCTGGACCCACGCCCGCCGCGAGCAGACAGGATTGCATCGTGCCGGTGCCCGAATTGTGGGTGATGGCGAAGGGCACGCCGAAGCGGCGCGCGAAGGCTTCTTCGAGCCGCCGCAACATGCCGGCGGACTCGCCCTTATTGCTGAATCCGGCCTCGAGAATCTCGGCCAGGTAGCGGCGCTCGGCTTCGCCCACGCGGTTGGCGGGCAGTCGGGCAAACAGTTCGCGGGCGCTGTGGGTCGCAAGCAGTTCGCGCGGCGTCATGGCCTCACTCCGGCACCAGGACATGTACCCGCTGGCCGGGGAGGGACATGGTCAGTGCGCCGTCCTTTACGATCGCCTCGCCCTCGGTGTAGTTCTCGACATACCGCGCGCCGTTGAAGTCGTCCAGACCGGCAATGGTGTAAGTCAACGGCTCCGTCCAGTCGTTCACGACCAGGAACCAGACCTTGCCCGAAACGGTTTTGGGCAGAACGCGAATGCCGCGGTCCACCGAGCCGTAAGTTTCAGCGATGCGGGTGGGGAACGGGCCGGGGGCCTCCGGCGCCGACAAAACCGGCTGCAGCGCGTTCAGCTCGGCGATCACGGTGAGCAAATCCTGCCAGAGCTGGGAATCCTTCTCGATATAGGCGCTTCCCCAGTAGAGAATGCCGCGCGCACCGTGCACGATGGCGTCGTAGGCCATGAACCNNCGAATCCCTGGAGGACCATCCAGACCGGTTTGCCGGGCGCGGCGGCCTGCATGCGGTCCGTATAGGCGCCGACGGCAGCCGCCGTGCGTTCCATGAGGTCGGAATGGCCGTTTCTGTAGGTCGGTACCGGGTAAATGTCGCAGCCCACGATGTCGGCAGCGCGGTTGAACGCGGCCAACTGGTTCACCTGGTTACGGGGCGCGTGGTTCATCCAGACGGGATGGGCGGGATCAAGCTGTCTGAGCAGCGTGTATCCCGCGAGCATGCCCTCGGACATTTTCGCGGCGCGTTCCGGGGCGTTCGACATGTTGAGGTTGGGATTGGGCGCTTCCTGGCCGAGTTTGCGCCAGATGGCATTGGCCGTCTCTTCCGCTTGTGCATAGAGCCCGTTGTTCCAGAGGTCGCTGGAGTTCGCCATCATCTGGCGCAGCTCGGTCTGGAGCGCGGCATCCGTCTGGGCGTCGATCGCGGCCGTTAACTGCGCCGGTTCCTGGCTGCGCCGCCACATCATGGCGCCGTAAAAGCAGTTCCAGAGCGCCTCGTCCGGCACCTCCCAGACCAGCAGCGCGGGATGTTGACCGAGCTCGGCCGCCATGCGTTTGAGTTCGTCTTCCCGGGCGGACGGGTTCTCGCTGAGGTCAATGCTGGCGCCGGTGTTGATCCAGGCCCACAGGTTGCGGGCGCCCAGACGGTCCAGCGAAACGGTATCGGCACCGGCGTGGACCAGATTGAATCCGGCTTTGGCCACGGCGTCGAGCACGGCGTCGTCCGCCGGGTTCTCGTAGAGGCCGAGGATGAACGTGCGCTCGCCATCGACCACCAGCATCCGGTCCGCGGCAATCGCGGCGGTTGCCGCATGAGCGGCCGTGACGGGAAGGGCGCAGACAGTCAGCAGGCAGATGATCTCGAGACAGCGCATGGCGGTACTCCTTCGGTTCAGTTCCTTTTGAGGCATGGCAGCATCGTAGTGGATCGCGCTTCGGCAAGCAAGGCGCCTGGTGGACGGGGTGGACGGCCTGGGCCTCAGCGACTCCGCGGGTGTCCACAGCGTGGGGCGCGGCCCCTTAAGCCAACTCCGAAAGGGGTTGAACAGGCCCGGCGCTCTTGTTCGATGGCATACAGTTTGGCGTCGATGGAAGCCGGATGGGCTGATCAACCGCATCCAAGGCGGTCATAGTCAGGTGCGGGCGGGGCTCATGGTTTGTGAATGCCCTGCCGCCCTAGGTATTATTGGCGGTTTGAGGGCGCGGGTGAAACACCCGCGCGCGGCACAGAATGTCTAAGTGGTTAGCGCAGTGGGTTTTCGGAGGCCATCCTCCGAAGGTCCGTGGCTGTTGATACGCAGGAAGCCGTGGCTCGAAGTCATAACGCACCAGAACGGTTCAGCCCGTTCCAGAAAATCGTGGCCATCTGGATTGCCGTCGGGGCGGCGATCGTGGCAGCCATTTTTCTGACATCGCGGAAAGAGCCGCCGCCCAAACCCTCGACGATTTCCTACGGCGAACGGCCCAGCGAGCGCGCCAACCAGTCCCGGCTGAACGATGGGTCCCGGCGGGGAACGCCGCGCACCATCGACTCGTCCAGACGGGGCGGCGCGAACACCGAGCCCGAGGACCCGCTGGCCATTATCGGCGTCGTGAGCGAGGCGGGCACAGGCCAGCCCATCCAGGATGCGCATCTCCGCTCGGTGATGCTCCCTCCGCGAGATGAGGCCGCGACGGCCGAAACCGCGGTAGAGGAAGCGGCGGCCGCGGCAGCCCGGATGACGCCGGCGTTTCTCGATACGGCCCAGACGGCCCGGCGAAGCACCAAGACGAACGACAAGGGCCACTATGCGCTCCCCGCCCCCCTGCCCGGCCGGTACCTCGTTCAGGTGGCCCGGACCGGTTATGTCACGCAGCGCGAAATCGTGGAGCTTGCGGAAGGCGGCGAGAAGCAGGTGCGGCTGGATGTTGCCTTGTCAAAGGGCGCATCGATCGCCGGCCGGGTGACCGAGACGGGAACCAGCACCGGCATTCCTCTGATTTTGATCACCGCCAACAGCGAGGAGGGCACGTCCAGCGCGGAAACAGAGACCGCGCCGGATGGCACCTATACGATCAGCGGGCTGCTGCCGGGGACGTACCAGGTGGCGCTGGATCTGGCGCGCCAGCCCTACAAGGCGCCGGAACGGATCCCCGTGCAAAACGTGGTGATCGAGCGCCCGGACCAGAACGTGACGGACATCAATTTCGCGCTGTCGCCCGCGGGCACGGTCTGGGGATATATCACGGACCACGAAAAGAAGCCGGTCCAGTACACACAGGTGTATCTGTGTACGTCGGAGAGTCTGATTTCCCAGGCGCTGAATGCGGCGGTGCATCAGGCGCCGCCTCTGCACAACCGCTCCGAGGAAGACGGGTACTATGAACTGGTCGGCGTGCCGCTCAATCAGGAATGGCGGGTCTACGCCACGTCCGACGAATACGCGCCGCAGCTTACGGACCCCTTCATCGTGACAGAGTCAGCGCGAAGCATCCGGGTGGACATTCACGTGCTGCGCGGGACGTCGGTGTACGGGCGGGTGCTGGATCAGAACGGCACGCCCATCCCCAGCGCGGAGGCGGTCTGCGTGCCGTCCTATTCAAAGCTGTTTCAGCGGCTGGACGAGGCGCGCGCGTTCCGTCACTGCAAAACGGAGACCGACGGGACCTATGTGATTGCGAACCTTCCGCCGGGAGACTATCAGATCCTGGCGCAGAAGGACGGCTACAAGGTCGCGGTCATGGGCGATCCGCTGTATGCGGACGGATTCAATGACATCCGGGGCTTTGACCTGACGCTTTCGGCCGTGGACAGCGGCAGCTTCGTGGTGTACGGGATGGTCACGGACGCCGGGGGCCGTGCCATCCCGGGGGTTACGCTGACCTTGTCCGGCCTGGGAACCGAATCGATGAGCGCGACCGAGATCGAGACCCGGTCCGATGAACGCGGAGAGTTCGGTTTCTATGGCGTCGAATCCGGGTTTTTGGTCATCATCGCCGAGAAAGAAGGCTACACCTCGCAGCAAGTGAGCGAGGTGAAGCTCGACGAGCCGACGAACATTGTGATGCAGGCCACGGGGATGGTACGCGGCACGGTGCTGGTGCGGGAGACGGGGCAGGCGCCGGCCCGGTACAGCGTACGGGCGGTGCCATCGGAAACGCAGCAAGGCGGCATTGGGCTGGCCCTGTTGTCGAGCGGCGATCCGCGCGATCTGCACAGCTTCAACAATGCCGACGGCAGTTTCGAGCTGGCCCTGGCGCCGGGCGACTACACCATCGAAGCCACCGCGCAAGGACTGACTCCCGGACGTCAGACGATTTCGGTCGTCGAGGGGCAGCGCGTCGACGGGGTGACGCTCTACGTCAGCCAGTCCGGCGGAGTCATCCAGGGACAGGTGCAGACCACGGACGGCGGGATCCCGGCGGGGGCCACCGTATGGCTCGGGGGCGCGACGGAAGCCCAGTTCGGGCGGCTCGTCGACATGGTCGCGCAGACCCAGCGCCGCGGGGTGCAGGTCGGCGCGGACGGCCGGTTCGAGTTCCGGAATCTCGCCGATGGCGCCTACACGGTATTCGCGCAGGCGGAAGGATACGCGCAGGGCAGCAGCGGCCCCGTGCAGGTGGCGCAGAGCCGGACCGTCACCGGGGTGGTGGTCATGCTCGGCGGCGGGGGCCGGCTGCAGGGCTACGTGGCCCGGAACGGCGTCTCTCTGCCCGGAGCGATGGTCACCGTGATCGGGAACGGCATCAGCGAGATGGCGTCCGCGGACCAGAATGGTCAGTACGCCATCGAGGGGCTTGCGGCCGGCTCGTATATGGCGACGGCGGTGTCGTTCGAGGGCCAGAGCACGGACCTGTTCGCGCCGATGCACGCCCAGGTGGAGATTCGGGAAGGCGAGACCACCGTGCACAATTTCGGCGAAGAAGGCGGAGCCACGGTGCAGGGATTGTGCACGCCCCCGCCCACCGGCGGGGTGATCGGGTTCGCGGTGTTGCGCGTACCGGGCAGTGCAAGCGCGCTGACCGGCCTGAACCTGACGAACCCGGCCGACTGGTTCAGCGGAACGGGGGCGGACGGCGCACCGACGGTTCTCGGCATGGCCCCCATCCGCGACGACGGCTATTTTGAGATCGAAAACTGTCCCGAGGGGAACTACCAGCTTGATATCATGTACGTAAACCTCGGGGAGGCGATGTCCGGCACGGGGAAGCCGCGCAGCAGCCAGACGGTGTCGATCAGCGGCGACGAAATTGTCGAATTGAACATCAGTGTTCCGGGATCCTGAGCAGACCATGGCCATTGTCGAACTCAACAACGTGGAAGTCTCGTACGGCGCGATAAAAGCGCTCCGGGGCGTGACCTGCACCGTGGAAGGGGGCGCGGTGGGGCTTCTCGGCCCGAACGGCGCCGGTAAGAGCACGTTGCTGAGAACCCTGCTCGGATTCATCCGGGCGGATGCGGGCGAGGCGTCGCTGTTCGGGTACCGGCTCCCCGCGGAGGCGCTTGAGGCGCGGCAGCGGCTGGGCTACATGCCGGAGCGCGACGCGGTGGCCCGCAAGGTGAGCGCGGTGTCGTTTCTGACCTACTGCGGATGCCTGTTCGGCATGCAACGCAGCGACGCCATGGAACGCGCCCACGAGGTGCTCAACTACGTCGGGATGGGCGACAGCCGGTACCGGAAGATGCAGACGTATTCGACCGGGATGTGTCAGCGGATCAAGTTTGCCCAGGCCCTGGTGCACGACCCGAAACTCCTGCTCCTCGACGAGCCCACCAACGGCCTCGATCCCGAGGGGCGCCTCGAGATGCTCGAGTTGATCAAGGAGCTGGTGACGAAGCGCGGCGTGACGGTGCTGCTGTCGTCGCATCTCCTGCCGGACGTCGAGCACGTGTGCGACCATGTGCTGGTCATTCATCAGGGCCGGATCGTCCGCGAGGGGTCGATCGGCGAACTGACGACGGCGCGGGAAAACCTGTTTGAGATTCGCGTGCGCGAACATCAGGAAGCCTACCGTAACGCGCTGGAAACCGCGGGATGCGTGCTTCAGACGCTGCCGAACGGCAATCTGCTGGTCGAGAAACCGGCGCGGCTGGAACCCCGCGTGTTCTTCGAGCTTGCGCGGGCCCAAAACACGCACGTGCGCCATTTTGTCGCGGTCCGGCACCGGCTGGAAGAGGTGTTTATGCAGGCCATCGGGAGACACTGAGTGCCGATTTACGAACAGACGTACCGGGCCTATGACGGCAAGCCGCTGCGGGGGTTCCGGTGGTGGGTCATGGTGAAACAGGAACTGCGCGTGCTGTTCGGAACGCGCGCGTTTGTTTATCTGCTCATCGTGGCGGTCATCCACACGAGTTTCCGCGTCTTTCAGATTACCGTATACGACATGGTGAGCGTGTCGAGCCAGACTCCGGCCCTGATGGCGCTGAAAAACGTGGCCATGATGCAGGTCGACGAGCGGACCTTCTTTGATTACCTGCGGATTCAAAGCTCGCTGGTGTTCATCGTCACGCTGTTCGCGGGCTCGGGCATGATCTGCAACGATTTCCGCGACAACCTCATCGAGATCTATTTTTCGAAACCCCTGACGCGGCTGGACTACATCGCGGGCAAGTCCATCACGCTGCTGCTCGTGGGCATGCTGTTGACCGCGATACCGGACACGCTCCTCGTGGTGCTGCACAACCTGCTGGCCCCGGGCCGGGAAACGCTGCGCGAGACGTACTGGATTCCGTTCTCGATCCTCGCGTTCAGCGCGTGCATCGTGCTGCCGTGCGCGCTGGGTGTGCTGGCCAGTTCCGCGTTGTTCTCAAGCGAGCGCTACGCGGGCATCGCGGTGTTCATGATCGTGTTCGGCAACTCGGCACTGGGGACGGCGCTTCCGGAGCTTGTGCGCAACCCGAACTTCTCCATCATCTCGCTCCCCATGGCGATCAACCGCGTGGGAGAAACGCTGTTCGCCCAGCCCAGAAAGAGTTTTCCGCTGCACTGGGGCTGGTCGGCCCTGTTTGTCGGGCTGGTCTGCGCGTTTTGCTGCTGGGCTCTCGCATCGCGGATCCGGCGCGCGGAGCGTGCGTCATGAGCGCGATCATCGAGGCCAACGGCCTGTCCAAATGGTTCGGCGAGGTGGTGGCGGTCAACAACCTCGATGTGTCGATTGAGCCGGGGGTCACCGGCCTGCTCGGCCCCAATGGTGCGGGAAAGAGCACGTTCATCAAGCTGGCCCTGGGGCTCTACAGCCCCAGCCGGGGCACGATGTCGGTCTTTGGCGAACCGCCGCGCAACAACCTGCGGGTGTTGCGCCGCATTGGCTACTGCCCCGAGTTCGACCGGTTCCCCGAAAACACGACCGGGTTCGAGTTTGTCTACTGGCTGAACCGGTTCTATGGCATGACCGCCGCGGAGGCCACCAGACGGGCCGAAGAGGCCTGCGAACGCGTCAAGATGACCGAGCGCATGGACGACCTCATCGAAACATACAGCCGGGGCATGCGCCAGCGCATCAAGATCGCCCAGGCCCTGGCGCCGTCGCCCGAACTCCTGTTTCTGGATGAGCCCATGGCCGGCCTGGATCCCGAAGGCCGGGAAGAGATGTTCGCTCTGATCCGCGAACTCGGAGAGGACGGGCGGGCCGTCATCGTGTCGAGCCACATCCTTTACGAAGTCGAGCGGGTCACCAGCCACGTGGTTCTCCTGCACAACGGATGCATCCTGGCGCGCGGCCGGGTGCACGAGGTGCGGGAACTGATCGACGAACATCCCCTCGCCGTTACGGTGGAATGCGGTTCCCCGAGAGATCTGGCGAGGTATTTCGCGGAAGACGGCGCTACGTTGAGCCTCGAGTTCGAGGACGGCCGGGTGACCGTGCGGACCCGGGATCCCAACGGCTTTTTCGAAAAGTTGAACCGGCTGGTGGTCGACAAGGCCGTGGACGTTACGGGATTTGCCTGTGCGGACGCCGATTTGCAGTCGGTGTTCCAGTATCTGGTGCGGTAGGAGTTTCATGAGCGCGACACTGGACAAGGTTGAAGCCACGCCGACGGCCAACGCGCCGTACCTGCGTTTTCTGGCAATGTCGGCGCACCACGCGCTGGTCACCACATTGCGCCGGAAACGGACCATTCTGGCGGGCGTGGTGGCCCTGCTTCCGGTCGTGATTCCGCTGGTGCTCACGGTGTTCACGGAAGGCGCGTTCGGCCGCGAGGGCAACAAGATATTCGTGATGCTGATGGAAGACATCTACGTCAAGGCCCTGCTGCCCCTGCTGGCCATGTTTTTCGGGATCATGCTGATCGGGGAAGACGTCGAATCGCAGACCATTCCGTACCTGCTTACGCGGCCGGTGCCCCGGTCGGCGATGGTGCTGGGCCGTTTTGCGTCGCTGCTGGTGATTGCCGCGGGACTGATTGTGCCGGGGGTGTTTCTGACATTCGCGGCCTGTACGGCGCTCGGCAACTTTGCGTTCTCCGGCGCCAACCTGCGGCTCATGCTGCACTACGACGGCGCGCTGCTGATGGGGCTGCTGGGGTACGGGGCGTTCTGCACGTGGCTGGGCGCCTTCTTCAAGCGGCCGATCATCACCGGCGTCATGGCCCTGTTTTTCTGGCAGCGGCTGGCCCTGTATGTTCCGGGCCTCATCGACTTTTTCACCATCGAGAAGTATGTGGTGGCGCTGCTGCCGCCGCTTGCGGAAGCGCGGGAAGCCCCGATGCTGCGCACCGCCCTCGCGGAATACCAGAAAAAACTGTTCCTGGTGGGCGCGACGAAGTCCGCCATCGCCCTGCTTGTCATCGCGTCTGTTTTGATTCTCCTGACGGTGCTGGTCGTTCGGCGCCGCGAATACTCGCAGGCCAAAGCCATGGAGAGCTGACATGGGCGGCGCGCGGGGGCACAAGCGCAAGAGTCGCCGCGAAATACGCACGGTTCTCGTGCTGGCCGCGCTGGTCTGTGTCCTTGGCGCCGCGATTCTGTGGGCGCGCGGCCGCGACCAGCGGGGGCTGCAGCCGCCACCGCGTTCTCCCGAACTCCAGGCCCGTATCGAGTCTCCCGAGAATGCGGCGCATGTCCTGGTGCAGGCCCTGCACCTGCTGCCGGGGGACAATCCGCTTCCCCAGAAGTACCCAGTTCCCGATAAGCCCGGTGAAATGCGGCTTTTCGAAACCGAGAGCGGCTCCATCGCCCGCGCGCTCGACATCTGGGCCCCGGATGACGCCCCTGAAATCGCCGCGCGCATCGAGCAATGCCGTCCCGCGCTCGACAAGGCCAGGGAGGCTTTGGACGCGCCGTATTTTCTGTTTCCTGCACAAGAAGCGAACGTCCGGCGCCCGATACTGGAGCTTCTTGTCCGGCATTTCCGGATTGCCTGCCGCCACGCGTGGGAAATCCGCGGCGACCCGGAAACGGCGCTTGGCCTCCTGTTCGATGGCGTCCGCTTGTGCCGTCTGCTCCGGCAGGACGGAACGATTCGCTTTTTGACGACGATTCAGGCGGAGGAACGCGGTCTGTGGACGCTGCTCGGCACGTATCTCGAGCAAAGCAGCGACGCCGCCACCCTGAACCGGGCGTTTGAAGGAATGCTGCGGCTGGGCGAACCGCTGCAACCGGATTATGCGCGCGTGATCGATTCGGAATGGCAGGCCTATTACACGGAGACCGAACGTATCCGGTCTGAGGACAGTAGCGGGGGGTTCAACCTGCGCCGCTTGCTGTATTTGCGCTGGCGAACCCAGAGGCTGCGCGCCTTCATAGATCATCTGAACGAATGGCAGGAGCTGATGACGCTCTCCTATCCCGGCCTCGAAAAGGCGCTGGACGCCGCCCCGGTGGAAATGGCCGGGGAACTCAGAGAATACGACAGCCTGGGACACCTGTTATGCCAGGTCAAGTTCGAAGAGACAAGCGGCCTCGCGGCGTACCGCCAAGTACTGCTGCTTGCGCTTCTGGAA
The DNA here is from genome assembly GCA_002348185.1 of Candidatus Hydrogenedentes bacterium UBA2224. Taxonomy (GTDB): domain Bacteria; phylum Hydrogenedentota; class Hydrogenedentia; order Hydrogenedentales; family SLHB01; genus UBA2224. The sequence goes on along the minus strand of DDYW01000024.1, from coordinate 10,916 downwards.
TTGCACCGCCTGGATAAGGGACAATACCCGGGGACGCTCGCCGAGGCGGTCGGCGCTCGGCTGGAAACCGTGCCCGAAGACCCGTTTACCGGGACCGCGTTCCAATACAATCCAGCAACGCCCGAGCGGCTGCTGGTCAGCCCGGGACCCGGGAAACCACCGCAAGCCTACCGGCGGCCCGAAAAATCGTGGCGCGCGGAAGTCGTCAAGGGCGTCGTCAGCGTCGAACGAATTGACACGAAGGAATGACCTTGCGCAATCGAACGAGAAAGACCGGCATAAGACGCCCGATCATCCTGTTTGCGTGCGCCGTGGGCGTCCTGGTCGCGCTGATTATCGTCGTGCGCCATTACCGGTCGGAGCCGCTGATCGGGCCCGAGTCTCCGGAGATGGTCGCGAAACGGACCTCGCCCGATAACGCCTGGTTTGCGCTCCGGGAGCTGGCGAACGGCCTTCCGCAGACGCCGCCCACGGGAAAGCCGGGCATCCTGATGGATCAGCGCGGCGGCCAGGATGCCGCCTTCATCGCAACGCGCCTCGCCATCCGCCTTCCGGATGACGATCCCAAGGTGCTGGAGTATCTCGAGGCCACGCGCCCGGCAGCGGAAGCCATGCCGCGGATATTGGACACGCAACCGTTCTATTGGCCCCCGCTCGAATCGGTGCAGGCCAACCGGGAGAATCTGGCCGCGTTCGAGACCTTGTCGCAGCTTCTCTGCGGCCACGCGTTGCATGCCGCGAAAGAAGGCCGGCCGGAAGATGCGGTGCGGTTCGCGCTGGCCGCGCTGCGGCTGGGCACGTTCGTGGCGTGCGATGGTCCCTTCGAAAATGCGTTGGTGGGTTGTGATCTCACATCGGATGCGGCCGTTACCGCGATGAGCCTTCCCTGGGGGGCGTATCCGGCGGAACTGGGGCGGGCATTTCTCGGCGGCGTGAAGGCGCTGTCCCCGGGAGACCTGGGCCTGTCGGCCGCGATGGACTGGGAACTGCGCCTGGTCGAGGCGGGCGTCTACACCACCAGCGACCCGAGCCAGCCTGACGGACTTTCAGGCAACCTCCAGGATGCGGCGTTGCGGCGTTTTCTGCGCAAATACACGAAGGCGCTTCGCGAAGCGGACACTACGCCGTATGCCGATTTGCCCGGGTGGTCAAGCCGCTACGAGCGCGCGCGCATGCTCGAGCAGAAGGCCCTGCCCACGCGGTTCACGAGCCTCGCCGCCGAGGCGGTCCAGAGACGGACGCTCGCCAGGACGCAGGTCGAGGGCCTGATCGCCGTCGTGGCGCTCGAGCTGTACCGGCAGTCGCAGGGCGTGTATCCGGAGACGCTGGAGGCCCTCACGCCGGACTACGCGGATACCGTCCCGAGGGATGACTATGCCGCGGAACCGTTCCGCTATTCGCTCAATGACGGGTCGTACCAGATGTACAGCGTCGGCCGCGTGGCCGGGGATGACGGAGGCGATGCGAAACGGGACCTGCCGGTGCCTCCTGCCATTGCGGCGGCATTTGCATCCTCGCTCACGAATCCCGGAGAATGAGTGTAGCGGCGCACGTCTATCGCGTCGCGGCGCCGAGTGCGCGAAACATACCAGCCCGGACACTCCCGCCTGTGAACGGGAATTCAACGGTGAGGACGGCCCGCCGTCCTCCCACACGGCCTGAATCGTCCCGGGCTGATCCGGAGGAATGCCCCATGGAACGCACGACTGCACGCAGCACGGAAAAGTCCTGGTCCACGTACAAGCGCTACCGGAAGCTCCTGGCATCGGGCACCGGCACCCTCTCGAAACGGCCCCGCTTCGAACCCGAAGAGCCGTGCTACATGGACCACGGCCAGGGATGCCGGCTGTGGGACATCGACGGCAACGAATATATTGATTTCCGCAATGGACTGGGCCCGATCTCGCTTGGCTACTGTTACCCGGCCGTGAACAAGGCCGTCGCGGCCCAGCTTCAGAAAGGCACGGTATTTTCGCACCCCTGCGTGCTCGAGGGGGAGGTGGCGGAGCGCGTTTGCGAGATGGTCCCGTGCGCAGAGAAGGTGCGCTACCTGAAAACGGGGGGCGAGGCCTGCGCAGCGGCGTTCAAGATCGCGCGCGCCGCCACCGGCCGCGACATCATCGCCCAGTGTGGATACAACGGCTGGGTAAACAGCCTGGCGTCCGGGGCGAACGTCCTGCCCCGGCTTCGGGAAGACGCGCCCGCGGGCGTGCCCGTTGAAATCTCGAAGATGCACCGGGCCCTGCCCTGGAAGGACCTGGCTCCCTACGAGAAGCTCTTCGCGGAGGAGGGCGCCAATGTGGCGGCGGTCGCGGTAGCTATGGACTACGCCACTGCCGACCAAGGCGCGAATTTCCTGCACGGTCTCCGGGAACTCACGCGAAAGCACGGCGCGCTGCTGTTTCTCGACGAGATCGTGTCCGGGTTTCGCGTCGCCCTGGGAGGGTATCAGGACTATTGCGGCGTGGACTGCGATCTGGCGGTTTTCGCGAAGGGCGTGTCAAATGGCCTGCCGCTGTCGGTCATCGCGGGGAAAGCGGCCGTCATGGACGCACTCGAGCGGGCGGTGGTGAGCTCGACGTATTCGGGCGAAGCGCTTTCCCTGGCTGCGGCCCGGGCCACGCTGGACGTCTACCGCGAGCACGATGTCATCGGCCATCTGTACGCCATGGGCCGACGGTTCCAGGAGGGCGTGAACGGGCTCTTCGCGCAGTACGAGTATCCCCTGGAAGCGCGCGGTCTGGCCCCGTGCCTGGCTTTGACCGACTGCGCCCGGGGAAGAACCGTGGACAATGCGGTGGACACGCTGTTTCGCGCCGCGTACGCCCATGGGCTCTCGCTATATCTGGTGTGTTACATCAACTTCTCGCACCAGCCGGAGGACATCGACGAGGCGCTGTCGCGCCTGGAAGATACCCTCAAGACGCTGGCGTAGAGGGCACGCGACCGGCTCACGCAGTGCGTAGACAGGCCAGACACAGGCGGATGTCGGTTTCGCCGAGGTCGTCGCCCGCGTATTGCCGGATGGATTTGACCCGTGTGCCAATGACCTGTCCGGCGGCTTCCCGTACGCGCGCAAACGTCTCGTCATCGACCCAGGGATAGGGCGTCACACGGCCGGTATCGCGCAAAAAGTCCTCAAGTTCGCCGACCACCCACCGTTCGCTGCGCCCGAGCTGGCGGCACACGTCTTCGAGAGAGGTGTCCTGTTCGAACAGCGCGCGCGCCGTGGCGCCGGCCGGCTGGATATCCGGAGATGACGTCCTGCCCGCCGGAACGGAACGGCCCTTCGGGCCTTCCGGCAGCGCGAGACCGGCGTCGTGGAGATGTTCGCGGATGGCCGTGCAGAATACCCGCCAATAGTCACGGCATTTCTGTTTCCCGACACCTTCGACGCGCGCGAACGCGGCCTTGTCGACGGGCTTCCTGCGAACCATGTCATGAAGCGTCGCGTCGCCAAAGATGCGGTACGCGGGCAGAGCGCGGTTCCGGGCCTCATCCCGGCGGATGCGGCGGAGCTTCTCGAACAGGGCTTCGTCCCAGTCGCCGGTGTCGTCCGCCAGCGGCGGCGTGGGCGTTTCGATCGCGCCCAGGAGCGCCAGAACGGCATCCGGGCCGGGCTCCGGCGCGGCATCCCCGGCACGATCCAGGCAGATGTCGCAGGCGCCGCACCGTTTGGCAGGATAGCGTTCGCCGAAGTAATCGAGGATGGCTCGCCTCCGACAGATGCCGCCGCCGCATGCGGCCGCCATTGCATCGAGCTTCGCATCGCTGATCTCGCGGAGCGCGGGCTCCTGGTCGCCCTGGATGGCGCACCAGATCTCGCGGTCGGCCTCGCCGTGGAGCAGATAACAGTCGGCGGGAAGGCCGTCGCGTCCGGCGCGTCCGCTCTCCTGCTGGTAATGTTCGAGGGACTGGGGCATGGCGGCGTGAACCACAAACCGCACGTCCGGCTTATCGATGCCCATGCCGAACGCGACCGTGGCGACCACGATTGCGGCGTCCTCGCGAAGAAAGCGTTCCTGGTTGCGTCTGCGCACGTCGGCAGCCAGGCCCGCGTGATAGGGCAAGGCCGTGTATCCCGCGCGTTTCAGAAACGCCGCGAGCTGTTCGACATCCGTCCGCCGGATGCAATAGAGGATCCCTGACTGGCCGCGATGCCTGGCCGCAATGACCCGGAGCTGCTCGTGAAGGTTGGTGCGCGGCACAAACCGGTACGTCAGATTGGGCCGATCAAAAGAGCCGGTCAGCACCCGGGGCTCTTCGAGGCAGAGAGAACGGACGATATCGTCCTGCACGCGCAGGGTGGCCGTGGCGGTATAGGCATGAATGCGCGCCTGGGGAAACTGCTCCCGAAGGCAGCGCAAGGCGCGGTAGCTGGGCCGGAAATCATGGCCCCACATGCTGATGCAGTGGGCCTCGTCGACCACGAAATAGGCGGGCCCCCGCGCATGAAGCAACTCGAGAAAATGGGCCTGCGTGAGCCGTTCCGGCACGACGTAGAGCAACCGTATCCGTCCGGAAGCGAGGTCCGACAAGACCTTCCGTTGTTCTTCGGGGGACTGGGCGCTGTTCACGCAATGGGCCGGAATGCCTCGCTGGCGCAGGGCGTCGACCTGATCCTTCATCAGGGAAATCAGAGGGGACACGACGATCGCCAGCCGGTCCAGGGCCAGGGCCGGCGCCTGATAACACAGGGACTTGCCCCCGCCCGTCGGCAGCACCACCAGCGAGTCCCGCCCGCTCAGAATGGCTTCGACGGCTTCGCGTTGAAACGGACGGAAGGTCTCGAATCCCCAGTATTCACGGAGTATGGATTGTATGCGCTTCATAGGGGGTTTCAGGGTACCAGATCGCGCGACCGCATCCCAAACCCGAGGGAATCCGGATAAGCACGACCTGAATCGCCCGCCGCTGAAAGGAGGCCAGCGGAATGATTGCGTGCCCGGGGTCTAGCGTAGCGCAGTCGGCATCGTGGACGGGATGGACGGGGCCGCGTGGTCCCATCGAATGGGAAGCATGGGAAACATGGGAAGCATGGGAAAAGTGACAACGCGGGCCGGGCGGTCATCCGGATCTCGAATCCCTTCACAATCGTTCAGGCCAGCACGTCCATGGGGTCCATAACGTCCATAGGGTCCCCCACGCCACCGGCGAGGTGATCCGGGCACCGGGTACTACAACGCACGAGAGCCGTAGCAGGTATGCTGGACCGATTGCCATCGTCCGGCGAGCGGAGAAAACAAGCGCGGCAGGTCCCCGTGCACAGGGTCGGGCGCTCCGCGCGATGTGGAGCGGAGTCTCGGTCTCATCAATACACGCCGCATTCTTCGAGTGCTTCGTACAGGGCGACAATGTTCTCGGGAGACACGTCGCCCTGGATGTTGTGGATGGTGTTGAACACGTAGCCCCCGCCCGGCGCCAGGGCTTCGACGTTGCGCTTGACGTCGTCTTTCACCGCCTGTGGCGTGCCGTGGGGCAGAATATGCTGAGTATCGACACCCCCTCCCCAGAACGTGATCGCATCCCCGAAATCGCGCTTGAGGGCGCGGGGTTCCATGCCCGCCGCGGTCACATGCACCGGATTGAGGATGTCGACGCCGGCCTCGATAAACCCCGGCAGATAGGGCCGCACATTGCCGCAGGAATGAAGAAAGAGCCGCGCATGCGGAGCACAGCGCTTGATGGCCGCCAAAACCCGTTCCAGGTGAGGCCGGATGGTCGACGAATACTGTTCGAATGAAATGAGCTGGGATTGCTGCGTGCCGTAGTCGTCGTTCTCAACCACGATATCGACCTCCGGTCCCAACGCGCGCAGCGCCATCTCCCAGAACGCGATTTTGAGGTCCGCGAGTTTACCGTACAGGCAATCCGCAAACGCGGGATACAGGAGAGGGTCCATCATGGCGTTTTCCATGCCGCGCAGCCGCTGGCTCATCTCGAAAATGCCCGCGCACAGGCCTTTGAGCATGACCGCCTTTCCCTGTCGACGGAAACCGGCCGCGCGGTCGCGCAGGCCGCGTACGCGAAGCGGGTCCGCGGCGTCCGGCCACGGGTAAGCCGCGACCGTTGGGGGTTCCGGCGGCAATTCCGCGAGCGGATGTTTCACAATGCTGAACCACAGGCCGTTTGTCTTCGGGAAATGCTGCGTCATGCCCCACTCGTCGCGATAGACCCAGACCTCTCCCCCGTCCTCGAGTTTGTCGAAGACGTCCCAATTGTGGCTTGTCAGGGGAAACAGGCCGCGCGTGTCCACGCCGAGCCGGTCCAGAATCTCGTCCGAGGGGATGACGGTCTGCTGTATCACATCCTGCCACTGCGGCGCTTCGCCGGGCAGGCCCAGATACGTGCGCAACGTGTCGTACGCGCTTCTGGCCATGCCGGTGACATGGGTACCGGCAAGGTCGAGGGGCACCCGATCGGGTTCGCGGTGGGCCATCGCCGTCAAGATCCGATCGCGCGAGGTCATGGTACGCTGACTCCCCTTATCGAAACGCCCAAGAATCGCGGCATGCCGAGAGGCTACCCGCCAGGCGGGATATACCACAGGTCTGGGAACATCGCAACAAAACCCGGCGCGGGCGGCTTCCGTGCCGGACAGGGAACCAAACCCGCGGTTTGGATATAGACATGATAGCTTGGTTGTGCTTGCTCGGGGTCAACACGTACCATAGAGCGGCAGGCTGGGGAAACCGGACAGGCGGTACAAGGAAGGGGCGATTCCATGAAAACACGTGCATGCCTTTTGGTTTTGGCCTCCATAGTCCTACTGGCCATCCCCGTGTGGGCAAAACCCAACGAGGTTCCCCTGCCGTTGGGCAAACGGCTGATTGAATACGGCTGGGACGTGCCCACCACGGAACAGGTGCGCAAGAACATCGGCAAGATGGAGCAGCGCCCCTTTGACGGGATCGTGTTTCGCCTCGAGGGCGGCACCAACGTGCTCATGCCGGAACCGTGGGACGAGACGCGCTTCAAGAAGGACTACGAAAACGCCGAACGCATTAAATGGGACCGGTTTACAGACAATTTCGTGATCATGTTAGCGGCTTCGGAGCAGGACTGGTTCAGCGATTCGCAGTGGGAGCAGATTGTAAACAATATTCGTCTGGTAGCGCGCGCGGCCCGCTTGGCCGGGTGCGTGGGGATCTGTTTTGACGCCGAACCGTATGGGGAGAATCCCTGGGAATATGCGAAGACGGCGCATCACGACACGAAGTCATTTGCGGAGTATCAGGCCCAGGTGCGGCAGCGGGGCGCTGAATTCATGCGTGCGGTCGAGGCGGAGTTGCCGGAGCCGCAGATCCTGACGTTTTTCCAGTTGAGCTATTTTGCCAACCTGTGCGTGCCGATGGACCCCGGATTCCGGCAGGAGAAGTTGTCGAAAGAGCATTACGCGCTGCTGCCGGCCTTTCTCGAGGGGATGCTCGAGGGGTCGCAGGCGGGTACGCGCATCATTGACGGCAACGAGGGAGCGTACTACTACAAAGACCGGCAGCAGTACTTCGAAAAGTACCAACAGATCACCCAGCGGGGCTTGTACCTCATCCCCGAAGAATTCCGTGACCAGTACCGCCATAAGGTTCGCGTTGGGCAGGCCCTGTACGTGGATCAATATTTCGGGCTGCGCGAACAGAAAGTGCTGGGACATTTCATGACGCCGGAGCAGCAGGCCCAGTGGTTCGAACACAATGTGTACTGGGCGCTCTACACGAGCGACAAGTATGTGTGGTGCTACAGCGAACGCATGAACTGGTGGGAAGATCAGAATGTGCCGGAGGGGTGCGAGGAAGCGATCCTCTCGGCACGGCGCAAGCTCGCCAACGCGCAGAGCCTCGACATCGACCTGGCCCCCATCATCGAGACGGCCCAGAAACGAGAACAGGACGCCGTCACGGGGGACCTGGCCATCCGGACCGCGGAGATCACGCGCCCCGGGCGCGGGGTATCCAGTCCGAAGATCGACGGTGAGCTCGATGACGAACTCTGGCGCAAAACCGAGGCGCTTGAACCCTTCGTGCCGATGAAAGCGGCGCAGGAGACCGTGTCGGCGCAAACAGCGACCTGGGCCGCCTATGACGACGAACACCTGTACATCGCGTTCCGGTGCGAAGAGCCCAAGGCCGCCGAACTGCAGCTTGTGGGCGAAAAACGCGACGATTATGTGTTCACCGGCGACGTGGTCGAGGTGTTTGTCAAGCCCAGTGAGGAATCGGCCGCGTTTTACCACTTCGCCATCAACCCGGCCAATGCGGTGTGGGACGGACTGCATGTAGACGTGGTCCAGACCGAGTACAATCCGGAATGGCAGCACGGTGCGCAGCGGGGACCGGACTTCTGGACTGTGGAGATCGCCATTCCGTGGAAAGCCCTGAACATGGCGGCGCCTGAAGCCGGCAGCCGGATCCGGATCAACCTCTGCCGGGAGCGGTACACGGAGCGCGAATGGACCTTATGGTCGCAAACCGTTTATCATTTCCTCGAACCCGAGCATTTCGGGACGTTCACCTTCAAATGATGGCGTAGCGGCATGCGCCGCGCTGGCATCCCCGAGCTGCGGGCCCCACACCAGGGTGGAGCATGCAGGCGAGGCGCCTGCGCTACACGTTGACGGAGGAAGCATGCACCGTAACCTGACAATGCGCCGCATGATCGGGCGCGAGATCCAGCGTTCGAAGTGGAGCACCCTGCTCTGTTTCTGCATCGTCGTGCTGGCTACGAGCCTGCTGGCGATCATGATTGCCGTGGGCCGAAGCTCCGTCGACGCCACCCGCGTCCAGATGAAGGACATGGGCTTCAATCTCCTGCTCACGCCGCCGGGCGCTGATCTGGCCCAGTATCAGGCGCTCAATTTTGACGGCCCGGATATGCCGGAGACTTACGTGGACCAACTGGCGGCAAGCACTGTGCTGGCCCAGCATTTTGTCGGCAAGTATCAGAAGACGATCCAGGTCGAGGGCAAGACGATCGTCCTGACCGGGCTCCGTCCGGAAGCGTCTCAGATGAACGCCTTCCGCAAACCCATGCCCACCGCGTACGACGTCCCGCCGGGGAAGGTCCTGGCCGGAGCGGCGGCCGCGAAGGCCCTTGACCTGAGGCCCGGCAGCCAGATGACCATTCTCGGCACGCCGTTTGAGGTTGCTGAGATCATCGAACCCAAGGGCGCCATTCCGGAAGACATCCGCGTGTTCGCGCATCTGGGCGACGTGCAGGCGTTGCTCGGGGTGAATGGCCGCGTCAACGCCATTGACGCCCTCGCCTGCCTGTGTCCCGTCGACACCAAGGACATCCTGAACGCGCTGGAACAGAGCATCCGCGCGGTGCTCCCGGATGTCGGCGTGCAGCCCTACCGGGACATCCTCCTGGCCCGCCACGAACAGCGCGGGATGGTGTACCGGCTGCAGCTGGCGACGGTAGCGATTGTGATTGCGGTCGCGGCGACGGCCATCTGGGGGCTGACCTACCTGAACGTGCGCAACCGGCGTTCGGAAATCGGGGTGTTCCGCGCGCTGGGCATTCGCGGGGGCCGGATTGCGGGACTTTTCATCGCGAAGATTGCCCTGTACAGTCTCGCGGGCGGCGTGGCGGGCTGTGTGCTGGGCTACGTGCTGGCGCCGGCCCTTGTCGTGACCGAGCGCGTGCTGCTACCGGACATCGGCTCACTTGTCCTCATCGCAGGCGCGACGCCGCTGGTGGCGGTGCTGTTCGGCCTGCCGCCCATCGTGGCGGGGCTGCTTCAGGACCCGGTGGACGTACTGCGGGAGGCGGCGGCATGATTCAGTTTGACGGCGTATCGAAACAGTTTCGGAAAGACAATGCTGTTGTGCGCGCTCTCGAGGACATCACGTTCCGGGTCGAGCGGGGGCAGTTGGCGCTGGTGCGCGGGCCTTCCGGCAGCGGCAAGACCACCCTGATCAATCTGGCGGCGGGACTCACCCACGCGTCGCGGGGAAGCATTCGCGTGGCCGGAACCTGCCTCGACGGGCTGTCGCTTCGTGAACGGGCCGCGCTGCGGGCCCGCGACGTCGCGGTCGTGTTCCAACTCTTCCACCTCGTGCCCTACCTGACCGCGCTCGAAAACATCCTCCTGCCCACCCTCGCGCCGGCAAAGACCGGCAACGCGGTCGAACGCGCCCGCGAGTTGTTGTTGGAACTGGGTCTGGAATCCCGCGCAAGCCACTACCCCGATGAAATGTCGGCCGGCGAGCGGCAGCGCTGCGCGCTGGCGAGGGCCCTCCTCACCCATCCCGCGGTGGTGCTGGCCGACGAACCCACCGGAAACCTGGATCCCGCCAGCGCGGACACCGTGCTGGCGCATCTGGACCGCGCGCGAACACGCGGGGCCACAGTGCTGCTCGTAAGCCATCAGTCCGTTGACAGTATCCGGCCGGATGTCACCTTCGAGCTCTGCGAAGGCCGGCTCGTATAGCCCGCCTGTCGCCCCGGCACACACGGAAAACCGGAGTCAACCTAACGCGAAAACCACAGAATTCTTACTTTTGAGCGGCCCCGCGCGAAGGGATCGCCAAGTATCCGCTCGGCATGGTACTTTTGAGACCGGCCAGCCAGGGCGCCGGTCACTCACCCACAGGCCGGGCAGTCCTCGTCGAGGGTGAGCCCGGACGGCTCCAGGTGCACTTTCCCCAAAGGGTTGTAGAACGCGAAGGGCCCGCGGCGTAAGCCGGACGCCCCGTGATCTTCGGGAAGTCGAAAAAATGACGCCCCGTCAGAATGCCGGGACCGTAAGCGCCATGTGTCGTTGGGGCATAAGGGGAGGTGCCCGATTCGCGTTTTTCCGTTCTTTTCCTCTGGTTTCATGCGATTCTTGCGCCGTCATGAGACTCGCAAAGCGGGAAAGGCCCGGATTTCGAAATCCTGCATTCATTGGAAACACTGTCAAACCACAGTGATAATGT
>DDYW01000055.1 GCA_002348185.1 Candidatus Hydrogenedentes bacterium UBA2224 | reverse complement strand
GCCCTTGGTGAAGATGCCGCCGCCGGACCGGCCGAAGAGGGCCAGAAGCGAGGCGCCCATGGCGTAGCCGTTCACGACCGTGGGATTGCCGTCGAACATCACGTAGACAATGATCAGACCGAGCAGGGCGATGCCCACCACGCCCATGCCCATGACCGCGCCGCCGCTGACGGCCACGTCCAGTGCGCTCTTGACGCCGCCCGACTGGGCCGCCGCCGCCGTGCGGGCGTTGGCGCGCGTGGCGATGGTCATACCGAGAATCCCGGCGAGGGCGCTCGCGACCGCGCCAAAAAGGAACGCCACAGCGGTGCGCCAGTCGATGCCGAGGTCGGGCTTAACGGCGCCCACCGCGACAAAGAAGATCATGATCACGATGACGAACGCGGCCACATAGGTGTATTCGCGCTTGAGAAAGGCCGCGGCGCCCTGCTGCACCAGCTTCGAGAGGTGCGCCATGGTCTCGTTGCCCTGCGGCTTTGACAGCACGTACCTGGCCAGGTAGGCCACAAATGCCAGCGCGCATAGACTGGCAAACCCGGCTACGCCTAGAAATCCACTTTCACCCATAGGTCTCGGTACTCCCTTTGCCCTTCCCGGCGCGTGGCCGGCACCCGGGCATGTTGTGCGTTACTCCAACCGGCGAGGCCCCGGCCGGTGCCGGGTACTCGCGCACGCTTTACTCCATATCCACGTCGTCGAAGGAAACCCCCACACGCGCCAGCGCAACGCGGGCCGCCTGCTGCTCGGCCTCTTTCTTGCTCGCGCCAACGCCCTTGCCCGCGGTCTCGCCGCCAAGCAGGACTTCCACCTCGAATACCTTCCTGTGGTCGGGGCCATCCGACCGGATCACCGCGAATTCGGGCAACCCGATATGCCGCGATTGGCAATAATGCAGGAGCCGCGACTTGTAGTCCCAAATCTGGTGGTGTTCCTGCAATGCCGCCAGTTCGGGTTCAAGCAGCCGCACGGCAAACGCGCGGGCGGCTTCCCAGCCCTGATCCAGATAGACGGCGCCGAGCAGGGCCTCGAGGCAATCCGCCAGCAAGGCCGCGCGGGCACGCCCACCGGCCAGTTCTTCGCCTTTTCCCAGCCGGATCGCGGGGGCGATATCCAGCCCTCGCGCGATGCGCGCCAGGCAGCGCCGGTTCACCAGCGCCGCGCGCATGCGGCTGTATTCGCCCGGCGTGCGTTCCGGCGCCTGCTGAAACAGCAGGTGCGCCGCCGCCAGGCCGAGCGCCGCGTCGCCCAGGAACTCCAGAGACTCGTAGTTCTCGTGCAGGTCCTTTCGTTCGCAAGCGATGGAAGCGTGAGTGAGCGCCCGATCCAGGAGAGCCAGGTTGTCGAACCCTATCCCCAATCGCGACGCGAGCGTACTCAGTTCGCGGAACCGTAAGGAATCTTCATTCATACCGCTTGAGAATCAGCGACGAATTGTGACCCCCAAATCCTAACGAGTTTGACATGGCAATTTCAACGTCGGCCTTTCGGGCTTCGTTGGCCACGATATTAATGGGGCATTCGGGGTCCGGCGTCTCGTAGTTGATCGACGGGGGAATCACCCCATCGCGAATGGCCATCAGGCATGCAATGGCTTCGACCGCCCCCGCCGCGCCGAGAAGGTGGCCGATCATAGATTTGGTGGAACTGACCGGAGGCATGGATTCGCCGAACACGGTCACCAAAGCGCGGCTTTCCGCAAGATCGTTGTATTTGGTGCTGGTGCCGTGGGCATTGAAATACCCAATGGCCTCCCGGTCCACCCGGGCATCAAGCAGCGCGTTCCGCATGGCGCGGGCGGCGCCGGAACCGTCCTCGCGCGGCGCCGTGACGTGAAACGCGTCGCAGCTCTCGGCATACCCGGCCACCTCGCCGAGGATGTCGGCCCCGCGGGCTTTGGCATGCGCTTCCGATTCCAGCACAAGGATGCCCGCGCCCTCGCCCATGACGAATCCGTCGCGGTCGGCGTCAAACGGCCGGCTGGCCCGCTCGGGCTCATCGTTGCGCCGCGACAGGGCTTTCATGGAGGAGAAACCCGCCAGGCAGATGGGCACGATGGTGGCCTCGGACCCCCCGGCCAGCATCACGTCGGCTTTCCCCATGCGGATGGCGTCGGCGGCGTCGGCGATGCAGTGGTTTCCGGTGGCGCAGGCAGTCACGACGGCGCGGTTGGGGCCCTGCAGGCCCAGGCGTATGCATATTTCGCTCGAGGCCATGTTGACCAGGGCCATGGGCGCCAGCATCGGCGAGACGCGCTTGGGCCCGCGCTGCACAAGCACGGTTACTTGTTCCTGGATGGTATCGAATCCGCCCACGCCGCTGCCCACAATCGCGCCGCAGCGTTCGGGATTGGCCCGGTTGACGTCCAGTCCCGCCTGTTTCCAGGCCTGATCGGCCGCGAAGAGCGCGAACTGGGTGTAGCGGTCGCGCCGGCGCAGGTCCTTCGTTGACATGCCCTCGGGGGTGCAGTCCTCGGCCATGCCGGCGATTTGGGAAGCGTATTCGGAGGGATCAAACCGGTCGATGCGGCGGATGCCGGAACGGCCTTCGCACAGACCTTTCCAAAAGATCTCCACGGAGTTGCCCAACGGCGAAACTACACCCGTACCTGTGATAACCACTCGCATGTATCACCCCGCTCAATATCAAACACCCAACCCGCGGTCATTGGGCCACGGGCTGGGCGTTCCTTGACCTCCTCGTATAAACAAGCGCTGAGAGTGTGCGCGAAACATTTATTGATTGTTGAGCTTCGACTCGATGTACTTAATCGCGTCACCGACCGTCTGGATGTCGTTCGCTTCGTCGTCGATCTCGACGTTGTACTCTTCCTCGAGCGCCATGAGCAACTCGGTCAGATCAAGCGAATCCGCGCCCAGATCTTCGATGAAACGAGCGTCGTCGGTGACTTCCTCGGGTTTGCGCTCGAGGTTTTCCACGACGATCTTCTTGACGGTTTCCGCGACATTGATCTCTGCCATCCGCAACACCTCCCTTCCATTGTTGGAGCCTGTGTGAACCCACGGCCGCCCAGGCACAAATCCCCCCTGGGTCGGATAAGAAGAGAGTATACCATCGGCGAATGCGTATTTCTAGTTTTCCCGACGGTCACACTCCGCCAACCGCACCGCGCGCGCTTCGAGCCCGCGCCCGCCCTGCGCGGATCACGGAACCGCGGACCAGGCGATGGCGGATTCGTCCTGGAGCCAGGCGGCGAGCCCGGGCGGGACGGGCCATTCGAGCTGCACGTGTTGCTCGCGCAGCCGCGCCTGAAGCAGGCCGGGGGGCACCGCGGGCAGATCGAGGCCCTGATCCAGGGCGATGGCCGCGGCGGTCCCCGCGGCCTGCCCCAACTGCATAATGGTCCGGGAAAGGCGGCAGCTTGACGCCGCAATGGAGCTGAAACTTGCCCCCCGGCTGGCGATCAGGAGGTTTTTAAATCCCTTGGGAACAAGGCAGCGGTACGGCACGCCGTAGGGCCCCAGCATCTCTCCCCCGAAGCCGCCAGCGCCGTGCCGGTCAATGGAATGGTCGGCGACGGTGATGATGTCCGGGTGTTGCTGGTTCGAAAGGCCGGCGCGCAGGTCGTGGAGGGTCAAGACGTACTCCCCCACGATGCGGGTGGATTCCCGCACGCCGAGCGCCGGGGCAATCCACGCCAGACGATACCGCTGAAATTCCGGCCAGCCGCACTGGACATGGCGCCAGAAGGCATACACGCGGCGCCGGCATTCGTCGTATGCAGCCGCATACTCCAGTGCCGCGAATTCCTGGCCGGGCATGGTAGGCAGCATATTGCAGTTGTAGCCGCCGTTGGGGTACTGCACCGCGCTCATCGCGGGGAACCCGCCCCACCAGCATTCCCCGGGGATGCCGTCGGGCAGCGGCTCGACCTCGCTGGTCGCGGCGGGCGCCACGCGGAAGATCAGAGTCACGCCGTTTGTAAGGTTGTTGGGCTGTTCGGGGGCCCCTTCTTCGCCAAACCGGTCCGCGCTCTCCTGACCGTACAGACTGTCGCACCCGCACGCCCGGCACAATTCCCCGCCGCCCGTGCCGTCAATATACACGCGTGCGGTCACCTGCGTTCCGTTGGACAGCACCAGCCCCGTGACGGCGCCGTCCTGAACCTCGGCCTCGGCAAAGGTCGTGCCGGTCAGGAGCGTTGTGCGGCCGGTCTCGCCGAGCATGGCGCGCAAGACCTGTTCGTAGACGCCGGGCTCAAAAATCACCCCGTGCCAGTGCTCTTTCCGGAACGCCATATCGGAAGGCTGGCCGTCGCCCCGGTGCCTGCGGAGGGTGTCGGCGTACGTGCGCCGCAGATCAGGCACGTGTTCGCCGCCGGGAAACGCCTCGCGTCCATCCCATGAGAAATGGCGGCCGAACGAATAGATGGCGGCCGACCACGGCACGGCGTTGAGACGGCGGTAAATGAGAAAAGGCAAGCCCGTCCCCCCCACGCCGGGTTCCCACATGGTAACGCCCGAAGCGACGGAGTTGCCGCCGATGTGCGGGGCCTTCTCGAGGCACAGGACACGGAGGCCCTGCTGCGCGGCGGCGCATGCGGCGCCGAATCCGCCACTGCCCAGGCCCACGACGATGACGTCGTACTGACCCGTGGCAGACACTTCCTGCGCGGCGGACCGCTTCCCGGCGGGGACCATTCCGCCGAGGGCCAGGGCGCCGAGGGCAGCGGCAAACCGGCGCCGCGAGATGTGTTGCATGCGCGTCTCCTGAACCCGGGTGGATGACGCCCGGCGTTAGGGCTTTACTTTGAGCGTGCGGAGACCGAAAACCCCGCCCGCGGTGTTGTCCGGATGTGCCTGAAACGTCACCGTGACGGATTCCCTGCCCTGAGTCAATTCGGGCGGCAAGGGGTACGCCTGCTCGAAGAACTCGCCCGGTTTGTCGTTGTGCAGGCGTTGTTCGGCGATCCTGGCATCATCCACCAGCACGTCGAAGGCGCGCTGGTGTTCCCCGCCCCAGTAGGTGCACAGCAGTTCCATGGGGGCGTCCGGAAGGACCTTCACTGTGTACGAGAACCAGCCGCCGGGCGCGTGACGCCACACGAGGCCCTGGTGCGGGCCGATGGCCGTGTTCTCGCCCGCAAGACTGTGGGCCGTCTCGGAAGCATCGTCTCCAATCACCACGGAATCCACGGTCCGGGCGTCGAGGTCCTTCCGGCGGGCCTCCTCGGCCTCACGCTCGGCCTCGCGCTGTTGCCACGCCTCTCCAGTAAGAAAATCCCAATAGACGCTGTACCGCTGGCCATGCATCGCATAGAACGGCGTCAGTTCAACGTCGTGCGGGCGCCCCACGCCCGCGGTCCGGAACGCCAGCGGCTTCCCTTCGACTCGGCTCGTCCATTCGGCGGGATTGCGGCTGGCGTTNNGCGGCTCCCGGTCACCAGCGCGAGGGCCTCCGGCGCCGGACCGTCGATCGGGCCCAGGCCCGCCGCCAGCACAAGCGGCCCGTACAGGAGCGCCGCGCAGTCGGGATTGTCGGGCAGCGATTCGAGACGCAGACCCATCGGGAGCGTGTAGACCACGACATCGCCGTCGCGCCAGGTACGGTGAATGGCGGCGTATCCGCCGGGACGCGCGCTGACCGTGCCCGGCTCCCCTTCCACCCGGGCCGCGGGCAGTCCCGCCGCCCATCCGGGCGAGCGCAGGTACAGGGTCAATTCCACCGGCTCCTTGCACGCGAACTGCAGGCGCGTCTCCCCCGTTTCGGGAAATGCCGTTTCCTGGCGGACGGTCAAGCCCTTTTCTTCCCACGTGAGCTCGGAGGGGATGAAGAGATTGACGTAGAGGCTGTTCCGCCCGTGAAAGTAGATGGCCTCGCCGTACCGCACGTGGTTTTCCATCCCGGTACCGGTGCAGCACCAGAACGAATCAAACGGCGTCGAATAGGTCTTGAAATGCCCCGGCTTCAGGGGAATGTAGTAGCACATCATGCCGTCGCCCGGGTTTTGCGAGCCCAGGATGTGGTTGTACAGGGCGCGCTCGTAGAAATCGGCCTTCTCACACGCCGCATCCCAACAGAACAGGTGGCGCGTCAATTTCAGCATGTTGTAGGTGTTGCACGTCTCCGTGGTATCCACTCCCAGGCGGCCGCTGAGCTGGTCCGGTGGGCCGAAATGCTCGCGATCACTGTGGCCGCCCGTGGCATAGGAATGGTGCTGGACAACCCGGTCCCAGAAGAACGCGGCGATGGCGCGGTCCTCAACGGCGCCCGCCAGTTCGTAGCGCCGGGCCGCCCCGATGATCTTGGGGACCTGGGTGTTGGCGTGCAACCCGGGAAGACAGTCCACCCCTTGCGACAGCGGCCCGAGCACGGCCTGGTGATGAAAACGCCGCGACAGCGCCAGATACCGCGCGTCGCCTGTGCGCCCGTAGAGCTCCGCCAGCGACTCATTCATGCCCCCATGTTCGCAGGCGAGCATCGATTCGAACTGCTCGGCGGTAAGGCTCCGGGTCACGCTCTCCGCGAAATCCGCCAGGCCCCGGGCCACGTCGAGAGCGCGTGCATTGCCCGTGTGGACGTGCGCGTCCAGGAGGCCTGCCAGCACCTTGTGCACCGTATACCACGGCACCCAGATGCCGTTCAGTTCGAACGGTTTGATCTGGAGTTCGCCGCGCTGGATCGCCGCGAAGGCGTCTTTGCCCCCAGGGATCGCGCCAGCGTACCCGTTGCCGTTGGCCGCCTGGCATGCGGCGAGTTCGTCGACGATGTAGCGTACCCGTTCGGCGAAACGGGCGTCTCCGGTCGAGGCCCAGGCCATCGAACAGGCCGAGAGATAATGGCCGAGCGAATGGCCGGCGACGCCCTGAGTTTCCCAGCCGCCGTATACGCCGGCCTTCGGTTCGAGTCCGGCCTCTTTCCGAAACCCGCTCAACAGCCGGTCGGGTTCCAGGCGCAGCAGATAGGCGAGGTCGCGGTCCATCGCCTGTTCAAACGGCCCCGGCAACAGCTGTACCGAGTCCAGCGCGAAGGGACGCGCCGCCATCCCGCTATCCACCGTTTCCGGCGCAAGGCCGCTCACCGCCGCAACCAGGGCAACGCCAATCGTAAGCATGCTGATATTCCTCCCGGCGCCCATCATACACCAATCGGCCGCGCGGGGTTCGGCAGGCCGGTTGCGCCCCGGGAATGCGCTCGGGTAGTATCGAGACGGTAGAATCGCGTGAACGGGGCCTGTGCGAAGGAGCACCAATGGCGGGAACCGGCCGGCAGGCGATGGCGGGCCTGCGGCCTTTCCCGTCGGTGGGGCAGGGGGCACGCCCCCGTGCTTGAAGCGGAAGGCCTTGGATTCGTGCTCGACGTATCCGGAGGGAACCTGGATGAAGCTCGCGGAAGTACTCGAACAGATTCAGGAAGACGACCCGCAGGGCGAGGTGGCGTTGCACTGGGACAATTCCATGGCCTGCATGCCGGACACGCTTCCGTTTCTGGAGCCGGACCAGATCGCCGAGAACCTGGAATGGGGCGGATTGGGAACCACTCACCAGGCGGCCCTCGAGGAAGCGGCCCGGCACATCGCCGGGACACCGGCCTTGAACGCCCTGGCGTGGCACGCCTACCGCCGCCTGTATGATCACGAGGACCGCGTCGATTTCAACCACTGGCCCGTGCTCGACGATGCCATGAACGATTCGAGCGGCTGCTTTTATCTGCTGATCGGTCTGGCCATGGTGCCGCGCACCCGCGCCGCCCACAAATCCCTCGGCGTCCCCGACGCCGTCACCCGCGAAACCTGTCTTCAGGTGGCGTGTTTCGCCGACAATTTCAGCCGCGGGCGGTACGGCCGGCTGGGGCTGTTCCGGGGCCAGTTGTTCTGGATGCGCAATTACACGCAGGGCCGCTTGTTCCGGCTGGGACGCTTCGAATACCGCCTCCAGCCCATGGGACCTTTCGTGCACGTGTTTCGCCACCGCGAACAGGGATTCACGGTGGCCCTGTCCGGCGATGGGCGATGCTACGACGCCGCCGGGTACGCAGTGCAGACCGGCGTCGCCGGGAGCTGGCAGGCCGCATTCTCCCTGACCGACGACGCGGCACGCGGATTCCCGATTCATCCCGCCGGCCACGTCCTGCGCCACGAGGTGACCCTGCCGTGTTCGGAATGGGACTACGTGGTGAAGCCCGGCGATTACATGCTCGACACGCACATTCCCTCCGGCGGCCAGATGACCCCCGAAAAATGCCTCGATACCATGCGGCGGGGCGTCGAGTTTTTCCGGCGGTATTTCCCGGACAAACCGTTCAGGAGCTTCTGGTGCCACTCGTGGATCTTCGGGCCCCAGTTGGAAAAAGTCCTGCCGGAAACCGCCAATCTCGTCAAATACATGCGTGAGGTTTACCTGTATCCCATCTACTCGGAAGACGGCGGCTTGTGGTTCATCTTCTTTCAGGATAAATTCGATCCCGCCACCGCCCCGCGCGAAAACACGCTCCAGATCGCCGTGGCCCAGTACCTCGAAAATGGCGGCGAGTGGCGCGAAGGCGGCATGATCGCCCTCGTTGACGACCTCGACCGGTTCGGACACCAGGTGTACCGCACCCGCTGGCCCGAGGCCGCAAAAATGCTCGGCATCCCCAGCTAACACCCGCCGGGAAACGCCGTCACCTCACCCACCGGTCTTTCGGGTCAAGTGACAGATATTCGTCAGTATCGCCGGGAATTGTCATAACCCTACCCGGAACGCCCATTTTCACATCTGCGACATGTTTTTTCCTGCCGCGTAACCATGCAGGAGGCATATGCTTGGCGTTTTTCATGCCTTTCGGATACCGGGATCTCGCTTGGCACGATCCATGCGTTCGATAGAGCAGGCCTGGACGGGCGAGAGAGCCGCCGGCAACGCGGAGTTAAATGTGATGGACCGGTCGTGGATGCACTTGGCGGACGCCTCGGGCGAGACCCCTTTGAACCGGGCATTGAAGTGCGGGTTCAAGGAGCTGGCCGAATTCGTCTTGCGCGAAATGCATCACGAGGGGCGCGAACGCGCGCCCCGGCCCGCGCCCAGGGAAGCCTACTGGGGCATGAGTCAGGCCGGTCTGGAGCTGTTGTCCGGTGCGACCTGGAACGGGTATTCCCGGCGCACCGACACGGAGTTGCATAAAGCCATCCGAGACGGACACCGGGAAACGGTGGAGGCGATGCTGGCGTTCGGCGGCGACGCCAACGAAACCACCGCCTCGGGCATGACCCCGCTGCATTGGTGCGCGCTTACGGGAGACGCGGAACTCGCGGAAGTGCTGGTGGCCCATGGCGCCCAGGCCAATGCGCGGGCGCCCGGGTTGGGGGGGCTGACCCCCAAGGCCGCGGCGATGTTGATGGGCTACGAGGAGTTGGCGGATCTCCTCAGCGCCTGTGGAGGTACCTACTGACATGGGAACGCGAACAGGAACCGCATGGGAACGGGCTATTCAGAAGTGGTACTGGAGGGACGGGGAAATGGAGAAGAGCTGGATCCACCGGGAAGACGCGCTGGGCGAGACTCCCCTCGTCCGCGCGATGCGCTGCGGCAACCGGACCCTCATCGAGTTCATGCTGGGCCTCGAGCGCACCGAGGAACTGGCCACGCCCGTTGAAACGCCGGAGGATTCCCTCCAGAGCGCCGCGTATTGGGGCGCGGCCCAGGCGGTGCACGCCCTTCTCGAGAGCGGCGTGGATGCCACCGGCCGCGATGACAGCGGCGAAACGCCCCTGCACAAAGCCGCGCGCAGCGGCAACCGCGAGGCCGTGGAGACCTTGCTCGAACACGGTGCGCCGGTGAATGTGCCGGATGACCAGGGATTGACGCCGTTGCATTGGGCCACGCTGGCGGGAGACCCCGAAGCTGCGGAATTGCTGCTCGAGCAAGGCGCGGACCCGCGTGCCTCGGCCATGCTGCTGGGCGATCTCAGCCCGCGCAACATCGCCGGCCTCATGGGGTATGAAGACCTTGTGGACGTATTCAATGCGCACGGCGCCGCCGTAGTTTAGCCCAGTGACCGGGGCCCGCGCCGCCCGGCGCGGTCTGCCCCGGCTCACGGCGAAACCTGCCCGCCTTTCCAGCCAGACCGCAGGTTTTGCCGGACTGCGAAGCGTGGACGGCCACCTCGCGACGCCGGACCGCAAAGGTGGACGGTTCGCACCGTAGGACACGCTTCGGACCCTCGCCGGGACGGTCTCACCACCGCATCTCGCCCTCGAGACCGTCCCGGCGCCTTCCTGTTTTCCGGGACGCTCAGGCCTGGAGCAGTGTTGGGACCTCGCTGATGACCCGCGCCACTGGAATGCCCGCCGCCTCGAGTTTCCGGATTTTGGCGGCAGCGGTGTCGTCTTCGCCCCCGACAATCGCGCCCGCATGGCCCATGCGGCGTCCCGGCGGAGCGGTCACGCCGGCCATGAAGCCGACGACGGGTTTGCTCATGTGCTCCAGGAAATACCGCGCGGCGTCGACCTCGTCCTGCCCGCCGATCTCGCCGACCAGAACGACGGCGTCGGTGCCGGGATCGTCCTCGAACAGGGGGAGCAGATCTATGAACCGGCTGCCGATGATGGGGTCGCCCCCGATGCCGATGCAGGTGGACTGGCCNNAGGTGAGGGTGCCGCTGCGCGAGATGACGCCAATTCGGCCCGGGCGGTGGATGGCCCCGGGCATGATGCCGATTTTGCATTCGCCGGGCGTAATGAGGCCCGGGCAATTGGGCCCGATCATTCGCTTGCCGGAGCCGGACAGCGCGCGCCACGCCCGGAGCACATCCATCGTGGGAATGCCCTCGGTGATCACGACCAGCATCTCGAGCGCCGAACGCGCGGCGTCCAGCATCGCGTCCAGCGCAAACCGCGCCGGCACGTACATCACGGACACCTGCGCGCCCGTCGCCGCCACCGCGTCCGAGACCGTATTGAAGACCGGCACGCCGTGGACGGTCTGGCCGCCTTTGCCGGGGGTGACGCCGCCGGCGATGCGGGTGCCGTAGTCGAGCATTTGCTGCGTGTGGAACGAGCCGTCGCGGCCAGTGATGCCCTGCACGATGACCCGGGTCTCTTTGTTGATCAGAATGCTCATGGGCGGCCCCCTGTCTCGACCGCTTTCACGGCGGCCTCCTCCAGCGTCGCGGCGGGAATCAGGCGGGCGCCTTCCAGCAGCCGGCGCCCTTCCGCCTGATTCGTGCCGATGAGGCGAATCACGATGGGCACGGGCACATGGCATTCGCTGAGGGACTGCAGAATGCCCCGGGCGATGTCGTCGCACCGGGTGATCCCACCGAAGATGTTAATGAGGATAACTTTCACCTTGGGGTCTTTGAGGATCATCTGGAACGCCGTGACCACCTTGGCGGGATCGCTACTGCCGCCCACGTCAAGGAAATTCGCGGGGCTGCCGCCAACGTGTTTGATGGTGTCCATGGTGGCCATGG
>DDYW01000178.1 GCA_002348185.1 Candidatus Hydrogenedentes bacterium UBA2224 | reverse complement strand
ATTATGTCTATTCCCTTTCGTCCCTGACGGGACTCAATTCGGACGGGGCGCTAATCCCGTTTTCTTTCGTCTCTGACGGGACTGAATCCGAACGCGCCCGATCCGCCGGTATCACCCGCGGTGTTGATCAAAGGCACGGAGTGTGCCGGATCCGCATCGGGGCGCGCGTATAGTATGCTTGGCGCATCGGGCGGCCCCGGACTGGCCTGAGGAAAGGATGCCAGATGAACGCAGCAGCACCTCCCAGGGGGATCATCACCGTACTGAACACGCCATTTGCCGCGGACGATGCGATCGATGTTTATGGGCTGGCCCGAAACGTCGAGAACGCCGTCGAGGCGGGGGTGGCAGGGTTTCTGGCGCCTGCCATGGCAAGCGAGGTGGACAAGCTGACAGGGGACGAGCGCGAGATGATGGTGCGCACGGTGCTCGATGCCGCGGCGGGCCGCGTGCCGGTGTTCGGGGGCGCGTCGGCGGCGACCCAGGCGGAACGCGTCCGCTGGACCAAAGCGATGCTCCGCCTGGGCTGTGACGGGGTGCTGGTCAGCGTGCCGTTTGAGGATGAAGCGCAATACGAGCGGGATGTGCGCGAGATTGCGGGATGCGAACCGCCGATGCTCATGATCCAGGACTGGGATGCACGCGGGTACGGCGTGCCGGTCGCGGCGGTGTCGCGGCTGTTCAACGAGATCGGCTGTTTCCGGTCACTGAAGATCGAGGTGGTCCCGGCGGGGGTTAAGTACAGCGAGATCCTGCGCGCAACGGGCGGCCGGCTGCATGTGGCGGGCGGATGGGCCGTGATGCAGATGATCGAGGCACTGGATCGTGGCGTGCACGCCTTCATGCCGACGGGCATGCACCGGATCTACACGCGCATTTACGCATTGTATGCATCGGGCAGGCGGACTGAAGCGCGAAGTCTCTTCGAACAGGTGTTGCCGGTGCTGGCGTTTTCCAACCAGCATCTGGATATTTCGATCCACTTTTTCAAGCGCCTGCTGCACGCCCAGGGAGTATATGCAACCGCGCGCGTGCGGGAACCGATCCTGCCGTTTGATGCCGTGCACGAGCAGGTCGCGGCCGAGTTGGTTGGGCGCGTCATGGCCATCGAGGGGGACCTGTGAACACCGGCACGGCGGGATGCCGTGCGCACGGAAACCCTGCGATGTGCGCCAGAGACAGCGGCGGTTCTTAGGCAGGACTCGGCCTCCCGCCGGTCTGGGTCCATTCCGGACGCCGGATGTAGTAGAATCCGCGCAGTTCCAGAACCGAATTCTCAACAAGGGCGCGTCATGCGCGGAAGGAGTCCTCAGATGACCAGTCGAGTGCCGGAGAAATTCGAAAATGTGACGGCGGTCTGCAAAGCAAACGTGTACTTTGACGGAAAGGTCATCAGTCACACCCTGTTGTTCCCCGACGGCACGCGGAAAACGCTTGGCGTCATCCTCCCGGGCACGTACACGTTCGACACGGGCGCGCCGGAACGGATGGAGGTCGTTGCGGGCGCGTGCCGGGTGAAACTCGCCGAAGCGGATCAGTGGACGCCGTATGAAGCGGGAACGTATTTCGACGTGCCGGGTCAATCGGAATTCGACATCGCCGTCAGCGACGGCGCCATGGACTACGTGTGCTCGTATCTGTAACGCGGAGGGTGTACAAACCATGAGCAAGCGGTTCTGCGCTCTTGCGACACTTGCGGTTCTGCTGATGGGCGCCACGACCGGCTGGTGCGGGGAGGACGGCGCGGGGCTCCATATCCGGAGCTTTCTCCCGGTGAATCCGATCAGCCGGGCCGAGCGGGCGTCGGGCGTGGCCGCGCTGCTGGAGAACACCGGGCTTTCGGACGCGGCCGTTGCCGCGCGGCTGGTCTTGCCCGAAGGGCTGCGCCTGGCGGACGGGGAGGCGGAATGCGTCCTGACCGTTCCCAATGCGGCCGACGTCGAGCTGGTGTGGCAGGTTGAAGCCGCGCGCGCCGGCTCGTACGACATCGCGCTCGAACTGCGCCGGGAGGGCCAGGACCCGCTCACCGCGTCGTTGCGCATGGATTTTCTGCCGCCCCTGGCGCAGCGCACGCTGCCGTACATCCCGGAACCCGAGCCGGCGCATTCGGAACTGCTGGTCGGCGCGCATCACTGTCCGTTGTGGGAAGCCGACAAACCGGAGATGTGGGCGCAGTTGCTGATCCATCCGGAACGCACGCCCGCGCTGGGATTTTATGCGGGCGAGAATCCCGAGGTGGCCGATTGGGAGACCACGTGGGCGGTCGAGCACGGCATCGACTTCTTCATCTACTGCTGGTACCGGACGAGCCAGGGCGGACCGGTGGAAACGCGCTTCAGCGCCGCCATACACGACGCGCTGTTTAAATCGCGGTACGCGGACAAAATGCGGTTTACAATCATGTGGGAGAATCAGGCTCGCGGCAAGGCGGGCGTGGCCGGCGAAGCGGACCTGATGAACAACCTCCTCCCCTTCTGGCTGGAGAACTACTTCACGCACCCGAGCTATCTAAAGGTCGACAACAAACCGGTGCTCTTCATCTACCGTCCCGAATTCCTGATCGACGACCTCGGCAGCGTGGAAAACGTCGTGCGGGCCTTCGACCTGATGCGGCAGGCCTGCCGGGACGCGGGGTTCGACGGGCTGTACCTCCTCGGAGAATACCGCGGGCTCGACCCGAAGCATCTCGAACAGATGAAGAGTCTGGGACTGGACTACACGTTCGCGTATTGCTGGTACGTGCCCGACAACCCGACGCCGGAAGTGGCCATCCAGACCCAGATGGACTACATCCGCAAGACGCAGGAACTGGGCATCCTGCCGCAGGTGGTCACGGTATCGCAGGCCTGGAGCGGGTGGCGCGACGAGGGCACGATCTGGAAGATCCCGCCCCGCGAATACGAAGACCTGTTGCGCCAGGCAAGCGACTTCGTCGCAACGCTGCCCCGGAACGAGCTTGGCAGCCGGATGCTGCTGCTCGACAACTGGAACGAGTGGGGCGAGGGCCATTACATCGCCCCGTACCGCGAGTATGGGTTCGGCTACGTGGACGCGGTGCGGAACGTGTTGTGCGACGCCCCCGAGCCGCACACCGACCTCATTCCCGAAGACATCGGCATGGGACCCTACGACACGGCGTACAAGGAATACCAGACGCGGGCTCGTGAACTGCAGCGGCGGGTATCGAAACAGGTATTCAAGAGCGGCGCGCCCGAGGAAGGCATGCTCGCCTGGTGGGCCTTTGACGAAGCCCTCGAAGAGTCCGTCGCGCTCGATTACTCGGGCCACCGGCTGGGCGGTATGCTGGGCGATGCCTCGCGCGCCCCGGGCATCGACGGGAATGCACTCGTATGCGACGGCGGCGCGGTGACGGTGCCGGCCCGCCCCCTGCTTTCCCTGGAAACGGCAATGTCGGTAGAGTGTTGGGTCAAGACCGGCCTTGCCGGGCAGCAGAACACCTGGTTTTTGAACCGCGTCTTCTCGGGAGGCACCTGGACGGGCTACCGCATGGGGGTGCTGGACGGCAAGCCGTGTTTCGAGATTCCCATGGCGCCCTGGAGCCACCATCTCAAGGCGGAGGTGGACCTTCCCACGGGGCGCTGGGTCCACCTGGCGGGAACGTTTGACGGTCAGACGCTGCGCATCTACGTGGACGGCGAGCCGCAGGGCCTCATGGAACGGTCCGGACCGATCAGGCCGAACACCTTTCCCCTGGTGCTGGGCAATTTCTCCGCAGGGCACGACGCGCATTTTACGGGCCTGCTCGACGAGGTGAAACTGTATGCGCGCGCCCTGACGGCCGAGGAAGTGCGCGAGCGCTATCAGCGGCTGGCCGCCCAGGCGGCCCAGTGAGGGAAGGTACGGGACGCCCGCGAGGCATCCCCCGTGGCGCAGACCCGCCGGGTGTGCGGCCGGAGCGGTGTCTACGGGCTTGACGGTATGCTATAGTTCGAACGAACGGCGGAGGTCGGGGTGAGGCCCTGGGGATTCGGGGCGCCCCCGAGGCGCAAAAACCGGGATAGGCACATGGCTTCAAACTTGGCTGGGTTGGTGAAACGGTCGGTGGTGAAGAAGCAGATTGTCGCGGTGTCGGGCATCGTCCTGGTTTCGTTCATATTCGGGCATCTGGCGGGCAATTTCCTGATTTTCGCGGGGCCGGAAGCCCTGAACAGTTACGCCGAGAAGATCCAGGGGATGGGCGCGTTTCTGTGGGTGGTCCGCCTGGGACTCCTGGCCGCCTTCCTGACGCACATCACCTTCACCGTCTGGGTCACGCTCGAAAACCGCGCCGCGCGGGGCGATCGCTACGAGGTGCGCAACACCCTGGGCAATACCACCTGGGCCAAGCGGACCATGATCCTCTCCGGGGCGATGGTGTTCTGCTACGTGTTCATCCATCTCAACGATTTCACGTTTCCCGAGAAGGTGGGACCATCGACGGTGATCTCGGGAGTGAACAACGGCGAAAGCCTGGGCCTGTTCGGACTGGTCTGGAACTCGTTCCTGCAACCGCTCCGGGCGGGATTCTATATTCTGGCGGTATCGCTGCTTGGAATGCATCTGAGCCACGGCATCGAGAGCGTGTTTCAATCGCTCGGCACCCCCCTGGGACAGCAGCGCCCCACGCTCCTGAAGATCAGCCGGATTATCGGGTTTCTCGTGGCGTTGGGCTTCAGTTCAATTCCCATATATGTGATTGTCCGCCACTACACCATCGGCGCCGGAGTGTGACCATGCGTTTGGATTCCAAAGTCCCCGCGGGACCCATCGAGCAGAAATGGACGCAGCACAAGTTCGAGATGAAGCTGGTGAATCCCGCGAACCGCCGGAAATACACGGTGCTCGTGGTGGGCACGGGCCTGGCGGGAGCGTCCGCGGCGGCCACCCTCGGCGAGCTCGGGTACAACGTCAAGGCCTTCTGCATCCAGGACACCCCGCGGCGCGCCCACAGCATCGCGGCCCAGGGCGGCATCAACGCGGCGAAAAACTACCAGAACGACGGCGACAGCATCTACCGGCTCTTCTACGACACGGTCAAGGGCGGCGACTACCGTTCCCGGGAAGCCAGCGTGTACCGTCTGGCGGAACTGAGCGTGGACATCATCGACCAGTGCGTGGCCCAGGGCGTCCCGTTTGCCCGCGAATACGGCGGCCTCCTCGACAACCGCTCGTTCGGAGGCGCCCAGGTGTCGCGGACCTTCTACGCGCGCGGCCAGACGGGACAGCAGCTCCTCCTCGGCGCATACAGCGCCCTGATGAAGGAGGTCCAGAACGGCTCCGTAACCCTGTATCCCCGCCGGGAAATGCTCGAACTGGTCGTCGTGGACGGCCGGGCCCGCGGCATCGTGGTGCGCAACCTCCTCACGGGAGCGTTTGAGTCGCACGTGGCGGACGCGGTGCTGCTCGCGACCGGCGGTTACGGAAACGTGTATTACCTCTCGACCAACGCCAAGGCGTCCAACGCGACGGCCATCTGGCGCGCTCACCGCAAAGGCGCGTATTTTGCCAATCCCTGTTTCACGCAGATTCACCCGACCTGCATCCCGGTGCACGGCGACTACCAGTCGAAATTGACGCTGATGAGCGAAAGCCTCCGCAACGACGGGCGCATCTGGGTGCCGAAGGATCCCGATGACCCGCGGCATCCCAACGAGATCCCCGAGGAGGACCGCAGCTACTATCTTGAAGAAACCTACCCCGCCTTCGGCAACCTCGTGCCGCGCGACGTGGCATCCCGCAAAGCCAAGGACCAGTGCGACAAAGGCCGCGGCGTGGGTTCGACGCGCATGGCTGTCTACCTCGATTTCCGCGACGCCATCGAGCGGCTGGGACGCGAAACCATCGAGGCGCGCTACGGCAACCTCTTCCAGATGTACCAGCGTATCGTGGACGAGGACCCCTTTACGCAACCCATGATGATCTACCCGGCGGTGCACTACACCATGGGGGGCCTGTGGGTGGATTACAACCTCATGAGCAATCTGCCGGGCCTGTTCGTGGCGGGCGAAGCCAACTTCTCCGATCACGGCGCGAACCGGCTCGGGGCAAGCGCTCTCATGCAGGGACTGGCGGACGGCTATTTCATCGTCCCTTACACCGTGGCGGACTATCTGGCGCGGGTTCAGCCGGACCGGCTTGACGGCGCCCACGCGGAATTCCGGGCCGCCGAGAACGCGGTATCGGACCGCACGCGCCGTCTCTTGTCGATCAAGGGCAAGCGAACGGTAGACGAAATACACCGCGAACTCGGTCTGCTCGCCTGGGACAAGATCGGCATGTCGCGCAACCGCAAGGGGCTGGAAGAGGCCCTGTCGGAGATCCCGGCCATTCGCGAGGAGTTCTGGCGGAATCTGATCGTCGCGGGGGAGAACGAGGACCTCAACCAGAGCCTGGAAAAGGCGGGGCGGGTCGCCGACTTCCTCGAACTGGCGGAGTTGATGGCCTTCGACGCTCTCCACCGCGAAGAATCGTGCGGCGGGCATTTCCGCGAGGAGTACCAGACCCCCGAAGGCGAGGCGCAGCGGAACGACGAGCAGTTTGCCTACGCGGCGGCATGGGAACACCAGGGCGACGGCCAGGCGCCGGTGTTGCACAAAGAAGAGCTGACCTTCGAAGTCGTGACGCCAACACAGCGAAGTTACAAGTAACGCGAGCGGTCGACGGGAGTTGCATGGATGGGCAAGACCATGAATCTGACGCTGAAAGTCTGGCGGCAGAAGAACGCGCAGTCAAAAGGACGCCTCGAGACCTATGAACTGCAGGGCGTTGATGCGGACGCCTCGTTTCTCGAGATGCTCGACATCCTGAATACCCAGCTCGAAAAACGGGGCGAGGAACCCGTGGCCTTCGAGCATGACTGCCGCGAAGGCATCTGCGGGTCTTGCGGCGCGGTGGTCAACGGCCAGGCGCACGGCCCGATGCGCGAGACCACCCTCTGCCAGTTGCATATGCGGCATTTCAACGACGGCGACACGCTGGTGATTGAGCCCTGGCGGTCGCGCGCGTTCCCCCTGATTAAAGATCTGGTGGTCGATCGTTCCGCCTTCGACCACGTCATCCGCGCGGGCGGCTACATCACCATGCGGACGGGCTCGGCCCCCGACGCGCACGCCATCCCCGTGGACAAGGAAGAAGCCGACGTCGCCATGGACGCCGCCCAGTGCATCGGGTGCGGCGCCTGCGTCGCCGCGTGCCCGAACGGCTCGGCGATGCTGTTCGTCGCATCGAAAGTGAGCCATCTGGCACACCTGCCCCAGGGACGGGTCGAGGCGAACCGCCGCGTCCTCAACATGGTGGCGCAGATGGACCGCGAAGGCTTCGGCAACTGCTCAAACCACTACGAGTGCGAGGCGGCCTGTCCCAAGGCGATCAGCGTCGAGCACATCGCGAAGATGAACCGCGAACACCTGCGGGCTGCGTTGAAGCCTACCGGGAGCTGACCGGGCCGGCCGGATCCGCCGCGTCTTCCAACAGGGAGAGCACGGGATACGCGGCATTGTAGTGTTTGTGCAGAAACAGGGCATTCCGTTCCCGGTAGAGCTTCTTCCCCACGCGGTCCGCGACCCTCATCAGCATCTGCTCGTAGCGGCACAATACCGGGGAAACGGCGTTGACGGTGCCGGTGGTCTGCCAGTTGAGGCACCCGCAGGTGTTGTTGCAGCGGCCTTTGACGGTGCAGTCCGCGCAAGACTCCTTTTCCTGGTTGGACGCCGCACGGATGCGCTGGCGCGCGGATTCGTCTATGCCGTCGAACACGTTCCCGATGCACCAGCCGCTCTCGCGGCCCGCCCGCACGAACTGGACGCAGGGGTAGAGATACCCCTCGTGGTCCACCGAAAGCTGCCGCTGCGCCAGTTCACAGCGGTCCTGGTGATAGCAGTCGCAGTTGATGTGCGACGACAGTTTGACCTCGAGCGGGCTCAGGTAGAATTTGCGGTTCGCGCGAGTCCATTGGATATAAAGGTCGCCGAGCTTCTCGCACTGGCGGGCCAGCACGGCAAAACTGGCCTCGTCCCACGGCGCCGCATAATTGAGCGACACGATGAGGTACCGGACGCCGAGTCCCGCGAGAAACGCGACGGAGTCAGCCAGGTACGGAACAGTGTCCGGATTGACCACAGTATAGACGCTGGAATAGGGCCGCGCGGACAGAAGCAGTTGAAGGCGCGGCAGCAGGCAGTCGAACGTGGGGCTTCCGTCGGGAAAACGCCGGTGGACGTCATGGGCCTCGCGGACCCCGTCGAAACTCATGGCCACGAGAATGTTGTGCCGAAGAGAATAGGCCAGAAACTCCTCGTCCAGCAAGACGCCGTTTGTGGTCACTTTGAAGTGGTACCGCTGGCCGGTGGGATGGGTCTCGCCGTAGTCCACGAGGTCATAAATGAGGTCGCGGTGCAGCAGAGGCTCCCCGCCAAAGAAGATGATGCCGCAGGACTTCTCGCCGGTCTGCGCGGCCATGTCGAGCACGCGGCGGCCGATCTCCGGGGTCATGGCCGGGCCGTCCACGGGCGGCGAATAACAGTATCCGCAACGCATGTTGCAGCGCGGGGACAGGTGTAGTGTGAAATGCACGGTCGCGGTCTTCCCTGCGCAGGTGTCAGATAACGCCCTGCCCTTTGAGCCAGTCCACAAAGTCTTTCAGCTGTTCCCGGAGCAACTCTTTGGATTCCTCTTTGGCTGCGTCCACCGCTTCCCTGCTTTTCTGTTGCCAGGCCTCGACCTCTTCGCGGTAGTTCGCGGTTCCTTCCCTTGGATAGTCGACGTCGAACTTTACCGAAGCTGTGGGGTCATACAGCGCGCCGAAATAGACGCCCGAACCGTGTTTATTGACGGCACCGGCCGCGCTGTGCGCAATTCCCTTGAGGTCGTAGGACTGAACGGACATGTCGGAGATCTCGCCGCCGAGCGGGAAGTAGTCGGCCGTCGAAACGAACTCAACAGCGACGTTCCTGGCGGCGTCGAAGAAATCCGGCACCAGCGGCGTCCTGGTGCTGGAAAACTGGTCCGCGTAGGTCACGGCCTCCGGGTTCAGCCGGTGGCCAGCGAACGTGACGCCTTTGAGCGCCGGGGCTGTGCCGGACGCGGTAAAGCCATGCTCGGCGAGGACCTCCGAGATGACCTGAAGGGCCTCTTCCTCGGAAAGAAATGCCGGCGGCACCACCATCACGCACCCCAGGGCGCCGCGCCCGGACCCGTGGTCGAAAATCGGGGCGACCTCAGCGGGCGGCCCCGACGCGCAGCCGGGCGTCAGCGCGGCCGTGCCGGCCCCGGCGAGCATGGCTGCCGCGGCAGCCAGGCGCGCGGAGCGTTTCCAGCCCTCGGGCAGGTGTCTTTCGAGCAGCGCGGGATCCGCGGCAACGTCAAGACGGGTGGGATACGCGGGTCGTTTGCAGCGTCTTACCGGCCTGGCTTTCATAGCGCCTCCTCCCCTCAAATTCCCCTGCTTCCTAACGTCTTAGACCCCGTTTTGTTCACTGGGTTCGATGCAACCGGGTTGAAAACCATAATACCGGAAAATCGCCGGGGTTTTCCGCTATTCCGGCGAATGAATCCGCGCCCCTGCTCCAGGTCAGTCCAGGCGGGGTACCGCACCGGGAAAGGGCACGGTACAGGCCGCATGCGGCATGATGTAACAGGTGGGCCGACTAATGCCGTCGACGGCCAGTTCCTGGCGGGCGCGTTCCAGGGCGTCCTCGAGCGAAACGGCCTTCCTGGCGTGCAGCGCCGCGACGTCCTGCGGCGGCAGCTCGGTCACGAACCAGGCAATCGGGGCCTTCTCCAGGGTCGAAAGTGCGGTTTGCCCGTTGATCTCACTGCGCCCGCGCAGGCCCTCGAGGATGGCGTCGCGGCTCCCGAGCCGAAGCCACTTTTCGAACGGCTGCCCGCCGAGCCCTTCTTCACAGCGCGCAACGAACACGATGCGTCCGTTGGGCTTGACAGCCTGATAGGCGTTGAACAGGGCCTTGTGCGCCTGCACATAGTTTCTACAGGGCCCCGCCGAGGCAATCACGAGGTCCGCCTGTTCCTGGACCGGCACCGCGAACGTGCGCAACGCGAACGCCGCCGCTCTCCGGTGGGCCGCCTCAAGTTCGCCCACGAACAGGCCCGCAATCGCGCCGTCGCGGTTGAGCACCGTGTTGATCATGCCGGTGGTCCTGACCATCCGGGCGGCTTCCAGCATGTCTTCCGCCACCGGGTTGCCGTCGAGCCGGCCGATCCGCACATCGGGATTCAACTCGCCGGTGACGCGATCGAGGTTGAGCGAATGGTTCTGGGAAATCGTCCCGGCTGAGCAGATACCCGGGAGGATGGACTTGCGGCCCCCGCCAAACCCCGCGAAATAGTGCAGGACCGTCGTGCCCGTGACCAGCACGTAGTCGGCTTCAAGCGCCGCCCGGTTGACCCGCACGCGCGAGCCCCGCGACGTCGTGCCAACGTCCACCAGGCCCGCGACGTCGTGGGGGTCGTGGCACGCCACCCTGGAGCGGAAGCGCGCATGGATGTCGGGTCCCAGAATGGCCGCGAGCTCCGCTTCGGTAGGCCCGCGATGGATTCCCGTGGCCACCAGAAAGCGGATGCCGGTATCGCGAACGCCCCGTTGCGCCAGGGCTTCGATGAGGGCGGGCAGGCAGTGTGCGATGCCCGTCTGCCGGAAACTGTCCGAGACGAGGATGAGCACCCGGTGACCGCGTTCGACCGCATCCAGCAAAGGGGCCGGCATCCCGATGGGATGCTGAAGTCTGTCCTGGAGCGCGCGGGACACGTCGGACAGGGGCGGCGCGGGGGCCACGTCCAGCACGCCCAGGCATCGCGCCCAGGGGACGCTGCCCGTGATGGCGCCGGACCCATATGGGAACTCAAGCTGCATAGCGGTGTCCCGGGCGTATCAGAAATCGAAGTCGTCGCTGGCCGTGTCCGCCTCGCGGTCCATGATACAGATGAACCACGTGGCCGCGAAAATGACGCATTCCGCCAGCCCGCCGGGGATTTCGATGAGCGGGCGCAGCCAGAGTACGTCGGCCGTGGCGGGAAGCAGAATGAACAGGAGCATGATCAGTACCGTACCGCTGAAGCAGACGACAAGGAACGTCGCGAAAAGCTGACGGCCCAGGGGCGCCAGGCTCTGGCCCAGTTCGCGCCACTTCAATTCCCCATGGAACATGATGGCCGCTCCAATCGGGATGGCGATGATCTGCATGACCAGGAACAGCAGCAGCATGAGCTGGCCGAGCGAATTGTTGATGTCGGCGATAAGCTGTTTGCCCGCGATGGTGCCGAACACGATGATGAGCAGATCGAGCATGAGCCAGACCGCATAAAAGCGGGTCAGCGCGTCCTTGATGCCCTTTACCCGCCACAGGGGCCGGTCGAGGTCCTGGCCAAGCCATGAAAAGGCCACGGTCTGCGCAAAAGCATACGTGCCGGCCACCACCAGGTCGGTGAGCAGTTCTATGAGACGCACGGACAGTTCCGGATCTTCGGGCGTTTCGCCGCCGGTAAAAGGATACATCACCGCGAGTTTGGCGCCCACAACGCCCATGGCCAGCGCAATGTACAAGACAAGCGCGCGGGGATTGCGCGCTACCGCCCGGAAGGCTTCCGGGAAAATGGCGAAGGGATCACTGTTCGGGTTCATGGGCATCGGCAAGCCGTTGCTGACGGCGGATGATGTAGCGCGCGATTTTGTCCCGCATCTCGTCATCGATCGCGACAAACGAGGCGCGCACAAAACTCCGCCCGCCCGAGATGGGCGCGGTGGCGACCACCCGCGCAAACACGTCGAACGGTTCCCAGTCGTCCAGTTCGATCACGATGCGGAGCAGCACCTGGGCCGGAATTGCCTGCTGCACCACTAGCGCACAGCCGCCCGCGCTCAGGTTGGTGATGCGGCCGCGAAGCTTCGTGATCAGCGGGCGCTCCGCTAGCCGGTCGAGCTCCTGGTCCTCCAGGGGTTTGTTGATCACCCCGATCGAGGTGGTCTGCTCGTGGCGGATCCGGTAATCGCTGCGGGCCTGAAGCCGGTCAAGCGTCGCGCTGTGGTAAAAGATGAACGACGGCGGGGGATCGCGCAGCCCCCCGCATTCCAGCAATACCGCATACCGGGCATCGTCTTCGCGCCAGAGCCTCGCGCGCACCTCGGCCCCCGGCTGAAACTCGTTCAGGCCGCGCGCCTCCATGTCGTCCAGCGAAATGTACAGGTAGGCTTCATCGAGGTCCTCAACGCGGCCCGCGTGCCAGCGGGGCGTGGTGTCCGAGGCCAGCGCCAGCGAAATCAACTGCCCCGACGACAACTCGCGCGTCGACTGAATGCGCTGCCCAAACGGCACATAATCCAGGGCCAGCGCAACGCGCACATCGCGAAGCAGGCTGCCCATCTCGGCATACGGTTTCCGGTCCCGCGACTGCCCAAGGCTGTCCATCATGCGTTCCACGCACGCGTCAAAGTGCTGGCGCACCGTCACCGTGCGCAGAGGCTCCTGGGGCGACTGCTTCCGAATCAGGGTCCGCAACGCCTTCTGCTCTTCGGGCGTGAGCTCCTTGTCGCGAATGATGCACTCCACGGTGTTCCACTCCGCGGAGCGCTGTTTGCTGATGCGCCGGCGCTGCCGAAGGCGTTCCACCGAGAACGCGATAAGGATCAGACCTACAAAGAGTCCTCCCCCCCAGATCAGTTGCGAGAGGGTAGCTCGGGGCAACTCCACCATAAACGGGCCCTTCCTGCGAATGCTGCCGACCGTTTGCGCGCCTGATTATAGGGGCGCCCCGGACGGGATGCAATCATCCCCGCCTTCCCCGAAGCGCCGGGCACGCACGAGGTACATGCGCTTGCCGCTGACGGAATGGCGGAATGGACGGAATGGACGGAATGNNGACCCAGTGGACCCAGTGGACCCAGCGGACCCAGCGGACGACCCTGCCCCCAAGGACACCGCAGGTGTCGGGGCCGCGGGCGAAGCCCGTCAACCCGGGTTCGCCCCTCTTCCAAACGACACCGAAGGTGTCGAATCTGAGTAGCCGCGGGTGAAACCCGTGGATCGGGCGCATCTTAGTCATTCCAACCCCCGAACGGGGGTTGAACAGACTTGGGGCCGGGTGCACGTGCTCCATGAATCATGCGGGCGCGCCCCTACGCCATCAAATCCTCATCGCCTACGGAAGAGACCAGCACGGTCGTGGGCGTATCCAGCAGGAGGCTCTGGTATTGATTGAACCAGGCGCGCTCATGGCCGGCGGGCGGCACTTCAAAACCGAGAAATACGCAGGCCGCGTCCGAGGAATTCTGGGCCAGGACCTCCGCGAAAGGCTGCGCGCTCACGATCACGTCCACCTGCGCTTCCATGCGCGCGTCGCGCAGCAGGTGCGCCAGGTCTTCGCGGGTGGATTCCCGGCCGGCTTCGTTGTCGATCTGACGCAGCAGGCGGATGCGGGTGCCTGCCCATTCCCAGTTGCGCGTGAGCAAATGGGCTAGAATCACCATGAGTCCGCCATTCTTGAGACCGCGCCACCAGATGTCGACCCGTTTCTCGCCGCGGGGAAAAAGGCTGTGTCCCGCGTAAATCGCCACCACGCTCATGTCGAGGCTTTTCGCGCGGCAAAACTCGCGCAGGTGCGTCTTGACCCGTGCGGGTTCCTGCGACCAGCCGAAGATGGCCAGGTTCGCGCGAACCGGACCCATGCTGAGCGCTTGCATCACCCCCGTCATCCCGTTTTCGAGGTTTTCGTCGATGACGACCACGGGGAACGCGTCAATGACCCGTTTCCTGCAGAACTCGCGCAACTGGCGCGCCGCCGTCATGCGGTGCGCCACATACTCTTCAAAGTTGCCCACCAGCACGTTCGCCAGGAAGACCACGCCCCGCCCGGCTTCCATCCAGATCGCATACGTCACCAGGGTCTCCCGGTGTTCAGGATTTCCAGAAAAGACCACCGCCGTCGGCCGCCAGTTCCGGGGCGATTCCTCCATCTCAGCGAGTTGAAGCAGGTTGTTCCGGGCGGACCGGAACACAAATCCGCGGCGGGCGTCGCCAAACGTGGCGTCCAGGTCGCGCCGCTTGATGCGCCACACCAGCACGCCGAGAAACACCATGGCCGCGAGGGATTCCCACCCGTTGATGACCATGGCCACAGCCACGCACCCGATGCTGCCCGCAAGGGCCGTCCCCCAATGGAAAAAGCGGAACCGGGGCCGGAACGACGGGTTGCCCCCGAACGCCTCGATGAAGGCCGCAATGTTCAGCATGCCGTAGGTATACAGGAAAAACAGAGTGATCACGCGCGCTACGAGATCCAGGGCGCCATCGCCGGCAACGGACGTCGCCCAGTAGATGACGCCGAACGCGATCAGCGCGCATACGACAATTCCGCGCCGGGGCTCGTCCGTGCCCCGCGAACCTTTGGCGAAGGGCCGGAGCGTCGTAATGATGTTGTCGCGCGCGACCGCCTGAAGCACCCGCGGCGCCCCCATAAAACTCGAGAGACCGCTCGAGAGCGTGGCCGCGAACATACCCGCCGCCACCAGAAATCCGAGATGGAACAGCGCGTTGTCTTTCAGGACCAGGTAGGGCTCGCCCAGGAGCCGGTCCCGGGAAAATGCGCCGCCGGAAATGAGTATCTGCGCCAGGTAGATCGCCAGCCCCACGCCGATGGCCGCAAGCGTGCCTCGAGGCAGGCTTCGCGCCGGTTCCTTGAGATCGCCCGACAGGTTCACGCCCGCCATGATCCCCGTCACCGCGGGGAAGTAGATGGCGAAAATGGTCCAGAACGAATACCTCTCGCCCGGCGCGGCGCCCGCGCCCATGGGAGTAAAGCCCGGCCAGAGGTTCGCCGCGAAGGTCTGCGGCGAGAAACGCAGGGCCGACCCCGCCAGAAACACGAAAATGGATGCCGCCAGCACGGCCATGATGCCGTATTGCACCTTGATGGCCCAGCGTGCGCCCACATAGGTCACCGTAAACAGGCACGCCGCGGTAATCAGGGCCACGGCCTGTCCGTGCTCCCGCAGGACCGGAAAGGTTTGCGTGACCGCCTCGGCAAAGCCGAGCGCGTAGAATGGCACCGACACCCCCTGGGCCAGGAAGAGCATGATGCCGATGGCTCCGCCGAATTCCTGACCGAGTACCCGGCTGATCAGGTAATACGCGCCGCCGCCGCGCACGGTCATGTTTGTGCTGATTGCGCTCGTCGAAAGGGCCGTGAGAAACGTAATGGACTTCGCAAGCAGGAGGATCGCGATGGCCCCCGCGATCCCTGCCTGGCCCACCACGAAATTGGACCGCATGAACAGAATGACGCCCAGGATCGTCAGCAGACACGGCGTAAACACCCCGCCAAACGTGCCAAACTGGTTCCGCTGGGTGGCTTCGCCGTCGCACCGGGTATCGTAAACACTCATGAATGGACTGCTTCTACGCGCATCTGCGGCAAGTGCCTGGCGACCCCGCCGGAATCATACCACTACGCCGAAAACCGGCTTGCGGGTTTTCCATTGGCCACGAGTGAAATCCGGCACCACCACGGGAACGCTTCCTTTCGCGATCGATTCCCCCGACAAGCCCACGACACAACTCATCGTCACGCTGTCATAGACGTCGATCGGCGTCTGGGTCCTGTCGCGGACCGCCTTCACAAACAGGGCCAGTTCCAGGGAATCCGTGCCGCCGTGGCCGTCCTGCGCGCCGGCCCCTTCACGCCACCAGGCGTGATTGTGCTGCTCCTGATACGGCGGGAAGGGTTCCCACTCATGGTATTCCGGGCTCTGCCCCGTCAGGTAGACGGCATCGCGCTGCTCGTTATACAGCCCCAGCGTCCCCTGAATCAGCCAGCGGTTATCATACGGCCGCGGGAGCTGCATGTCGTAATTGATGATGATCGTCTTCCCGCCATGGGTTTTGATGGTCGTAGTGACGATATCGCCCTGAGCGAAGGCTTTCGTCGCGTTGGGATGCTGGGGACCAAACCGGCGCGCAAAATAGGCGTTGATGCCCCGCTGCGCCGTCGCGGTGGACGCGAGGGTGGCGAACGCATCGCCGCAATTGATGTCCATCCAGCTCAGGACCGGACCCAGGCTGTGGGTGGGATACTGATCGCGGTTGTATTTGACCAGGAACTCGGCTGGCCACCGGTCGTTGCCCTCCCGATCGAAAAACCAGTGATCGATGCAATCATGGGAATGCGCGCAATGGCAATGAACCATCTCCCCCAGCATTCTTTGCCGGATCATGTTGAGCACCGCCAGATTGTCCTGCCGGAAACTCCAGTTCTCCAGCATCATGCAGGGAACGCCGGTCTGCTCGGACGTGTTCACCAGGTCCCAGCACTGGGCCACGTCCAGCGCCGCGGGCACCTCGACGCCCGCATACTTCCCGTTGCGCATCGCGCACACGGCCATCGGCGTATGCCACTGCCAGTACGACGCAATAATAACCGCGTCCAGATCGTCGCGCGCCATCAGCTTTTCGTACGCAAGCTCGTTCTCGCCATACCCCTCCGGTTTCGGCTGGCCCGCAGTCTCCACCAGCGCCTGCACGCGCGCCAGATGGTCGGGATTGATGTCGCATACCGCGGGAATCCGCACCCCCGGCAGACGCAACAGGTTGCCGGCGAGACTGGTCCCCCGGTTGCCGACGCCCACCACGCCCACGCGGACCGGTTTCGGCTCGGCCTCCTGGCCCTGGGCCACGCCCGACAGGGCCAGCCCCGCCGACGCAGCCATGCCCATCCCCACAAACTCCCTACGCGACCAATTTCGTGTCATTGTGCCCGCCTCTCATTCGCAGCCTTCCCACAACCCCCAGCGAAGAATCCTGAGTGTAGCCATTTTCCCTGCCCGCGGCAACATCAGCCCCCTCGATCGCCCCGGATCGTCCCGCAACACCCGCCGGACCCGGCAAAACTTGACTCGCTCGCGGCCAGGTTCTATACTGAGCCCGCTTCGAGAAGGAAGCACCCAAAAACGGGGATGTAGCTCAGTTGGGAGAGCGCTTGTCTGGCAGACAAGAGGTCAGGGGTTCGATTCCCCTCATCTCCACCACTAAGTGATTCAGGCCCAAGGGCTTACGCAAAAGGCTCTTGGGCCTGTTTTTTGTCCCGTTGACATTTATGCACCGTTTATGCACCATGAGCCCGTAGAGGGCATGCCGATGGGAAGCAGAATCGAGCAACGCGGCAAACGGGGCACATGGTGGTATCTCGGCTTTTTCAACGGGCGGAAGTTCCGTGAGTCCCTCAAGACCACCGTCAAGAACGTGGCAGAACGCGAGCAACGCATCCGCGATGCCAAGTACCAAGACCCGGCGTTCATGCCGACCCGCAAGCTGAATCCCACCGTCGGAGAATTCTGGCAAGAATACGAAGCTTGGGCGATCGAGCATCGAAGCAAAGCAACGGTCGAGGTGCAACGGCATTTGTGGAATTCCATCA
>DDYW01000006.1:38179-38586 GCA_002348185.1 Candidatus Hydrogenedentes bacterium UBA2224 | reverse complement strand
CGAGCGGCGTGGGGGTGATGGCGGTGACGTCAATGTATTTGCCGTCGGGGTTGCCGCGGAGGCGTTCGAGGGCGTCGAGCCGGATCTTGGCTTTGTAGCGCCCGTACGGCTCGAGCTCGTCGTCTTGGATGCCGCAGGCCGACGCGACGTCGCCAATGCGTTTGAGCGGGGTCGCCTGCGCGATTTCCAGATCGCTTAACACGGTACAGGATGTCCTCATGGGTGGTTGTGCCGTGGAAACACGGTGAGCTTGCCGCTCCGTGGCGAACGAATATCCCCCGCCACCGGAGTGTATCATAGCCGAGCCCGCGAAAATCGGTCAAATCCGCCTGAATCGTTTGAAGCGGCGGTGCGACGTGACCGGTGGACACGCTGGACCTGGTGGACACGATGGACGCGATGGACGC
>DDYW01000006.1:0-38150 GCA_002348185.1 Candidatus Hydrogenedentes bacterium UBA2224 | reverse complement strand
ATGGACGGGATGGACGGGATGGACAGCATTTTCTGAACGACACCGAAGGTGTCGAATTTGAGTAGCCGCGGGCGAAGCCCGTGGATCGGGTGCATCCCCCAATCCCAACCCCTGAACAGGGGTTGAACAAAGCCGGCGCTGTTGTCTGACCCCTTTGTATGTTCCAAACCACCTCCGGGGTCCCCGGAGTGTTAACGCACGACCTGCCGTCCGTCAGGGTTGCCAGTTGCGGGCGGTGATGGCCGCTTCCTCAAACACGGCGTGCATGATGGTCGTTCGGATGTTCGTGGTGTAGATGATGTGGATCTTCTCGTCGTCGGTCTGGATGGCGTACGGATACGCGAAGGTGTTGTCGCCGCCGGCGATGTCGCGCCGGTGGGGGTAGGTCTGATCGTTGTCGGTCGAAATGGCCACGGTCAACGGCGACCGCTCGTTCATGGAATGGTTGTACACGAGCAGGAGATGGCCGTTCTTGAGACGTAGAAAATCGACGGCGGAGTTCGGGTTGGGGAATTCGGTGTTTTTGGCGTCGGTCCAGGTGAACCCGCCGTCGCGCGATTCGCTCCGGAGCACATAGCCGGTTTCGTCGGGTTCGAATCCGCCGCCGCGGCGGATATAGGCCACGAGGTACTGGTCGTCAAGCTGCGCCACCTGGGCCTGGAGGTTGCCGCGTTCGGACGTGATACGGTTGGTCTCGGTCCACGTCTTGGTTTGGTGGTTGTAGCGCAGGAAGAAGCTCGAGGTCGTGGTGGCGGTGCGTTCGCGGTCCTCGCCCGTTTCGATGTACATCGGCAGCAGGAAATCGCCGTTGCGGAGGAGTTCGGGCCGGCCCCGCACCATGGTGCCCTCCTCGAACGTAAGCATGAACGAATCCGACCACGTGACGGCGCCGTCGGTGGAGATTTTGGCCTTCACGCGCGCGTTGCTCCAGGTTTCGCCGTAGCGGTTGACATAAAACAGCCAGACGATGCCGTGCGGGCCCTGCCAGACCACGGGGTTGCCTTCGCCGCGGTCGGGGGTG
This sequence comes from Candidatus Hydrogenedentes bacterium UBA2224, assembly GCA_002348185.1. Taxonomy (GTDB): domain Bacteria; phylum Hydrogenedentota; class Hydrogenedentia; order Hydrogenedentales; family SLHB01; genus UBA2224. Next base: position 37,129 of record DDYW01000006.1, on the reverse strand, counting down.
TCGGCGATGACGACGGGGTCGGACCAGGAGGATGTGCCCTTTTGCTGGCGCGCGCCGTACACGGCGGTGTCGTCGCCGTATTCGCCCGAGCCGCCGTAGTAGGCGAGATAGAGGTCGCCGTTGTCGAGTTGGGTGATGGACGCGGGATGTTTGTAGAGGCCGGGGAACTCCGGGCCAAATACGCGGTAGATTTCGACGTTCTCGCTCTGTGCGGTGGCGGTGGCGAGCGGCATGAGGCCGAGCGCAAGCACGGTGACGGTTTTGAGCATGACGCGGTTCCTCCCGGGCTCGTGGAAGCCTGTCTGTCTGGCGCTCAGTGTTGCGCGAGAGCGCGGCGCGTGTCAACCGGGAGGATGGAGGCCCGGGCCGTGAAGGCAGAAGTTGTGATTGCCGGTTCGGTTAGAGTAGGTTAGTTTTGGGAGGTGTCGAGACGGGAGCTTGTGAGGGGCCATGAATGAATAAAGGCGCGCGCCAGGTGTATCCCAAAGACGGAGCGATGGACGCGACGACTCTCGAGGAAGCCGAGACCCTGGTAAGGGCTCGAACCGGCGACCGGGTGGCTTTCGGCGCGCTGGTCAAGGCCTACGAACGGCGTGCCTATGCCGTGGCGTACGGTTTTGTCCACAATCGCGACGACGCGCTCGAACTCGCCCAGGAGGCATTTGCACGGGCATACAAGGCGATGCCGCGGTTCAAGACGGATTTACCGTTTTACCCGTGGCTGTACCGGATTATCCGGAACACGTGTATCAATCATTTGAAGAAACGCAGGCGGCGCGGCGAGACATCGCTGGACGGGCTCCTGGAATCGGGTTTCGACGTGGCGCACGTTGAAGAGAACCCGGTGAGCGATGCGCAGTTGGGGGACGTGCGCAACGCCATCGCCACGGCCATGAAACGGCTCAGTGGCGAACACCGGGAGATTCTCATGATGCGGCATTTCCAGGAACTCTCGTACGCGGAGATCGCGGCATGCCTCGAGATTCCCAAGGGCACCGTGATGTCGCGCCTGCATGCCGCCCGGCGCGCGTTGCGCCACGCGCTGGGAGGGTCGCCGGAATGACGCGTTTCGGGGTATTCCCCACGGGGTAGTGATGGGCTTGTGATATGCATGATGACCGCGAAGACGACATCGGGCCGCTGATATCCGGCTACCTGGACGGCGAGCTGAGCCCGGCCGAGCGGGCGCGGGTGGAGGCGCTTCGGAACACCGATCCGGCGTTCCGGGAGGAGTTTGAGAGAATGGCGCGCATCGTGAACGCGGCTTCGGAACTGCGCATTGAAGAGCCGCCCGAAGAGGTCTGGGACACGTTTCTGGACGGGGTATACAACCGCGTGGAACGGCGGACCGGCTGGGTCATTTTTTTGATCGGGGTGGTCGCGTTGACGGTGTGGGGCCTCTACTGGTTCTGGGTGGCGGACTGGGGCTCTTCGCTGGTGAAAGTGCTGGTTGCTGCGCCGGTTATTGGATTGGTGGTTTTGTTCATATCGGTGCTTCGCCAGCGGCTGTTTGTATCGCGCAGCGACCGTTACAGCAGGGAGATCAAGTGGTGATCGTCGTCACCTCATCGCATATCCACGGCAAGCGAATCGTGAAAACCCTGGGTATGGTCCGGGGAAACACGGTGCGTTCGCGCCATGTCGGAAAAGACATTCTGGCCCTGCTGCGCAACCTGGTCGGCGGCGAGATCCAGGAGTACACCAAGATGCTGGCCGAGGCGCGCGAACAGGCCCTGGACCGGATGATGCACTCCGCCGAGCGGCTCGGAGGCAATGCCGTCGTTGACGTGCGTTTCGGGACGGCGGAAGTCATGTCGGCCGCGGCGGAGATTATCGCATACGGCACGGCGGTGGTTGTAGAAGACGTGCACGGCGCGCCGGACCGCTAAGCGCGATGCCGGGGGCCGCCGGGAGAGCGAGGTACCATGGGTGATCTGGGAGATCTGGGAAATGCGCTCGGCGTCCTCGGCGTGCTGCTGTTGATTGGCGCCGCGATCGCGCTGCCTCTTTTCACTTCCATCTGGGCCTACGGCGACGCGGAACGCCGTGGCAAATCGGGTTGCCTGGTGGCCATTCTGGTGTTTTTTCTGAGCTGGCCCCTCGGGCTGATCCTTTGGATCGTGTTCCGGCCGGAACCCCCCGGTTACCGGCCCTATTGAAGGCCGAGCGCAGGGTGCAACGGCGGGGTTTGCGGGCGTTCCGGGCTCAGGGATAACGCGTGCCGAGGGGGTTCGTCAGGGCGCGGATCAGCAGCTCGTTGTAGTGGTCTTCGGCTTCGGGGGTCTTCCATCCCAGCGCGCACTGGACGGGGCGGCCGTTTTCGTCCGGCACGGTATTCCCTTCGTCGTCGATGGAGAGGCGGACGGTCTCCATGCGGCACAGGGAGGTGTCAACGGCCAGGTATACCGAGACCGTGTCGAAGAGGATGCTGCTGGCATTCCGGGGGTGCGTGTCGCGATTTGTCCAGGCGCTGTAGTTTTCGATAACCGCCTGTGCACGGGGTGCGGCGCAGTCCGCCACACGCAGGTACGGCTCGCCCGTCAGACGGAGGTTGCCGCAGAGGTCGAGGGGATTCATCACGATTTCCCACGGCGCCTGGAACACCGCGCGCGCGGCCTCGATGTCCGCCTTGACGTTCCATTCGGGCTGGCGGCCCTCATGGCCCTGGTAGCCGATATGCACGCTGCCGGCCATGGTGACGATGCGGGCGTTTTCCGCGATCGACGCGTCGCGTTTGAGGGCTTCGCGCAGGTTGCTCTGGGGACCGAGCACAACCAGGGTAATCTCGCGGTCCGATTTCTTGATCGTATCGATCAGGGCCTGCACGCCGTCCTCGTAAATCACGCCGGGATAGCCCTTAAGATCGTAGTCGCCGAGCCAGGCCAGCTGGTTGATGCCGCCGTCGGCCGTCTTGACGCCGGTGCCGATGGGGATGTCGGTGCGGTTCCATCGTTCCAGCAGTTTTGCCACGAGACGGGTCTTGATGGGGGTGTTGCGAAACGCGGTCGTGATGAGTTTGAGGTCGATCTGCGGGGAACCCAGCATCATGGCCAGCGCCCATGTGTCGTCGATGTCGCTGCCGATGTCCGTGTCGAGAATCACGGGAATGGGTTCGGAAGGGACCGCGGCGGAGGCGCACTGCGCAAACTGCGAGAGAAGCAACAAGATACCCATAACAGGACTCTCCGTCGGTTACGGTTGGAGGGAAGCGGCGCGGGGCCTTCCCCACACGGCGAGCTTACCAGAGCCGGGGGGATGATCCAAGCCCCGCCCGGGGCTGGGAATCAGGCCCAGGCGACGGCGGGGATCTTCTCGCTGGCCGGCGCCATCGGCTCCCCGGCCGGGTATTCGGAGCCTGGGTGGCGCCCCTGCGATACCTGGCCAATCCAATAGAGGTACCACCGGAGAAGGACGTTGAACTCGTCGGGCTGCTCCATCATGGGCGCATGGCCGCATTTCTCGATGAAGCTCAGCCGCGACAGGACCAGCCTTTCGTGGAACTCGCGGGCAACTTCAGGCGGGGTGACGACGTCGTCGCGGCCCCAGATCAGTCCGACCGGCATGGCCAGATGCGGCAGCTCATGCGCGAGATTCTCGCGGACGGCCGACTTGGCCATCCGGAGCAGTTTGAGGGCCTTCATCTTGCAGTTGAGGACTTCGAACACCTCATCGACGAGTTCCTTGGTGGCCATATCGGGGTCGTAAAAGGTCAGGGCCGCCTTCTCGCGCACGTAGTCGTAATCCTTGCGGCGCGGGAGGGTGGTGCCCATAGTGTTTTCTTTCAGGCCCGAACTCCCGGTCAGGATCATTCCGGTGACGTTTCCGGGATGGGTGAGGGCGTAGCGCAGCGCCACGTGGCCCCCGAGGGAATTGCCCACCAGGGCGACCCGGTGGTACTTCTTGTGGGTGATGAACCCGTGCAGGAACTGGCTCAACTCCTCGACACACGTCTTTCGAAGGGGCAGGTCAAAGAGGGGGAGCATGGGCGCCACGACGCGGTAGTTCCCGCGGAGATCGGCGAGCACGGGCTGGAAATTTTCCGGGCCTCCCATCAGGCCGTGCAGCAGGATGACGACCGGGCCCGAACCCTCCTCAACATAGGTGTAACCCGTTTCGTTCTTATACGTTAACGTCATGAGTTCTCCGCCGTGAAACGCATTCGGGACGCATGCGTTTCCGCCCTGAGTTGGTTCTGCCAATGTACTCTACCATCGCCCCGGGGATTTGTTACGGCGTAAAGCAGGCGTCTCTCATTCAAAGGGGGGGGAGGGGCGTCTTTTCGCCCCGCCGCACGACCAGGAGGTCTTCCCCGTTGAACAGGGTGATGTTCTGTTGACTGGGGTTGTATTCGCGGATGATCCACCCTTCCGCTACGCTGCCTCCCAATTCTCGTGTGCGCTCCTGTATCTTTCCGTCTGGCGTGTGGATGCGAATGAAGAAGCGGGGCGCTCTGTCGACGGTGGTAACGACACCCCGCAACTCAATTTCCACCGCGTTCGCACTGGCGGCCGGGGGCTCTTCCGTGGCGGGGGCGGCGGCCGCCAGAGCGTCCGCGGATGCTTCGCCGGTGACCTCCCCGGACGCGGGATCAACGCCGTCGGGCGTCTCGGGTAGAGGCTCTTCAGGCACAGGGGCGGCCTCATCCGCGGGGATGCCGGGCGCGTCTTCGGGAGGGGGCGCCTCTTCCCCGGGCGGCGCGCTATTTTCCGGGGGGGCTTCGGCTTCCGGCGCCGGGGAGATTGGTATAACAGGTTGCTGCTCAGAAGGCTGCCGTGTCTCGCCGGGCGCATTCGCGACGACGCGGGCGGGCCCGGGGCCCGGCCCTCCGGATCGGAACGACGGGGTGGGAATCAGGCCATACAGCACTCCAAACACCACCCCGGCCACGATGGCCGCCATGAAGACCAGCCCCAGAATGGCAAACACGGTGACCGGGAGGGTGCGCGCCGGCCGCGGCTTCCCCAGGCGCTCGACGAAGGTGCCGCGCAATGCGGGAAGGTCGCGATCGGACGGGGCGGAAATGGCCCGGTCGATGGTCTGCATGGCCTTTTCGAGGTCTGCCCGGGCTTGCCGCAAGTCCGACTCGATGGCGTCGAACTGGTCGCGGCCCAGTTCGCCGAGCTGACGGCGGCCGCGCGCCAGGTCGAGCTGGGCCTCAATGACGCGCTGGTCGGACTGAATGTCGTTGCGGTACCGTTCGAGGCGGTCCTGCCAGAACCGAATCGCCGCGGTAGCCCGTGCCCGGGTGGCTTTCTGTTCCTTCGCGGCACGTTTGCGCTCTTTTTCGGGGAGGTCGTTCTGCTGGTCGCGAAGGCGGGCGGCGGTATCGAGGCTCATCTCGGCCTGTTTCCGGTTTTCGAAGGCCGCTCGAAGCTGGTCAACCATCCAGCGCAGCAGCACCGGAGGTTCGGTTGCCTCCTCAATCAGAGGCACCCGCAGGGAGAGCCCGTCCATCCGGGACAGCGGCAGATCGAGGTAGCCGCCCGCGAGGTCGGCATCCCGCACGGCGCGCCAGGCCCGGAGATTCAGTTGACGCCGTTCCAGGCATTCGCGCCGCCAGCGGATGCGGCTGACCCGTTCGCGGTAGACCCGGTAGTCGAGTTCGCCGACACGCGCTTCGAGGGCCAGTTCCGCAAGCTTTTCCTGCGCCGCGGTCAGCTCGATGGAGGCTTCCATGAGGCGCTGGTGCAGTTCGTCGTTGAATTCGGTATGGAGTTCCTTCAGGCGGGCCTTATGCGTCTCCAACTCGGTTTTCGTGCGTCCGTCCGCGGCCTTCATCTCGCGCGCGACTTTTTTTTCGAGGCTGCAGAGCACGCGGAGGGTCTCTGACGGGTCGATAGGCACCGAAATGCTCGTTCGCCGGCGTTTCCGGGCATCTTGCTCTTCGGTGGCGGTATCCGCGGTCGGAGGCTGCTCGCGGATGAACTCGGGGTGGTCGCGGAGGAAGAGGTCCGTGGCGCCCCGGGGGATCTCCTCAAAGCGCGGCAGGCGGATCTTGAGCTGGCACGCGATACACCGTGCCCGGCGTCCATACATGGTCTCGGTCAGACGCATTTTCTGTCCGCACAGACAGAAAATGCGTACGGCGGGCGATTGCCGGGTGGGCATGTCAGGGCCTCCAGTATAGATTGTCTACCTTAAGCGTACCCTGTGCCTTAAATGCTTGTCAATTATGGGTATGAGCCTGTGTTGTCCACGTGCTTAACGGCATCACGCGGGCGAGATGGGCGCAGGGATCGACGGGGAATTGTCACTGCGGTGGCGCGAACGCGTCGAATTGACGAATTCCGGCCAGGGCGCGAGAGAACGCGCAAGACCGGCGCAGTGTCGTAACTGACTTTATTGCAGTCGGTTACGAGTGGGTGCGCGCCGCCCCGCCGGCGGAAGCGGGGCTGGCACGGGGATTGCTGTTTCTACAAACGGCTCTCACAGACGAGGAATTGCACGGCCTCTGCAGCCGCCCCCCCGGACCCCCAGACCGGGGGGGCACCTCTTTTCACGCCCATTCACGCGCCGGGCCGCGCGTCGCCTCAGAACACGTATTCCCCGGCGTTTTTGTTGCAACGGCGCCTCGTGAACGACTACCATAGCGCATTCCAGGCAACGCATGGGGAGGCCAACGGTGAGTATTTCCACGACGACGGGCGCGATCGCAGAGTATCTCCAATCGACCAGACCGGAGCAGGTAGACGCGGGCTTTCTGGGGTACCTGGGCAATCTGACGGAGATTGCCCGCGTGGCGCCGCAGGTCGCGCGCTCGATCGTGCAGGAGTTGGCGGATCAGCGGGCGAATCTCAAGCTGATTGCCAGCGAAAACTACTGCTCGCTCGCGACGCAACTGGCGATGGGGAATCTCTTGACCGACAAATACGCGGAGGGGTTTCCGGGGCACCGCTTCTACTCCGGGTGCGATAACGTGGACGATGTCGAGGCGTATGCGTGCGACCAGCTCAAGCAGCTTTTCGGGTGCGACCATGCGTACGTGCAGCCGCACAGCGGCGCGGACGCGAACCTGATAGCCTACTGGGCGATCCTGCAGACCCGCGTGGAAGTGCCCAGCCTGGAGGAGATCGGTGTCACCGACCCGTCGAAACTGTCGCGCGAGGACTGGAACCGTATCCGTCAGAAGACCGGCAACCAGCGCTTACTGGGGATGGACTACTATTCGGGCGGGCACCTCACGCACGGGTACCGGCACAACATCTCGGCGATGATGTTCGATTCGTACAGCTACGGGGTGAACCGGGACACGGGCCTTCTGGATTACGACGCGCTTGAGAAGACGGTGCTGGAGGTCCAGCCGCTGATCTTCCTGGCCGGATACAGCGCGTATCCGCGCAAGATCAATTTCAAACGTCTTCGCGCGATGGCCGACCAGGTCAACGCGGCCTTCATGGTGGACATGGCCCATTTCGCGGGGCTGGTGGCGGGGGGCGTGTTCGAGGGCGACTTTAATCCGGTGCGGCATGCCCACGTGGTCACGACGACGACGCACAAGACGCTTCGTGGGCCGCGGGGCGGCGCGGTATTGTGCGTGGAAGAGTTTGCGGAATCGGTGAACAAGGGATGCCCGCTGGTGATCGGCGGTCCCTTGCCGCACATCCTCGCGTCCAAGGCGGTCGCGTTCACGGAGGCGAACGCGCCGGAGTTCAAGACGTACGCGCGGAAGATTGCAGACAACGCGCGGGTGCTTGCGCAAGCGTGTATTGACGAAGGTCTTGAGATCTCCACCGGCGGCACGGACAACCACCTGATGCTGATTAATGTGACGGGCTTCGGCCTGACGGGCCGGCAGGCGGAGAGCGTGCTGCGGGAATGCGGGATCACCCTCAACCGCAATTCGCTGCCGTACGACGTGAACGGCCCCTGGTACACCAGCGGACTGCGGATCGGCACACCCGCCGTGACGACCCTGGGGATGGGCGCGGCGGAGATGAAGGAAATCGCGTCGATTATCCACCTGGTGTTGGCGAACACGCGTCCGGTCCTGGTGGATTCGGGTACCAACGCGGGCAAACCGAGCAAGGCCAAGTATGAGATAGACGATGCCGTCAAGACGGCGGCCCGAGCGCGTGTTGCGGGTCTTCTGGGGGCCTATCCGGTGTATCCGCAACTGGACCTGGCATTGCTGCGGAAGTATTTTGGCTGATCGCGGGGCGGGCGTGGTCCGAGGCGCCGGTCCTAACGGTCGTGTTTTCAGGCTTTCCGGCATATATTGAGGCTGCTGGGTGTTGGGCATACGATGCCGGGTTCATGGATGTAGCGCATAACGAGGGCGGGATCCAGCCGGAGGAGCAGTATGCCAGTAGGAAAGCGGTTCAAGATCGCCTGCATCGGCGCCGGTAACGTGGGCGCGACGGTTGCGCAGTATTGCCTGGACATGCAACTGGGCGATGTGGTGCTGTTCGACATCGTGGACGGGCTGCCTCAGGGGAAGGCGCTGGATTTGACGCAGGCGGGGCCGGTGCGGGGCTACAGTTGCGTTGCGACGGGCACCAACGACTACCGGGACATTGCGGGGAGCAACATCTGCGTGGTGACGGCGGGGCTGCCGCGCAAACCCGGCATGAGCCGCGACGACCTCGTGGAGAAGAACGGCACGATCGTCGCGGAGATCTGCGAGAACATCCTGCGCTATGCGCCCGAAAGCGTGGTGATCTTCGTCACGAACCCGCTGGATGTGATGGCCTATCTTGCGCTCAAGAAGCTGGGGTATCCCCCGCGAAAAGTGGTGGGGATGGCCGGCACCCTGGACAGCGCGCGGCTGCGGAGTTTTGTGGCCGGGGAACTCGGCGTGAGCATGAAGAATGTAGATACCATGGTTCTGGGGTCGCACGGCGACGAGATGGTTCCGCTGCCGGCCTATACGACCGTTTCGGGCGTACCGGTCACGCAACTGTTGCCCGAGGACAAGATTGAAGCGATCGTGGAGCGGACGCGGAAAGGGGGCGGGGAAATCGTGGCGCTGCTGAAGACCGGGAGCGCGTATTACGCGCCCGCGGCCAGTGTGGCGCGCATGGTGCAGTGCATCCTGAACGATGAACGGCAGATCCTGCCGTGTTCGGCGTTTCTGACGGGCCAGTACGGGCTGAAGGACGTGTTTGTGGGCGTACCGGTGCGACTGGGCGAGGGCGGCGTCGAGGAAATCATCGAGTTGGACCTTACCAGCGCGCAGATGGAGGCGCTGCACAACTCCGCCGCCGCCGTGCGTGAAGGCATTCAGAGTCTCAAGAACCTCGGCTTGTTGTAGCGGGCGGGAGCAATGCAGGGAGAGGACACGATGAGAGCGGGAAGCGCGCTTGTTTTGTGTGTGTGCGGTGTGGTGGCGGCGGTGTGGGGGCCGCGGGCGCAGGCCGCGGTGCCGGAACCGGTTAAGGACGCGCTGATCACGGGGCGGGTCGAATCGACGTTTCTGCTCAATGAACAGCTCAATCCGTTTAACATCAACACGAACACGAAGAGCGGCGTCGTGACGCTGACCGGGAGCGTCGATGATCCCACCTCCAGACAACTGGCGGAGGATCTGGCGCGGTCGGTGACGGGCGTTGTCGATGTCGTGAATCAGATCGAGGTGGTCGAAACCCCGCCGGGGGCGCGGCCGCGGCGGAGCTTCAGCCAGCAGGTGCGCGATAAGAGCATCAGCGCTTCCATCCGGTCGCGGCTGCTGTATCACAAGCAGTTCAGCGGGCTGAAAATCGACGTGAAGACCGAATACGGCAGGGTGACCCTGGCGGGCGTGGTGCGCAGTGAAGCCGAGAAGGCCGCGATCGCGGACATTGCGGCAACGACGCGCGGCGTGGAAAGGGTCAGCAACCTCTTGACCGTGGCCGCAAAGGAATCCCTGGCGCCGATGGACGCGGCGGGCCGCGATTTCGCGGACGAGTGGGTGGAGAAACGCGTCGAGACGGCCCTGTTGATGAACCGGCACGTGACGCTCAGCAGCCTCAACGTGGAAGTCAACGACGGTCTGTGCATACTGACGGGACTGGTGGACAGCCCGGTGCAGAAGGATCTCGTGGGCGCCATCGCGTTGAGTGTGCAGGGCGTGGAGAAGGTCCAGAACGACATTCGGGTCGAGGGGCCGCCGGTCGAGCTGGAGCCGCTGGTGCCGGAGGAGACCGCTCCGTAGCCGGCGACCGCGCCGTGAGGCTGTTCCCCGTTCGGACGAGGAGATTTCCGAGGGAGACCATCGGCGGTGGCGTGGTGGACCAAGTGGACCTTATGGACGTTATGGACCCCATGGACGCGCCTGCCTGAACGATTGTGAAGACGTTTATTCCGCCGGTGCTTGCCCGGCGATTTGGGCTCTTTACTTGAGGGGCATGACGGGCTATCGTGAAGCCCCATGGACAAGTCGCAAAGAGTGGCCCTGGCGGTAATCAGCGCGGGCATTCTGATTGGCGTGGCGGTTATCATAATTTCCGGCACCGGGCTTCCGAGCATTCAGCAGGTGCCGTTCCGCGCCGCTCCGGGGAAGCAGCTGGAGTCCGCGCGGCCCTTCGTGACGGAAACCGCCCAGGAAGCCGCAGTGACGGCCGGTCCGGACGCTCCGGCGGCCGATACGCCCGATTCCTTGAACCCCCGCCCAGCCACCGATGACCCGGCGCAGGGCGCGCCGGAGCCGGCCGCGGAGCTGAGTCCGGTCGACCGGGCTCTCCAGGAAGCCCGGCACGCGTTCGATCCCTGGACCGGCGTGGACCGCATCGAAGCACTGCTCCGTTCTCTGGAGAATCTGGGGAGGGCGTCGGAGCTGTATGCGGCGAAGGCCGAACTGTATCTTCGCGTAGACCCCCCGGATTTTGAGGGGGCCCGTCTGGCGGTTTCCCAGGCGGTAGCGTGCGCGTCCACCGCGGAGGAGCGCGATGAGGCGCGGTACGCGGAAATGGAGGTGGCGCGGCGGTCGGGCGATGTCGAACGGGCCAGGGAACTCGCGCAGGCGTTTGCGTCAGAGGACGGCCCGGTTTCCGCGGGCAAGCTCCGCGCCGCGCTTCTCGGCGCCACGATGACGCGCGATGCGGGCGACGCAGCCGCTGCCGTGCCGGCGTATCGCAACGTCATGCGTCTGGCCGTCGCGGCGGGGGATGTGGCCGGACCCCAGGCTGGGGATGTGTACCGGCAGGCGACGTTGAGCCTGGTGCACCTGCTGCGCGAGTCAGGCCGGCGGGACGAGGCCGACGCGGTGGCGGAAGAAGCCGCACGGCAACTGCCGCGCTTTCGCGCCGTGGCGGGGGAATGAGAACGAACGCGCGGAATCCGCCCGGCGGGCGGCGGGCGCGTACTTCACTACTCGCGGCTTCGGGTCGGCGTGGGCCGGAGCAGGTAGAGGGCGCGGGAGCTGCGCAGGACGGCGGCGGTGCGGCCGGTACCGTCGATATCCCCTGGCGATTCGATTTGAAGGAGGTTCTCGGGAAACGTGTGTTCGAACGACGGTTTGTGGGGGAATCCGTTGGTGTAGGTCCACGCGCAGAACCTGTCAGGAGCGGTGGCAAAGGCAAGATCGGTGCGGCCGTCGCCGTTGAAATCGCCCATCAGGGACAGATTGAGCGGCATGCCCTGCTCGGGGCGCACGAACCAGGCGATGGGCACCCGGGTGTCGATGACGCCGGCGTTGCGGGGATCGTAGCGGTTTTTTGCGGGATCGAAGCAGTGCACGAGGAGCTGCAACGGCCAGGAACGCGCGGTCACCGCCCGAGTCAAGGCGTCGATGGATCTCCCGGGCTGGGGGGAGAGCCATACCAGGATGTCGGTGTACCCGTCCCCGTTGAAATCGGGCAGGGTCTGCCACGGAGGCACGAGGCATCCCCGGTACCGCCGGGCGGGGCTGACCCGGACGTCCCCGCCGTCGGGGCCGCTGCCTGTACCGGCCTGCTGGACGCGAATCAGCGTGTCCTGGTATTCGGCGCCGCAGAGCGCGTAGAACACGCGTTGCGGGCCTTTTTCGGGGCTGACGAGCGAGAACCACGGCCAACGGTGAAACGCGTCGTCCTCCGCATCCTGAAGCTGAAGGAGACTTCCCGGCGGGCGCATGGCTTCGCGGCCATCCTCGGGCGAAGAGGTGACGGGCGCGGCGTCATGGACCACGACCTGGTCGATGTGCAGTTCGATGGCGCCGGGGGGCGCGACGAGATTCGGATAGACGGTCCGTGCCATGAACGGCCGTTCGAACGGCGCGGGATTCTGTCCCGAACCCGCGAGGGAATGGGTATCGACCAGTGTGCCGTCGAGCGTCCAGAGTTTAAGGGCGGTCCGGCAGGGGATGGCGAGCAGCCAGGCGCCGTCGCGTTGCGTGGCGAGGATATGGGGCACAGGAAACGCCCCCGCGTGTTCGAGAAGTTCGTCGTCGCGGAACAGTTCGCGCGGAACGGCCCCGTCCTCCAGCTCGATAAGCAGAATTCGCGGCGCTTGCACGGCCAGGATCTCCGCGAGCCCGTCATCGTCCGCGTCGAAGATATCAAAGGCGGAGACGCCTTCCGGGAGGGTTATGGAGAAGCGCAGGGTTCCGGTATCGATGGAGTGGATATTCAGGGTGTGCTGGTCGAGGACGGCCATTTCGAGGGTGGCGTCGTTGTCGATGGCGACGGCAAACGACTGGGCCTCCGGCGAGCCGAGTGGGATGGGGACGACGTCAAACACACCGGCGCTCAGCGCAAGCAGGGCGGCTGTCAGGAGGGGGCTCATGGGGCTTTCTCCCGGGTCAAGAACACGCGGCACTGCTCGTAGCCGTCGGCGCTGGCGGGGTCCATCCAGCGAAAGACGATGTCGCTGCGTCCATCGCCGTCGATGTCGTCGACGGCGAACCGCCAGTGGGGCTGGGTCTCCGCGGCCATGATGGGTCGCGAGCTGAAACCGTTCTCCGAGCCGCGAAAGACCTTGATCCCGCGGGGATCGGCATGGATCACGGCGTCGTGTATGCCGTCCCCGTCGAAGTCTCCGGTGACATCGGTCAATTCGGAGGCCTGGTACCGACGGAAGCGTTCGCCCGAACGCGCGGGCACGTTCTCGAGATTGAGGGTAAACGAGCCGCGGGCCGTGGGCGTCACGGGAAACGCGCCGTTTGCGTCCTGAAGATGGACCTGGATGTCGTGTTTGAGCGTGCGAGCGGTCATGAGGCGGTTCACCGTCTCGCGCACGCCGCCCTCGAAGAGGCCCGACGATTCGGCGATCAGGTCGAGGCGCGCATCGCCATTGAAATCGACAAAGGAGCAGTTGGGGCGATAGGCGATGCTTCGGACGGATTGGACGGTCCTGCCGCCGTCGGTGGATACATAGGTTTCGTAGATGGGCGCATGCAGGAGCCCTCCGGGCGTGAACTGCCACTGCCCGCCCCCGAAATCGATGGCATCGTCGGAATTGAGACGGCAGGGGCGCAACGCGCCGGGGAGGATGGACGTTTCGTAGATGTCGAGCGGGTTGGCTTCAAGGTGTCCCTCGGGATTCGCGGCAATCTCGAAGCGCCGGATACGGTGCTGCGCGCGGTTTTCGGGGACCAGATCCGATTCGAGGACGGATACCCGGTTTTGTGAGATGAAGAGGCGGCACGACAACTGCGATTCGGGCGCGGGGATCCGGCGCTTGTCCGGGGGCCACACGGGAGCGGGGTTGACGGGCAGGAGCCGGAGAGGCGGGAGGACCTCAAGCACTCCCGCCGGGGCGTAGCGGCCGTTGGAGTCCGTAAACACGTGGAGTCCCGCACTGGTGGTGACCACGATCTCGGGGCGGCCGTCCTGATCAAAATCGTGAAGGAACCGCTCGAAGCGGACCGCTGGCGGGCTGCCGGCTTGCGACGCGTCCGGTTCCTGGAGTGCGGATTCGCCGTCGGGCCAGGGGAGAGGCTGTTCGAGGAGGGTCTGCCAGCCGCCGGGGCTCCATTGAAAACAGGCGAGACCGGACGGCAGCCGCAGGTAGAGTGTGGTGTCCCACAGGTCGCAGGCGGGGAACCCGCTGACGGGGGGCAGGGGCTGCCGGTCCTCGGACCGGAAGGCGTCGCCGCGCTGGAAGGCGACGCCATCGGGCAGCAGCAGGTCGGTCTTGCCGTCGCCGTCAAAATCGGCCTGACGGAAATTGCGCCACCGCTCTCCCGAGAGGGGTTCGGCGCGTCCGACCCGCACGCCAGGCATGTCCTGTTCGACGAAGACCAGGGCGCCGCAGACGAGCCATGCGAGCGCCGGAATCATGCGTGGAGGCTCCGCCGCTGGAGGACGCCTGCGGCCAGGGCGACCAGCAGGACCAGCCACCCCACGGACACGCCCACGAGATAGACGGGGTTGCCGGGCATCCATCCCATCTCGGGGAAACCGTCACACCGCTGGGCGAAGACCTGCCAGGGTTCGAGATAGGTGGTGAACACGAAGGGCTGGATGCCGAGCGGGTTCTTGACCATGTCGAGCAGCAGCCAGACCCCGATGGACCATCCGATCGCCGCCGCCGTGCTCCGGGTAAGCGTGGACATCAGGAGCGCGAAGGCCACCAGGGCGAGCAGCGGGAACAGGCTGAACGCGGCCGCGGCGGCATACGCGCCGGCCATGCCGGCGCTTGTATACAGGGTCTCGCCGCCGTATTCGACGCCGTGCACTTCGCCGAGGAGCGCGGCAAGTGTCCAACTGGCGGCCCCGGTGAGCACCAGGAGGGTCGCGGCGAACGTTGCCCCGAGAAGCAGTTTGGCGATCAGGAATTCGACGCGGCGCAGGGGCCGGACGAGCACGGTCCGGATGGTGCCGCGACCGAGCTCCGATGCGATGAGCCCGGAGCAGAAGATGACGATCAGGAAGAGCCCCAGCACGTCGAGCGCGATGGTGGTCGCATCGTATACGAACCGGTAGTCGCTGAGCCCGTCGCGTTCGAGGGGGCTTTGCAGCATGGCCGCGAGCACGGCCAGCAGAACGAGCAGGGGACCGGCGTAGGTTGCCCGCATGCGGACGGCCTTATGCACTTCCACAAAATAGGCGTTTATGATCCTGCGCATCATCGTTTGAGCACTTTCAGGAAAAAATCCTGGAGGGATCTTCGCTGGGGCACAATCCCCGACACGATGAACCCGGAGCTTATCAGGAACGACGTGAGGTGATGGACGGACGCCTCGCCGAGTTTGACGTTCACGCGGCCGTACGCGATGTCCACCGCAGTGACCCACGGCTGCTCCATGAGACGTTTGGCGGCGGTTTCGGGAGCGTCGACGAGGATTTCAACCTGTTTGGGGTCGTAGGATAAGAGTCTTTCGGTGCGTTCACACGCCAGAAGGCGGCCGCGGTTCATGATGGCGACGCGGTCGCAGAGGATCTCGACTTCGTGGAGCAGATTGCTGGACACGATGATGGTCACCTTGGCCTGTTCCGCAAGGAGCCGGAGGAGCTTGATGGTGTCGCGGGTGGACTCGGCGTCGAGCCCGTTGGTGGGCTCGTCGAGGATGAGCAGTTCGGGCTCGGTCAGCAGGGCCTGGGCCAGACCGAGCCGTTGCCGCATGCCGTGGGAGAAGGTGTGGACCTTCTGATGGGCCGCCCAGAGCAGCCCGACCCGGTCGAGGGCGCGGTCGACGGCGACGCGGCGATTGGCCAGCCGGGCGAGGAGCAACAGGTTGGCCCGGGCGGTCAGGTGATCGTAAAACGAGGGCCGTTCGACCAGGACGCCCATGCGGGCGGCGATCTCGAGGAACCCGCGGCGCAGGTCCTTGCCGAAAATGGTGACCGCGCCGCTGGTGGGGCGCACGAGCCCGGTCAGCATGTAGAGGGTAGTGCTTTTGCCGGCGCCGTTCGGACCGAGGAGGCCGAAGACCTCGCCCGTCTCGATCTGGAGAGACAAGCCCCCGACGGCGACCACGGGGCCGTAACACTTGGTCAAGTCTGAAGTTTCGATGCACGTCGACATGAGACAGATCCTAGCACGTTTCGGCCGGACAAATCAGTCCCGCGAATCGCCGGGTAAGGACGACGTATGACCGGGGCCGGAGGAACGAGTGGCGGTGGACGGGATGGACGCCCCGGCCCTTACCAACTCCGCAGGGGTCGAATTTGAACCACGGGCGGAGCCCCTGAACCCGGGGTCGTCCCTCAGGGCGGCACGTCCATAGGGTCCATAGAGTCCACAGGGTCCACAGGGTCCACCACGCCGCCCCCGATTGCTCGCTCAAGAATCTTCTCGTCCGAACGGGGAGTCCGCGTCTCCGGAAGGGCCGCCGGCGGGCCGGATATCTTTGAGGACGAGCTGGATGGTGGTCTCGTTGCGGTAGGTATTGAGCTGGGGGGTGAATGCTGCGTCGACGAGGGGGACGTGGCGCAGGGTGTCGTAGAGATCGCCCATCTGGAAAGCGATGGCCGGGAATTGACGCCCATCGCTGCGGAGCACCAGTCTGAGGTGCCCGCCCCGCAGGAGCCGGCAGGACTGGAGGACGATTTCGGCGCCGTAGGTGCAGAAGACGGGTTCGGCATTCCCGTGGCCGTAGGGTTCGAGCAGGTCGATGTAGCGGAGGAGTTGGCCGTCGATTTGGGTGAACGAAATGAGGGCGTCGATGGGGAGGCCGCGGCGCAGTTCGTTGCCGTCCAATTGCCGAGCGGCTTCGCTTTCGAAGGCGGTCTGGAAGGCCTGGAGGTGTTCTTCGGCGATGGTGAGTCCGCCCGCGGCGCGGTGGCCGCCAAACTTGACGAGGAATTCGCTGCAGGCGGTCAAGGCCGAGGAGACGTCGAATTCGGGGATGCCGCGAACGGACCCGCGACCCATGCCGTCGCCGTCGATGGCGACGAGCGCCACGGGGCGGTAGAAATGGCGCTGGAGCCGTGACGCGACGATGCCGATGACGCCCTGGTGCCATCCGCGGCGTGCGAGCACGATGCTTCGCTGCTGGGCGTTGAAGGTTTCGCGGAGTTCCGCCTGGGCGTCTTCGAGAATCGCGGATTCGATATCGCGGCGTTCGGTATTGACGCGGTCGAGTTCCCGCGCAATGGGCTCAGCCGTTTCGAGGGAGTCGGCCAGGATGAGGTCCATGCCCGCGATGCCGTCGCCGAGGCGGCCGCCCGCATTGATGCGCGGAGCGAGCTGGTAGGCGACGTTTCGCGCGGTGAGGGTTTCGAGATTGACGCGGGCGACCTGGGCAAGTTTGATGAGGCCGGGCCGGAGCCTGGCGGGGGCCTCACGCAGGCCGAGGGCGACGAGGGCGCGGTTTTCGCCGCGCAACGGCACGATATCGGCGACCGTGCCGAGCGCCACGAGGTCGAGGTCGCTGGTCTTTCCGGTGAGGGCGGTGGCCAGTTTGAAGGCGACGGCGGCGCCGCAGATCTCGTGGCAGGGATGGCCGGCGCCATCGAGCTTCGGGTCGATGATGATGCCGGCGCAGGGGAGTTGCCCTTCCGGTTCATGGTGATCGGTGATGATGAGGTCGACGCCCGCGGCGCGCGCGGCTTCGGCGGCTTCCCGGGCGGTAACGCCGTTATCCACGGTGACGATGAGGTTTACCTTCTCGTCGCGGGCCTGATACACGCGCTCGGGGTTGATGCCATATCCTTCCTCGAGGCGGTTGGGCATGTCGTAGGCGCACGACGGGATGCCATATTCCCGGAGGGCATTGTAGAGAATGGCCGTGCCGGTGATGCCGTCAACGTCGTAGTCGCCGAAAACGAGCACCTTCTCGCGGCGGTCCCGGGCGAGACGAAGGCGTTCCACGGCATGATCGACGCCGCTCAGCTCGAAGGGGTCGCAGAGGTGATCGGCGGATGGATTCAGAAACTGGTAGCCAAGTTCGGGGGTTTCCGCGCCGCGAACGATGAGCAGCTGGGCTACCAGTGGAGGGATTTCCAGTGCCCGGGCGAGCGCGCGAACCGTCTCTCTGTCGCACGAAGCGCAGGACCATGCCAGAGCGGTATTCCCGGAATTCACGATGCCTCCCGAACAAAGCCGACGATGGCGTCGACGGCCTGGTCAAACGTGAGCCGGGTGGTGTCGAGCACGCGGGCCTCGGGGGCTTTTCGCAACGGCGACACGGCGCGGGTCATGCTTTTGCGGTCGCGGTCCTCGATCTCCTTCCTCAAGGCGGCGAGGTCGACGTGCACCCCCTTTTCGGCGAGCTGGGCGGCGCGCCTGCGCGCGCGCTCTTCGAGGGACGCGTCCAGATAGACTTTCCAGCGGGCCTTCGGGAAGACCACGGTGCCCATGTCGCGTCCGTCGGCGACGGTGGGTTGTTGGGCGCCGAACGCGCGCTGGAGCGTGACGAGATGGTCGCGGACGCCCGCGACGTGGTCGAGTTTGTAGATCTGGCGCGTGATTTCGGGGGTGCGGATGGCCTCGGTAATGTCTTGCGAGCCCACGAACACGCGGAGTTCGCCGTTGTGGTCGGTCATGTGAAGGGGCATGAGTTGGGTGATGGCGGCCAGGGCTTCGGGAGCGTCGAGGTCGGCGCCGTTCTCGATGGCCCACCAGGTTGCGGCGCGGTACATCGCCCCGGTATCGAGGTAGGCGAACCCGAGGATTTCGGCGACGCGCCGCCCGACGGAGCTCTTGCCGGCGCCCACGGGGCCGTCAATGGCGACAATCTCGGTGATCTGGCTGCACACCGGTGTTTGAATCCTCTCCGGCGAGTTGATTGCGGCGCCCGGCGCAAAGCCCGGCGGTTCCGCACGGGGTCGTTGGCGCTTCCGTCAACAGGATCGGCAAAGCCTACCACGGACTATGGGCCGGTCTCAACGATGGAGGTGAACTGTAGCTCGTAGGATTTGACGGCATGGCCCGATTCGGGCACGACGAGGCGGGTGTTTTCCGTCGGCCCGTCCTGTTCGGCAGCGAGGGTATCGGCGTAGAGCACGACGCCCCCCTCGAACCTTCCAGACACGCGAGGCCCTTCCCCGTGGCCGGTTTCCTCCAGTGATACGACGAGATGGTGCTGCGTGCGGAGTTGGAGGCTCTTCTGGTCAAATTCCCGGCGCTTTTCCGACAATTCGCATCGGTGCGGCTCCGTGGCTTCGCGTTTTTTCTCGATGCTGCGCAGCATGGCGGCGACGAAATTCGAGGTGGTTTTCTCCGCGAGCGGGTTTCCGGGCGGCTGGTTCCGGGCGGTCTCCAGGAGGTGGGACAGGAGCTGTTCGGGGGAGCTGGCGCCCCTGGCGGACTGGATGATCTCGCTGAAATCCCACTGGGAGCGCAATCGGGCGTCGGCGGCGGTGATGCGTTCGGCCAGCAGGCGTTTTTCATCGAGCCAGCGCTGCAGTTCCTCTCGGATGCGCGTGAGTGACGACGCGGCGAGGCGGTTTCCCGGAACGCCCTGGCGCAGGGTATCGCGGATGTCCGCCATGCTGCTGATGCAGGCATAGACATCGCGTTCGCTGGCCGCGTCGGTTCCCAACTGATTCAGGACGGCGTCCGCCACGCTGAACATTACGCCGGCCTCGTCGAGGCTGGCCTCGCCGGATTCCTGGAGGGCCAGGGCGCGTTCGGCGGCGCGCTCGGCGATGGCGTAGGGCATGCCGAGCAGGCCGTCGATGATGCGGTCAATGAGGTCGAGGCGCCGTTTGCTTTGCCGGATCGTATCGATGTGTCTTTCGGTGGCCGGGTTGCTGCAGATGAAGAAGAGGGCGTTTTCGGACAGACGCTCGATTTCCCGGTCGGTTGCGGCGAGCAGGGACTCGAGGGTCAGGATGCGCGTCTTGAGGTGGAGCGTCTGGGACCAGAGCCGCGTGGCGTGCGGGGTGGGGACCCCGCCGAAATCGCTGCCGGCCAGCTGTTTCCGGAAGATGATGTCGAGCGGCAGCTCCGGGGTGGCCCGGAACCGACCGGCGGTCAGGCAGCGGGATACCTGAAGGCGTCCGCCGAGGACCTCGTTCTGCACGGTGATGTCCGGGGCGATGATGTTTCCCCGGCGGATGGCGTCGGTTACCACGAGGCGCTGACCCGCGAAGAGGAGCTTCGGGTTTTCGGCCCGGCGCACCTGGACGTTGCCGGCTTTGGCGACGACGCAGGCCTGGTCGATGATGTTGCGCGCGCGGATGTCTCCCAGGCTCGAGATGACGACGCCCGAGATGTTGTGGCGCACGTCGCAGTGCTGGGTGACGGCCAGGCGGCCGAGCACGTATCCCGACACGCTGCAACAGCCGTTTTCGACGACGAGGGTGCAATCGTCGGGGACGTTCCCGAAAAGCTTGACGTGCACGACCAGTTTGGTGAGGGGGCCCCGGGCGGGCATCTGGATGCCCGCGATGGTGCGAATCGCGGAGTGTGGGGCGGTCTCGATGTCGGCGGTGTCGATAATCTGGAGGCGTCTGGCGAGCGCGGCGAGGCTGTGGGCGCCGGGGAGGATCTTGCGTCGGACTTCGATCTCATTCACGAAGGGGGCGAGGAGGGTCCGCACGCGGGCGCAGGATGCGCGGTCTTCGACGCGGCCCGTGAGCTGGAATGCCCGGGAGAGAAAATCCAGTTCGTCTCGTTCGAGCGCATCGACCTCGCCGGCGCGGACCCGGTCGATGAGGTCGCGGAGCAGCCATTGGGAACGCCGGCCCTCGGTCTCACAGGGCGGGCATCTATAGAGTTTCAGCCAGGCGTCGATCTGCTCGAGGACGGCCTGCCGTTTCGCGGGGTCGCCGGCGGCGTGTTTTCGGGCGTCGCACCAGGCGCGGCCGAGCGCGGCGTCCTCGAGCGAGAGGCCGGTGAAGCGATCTCCGGGGCCGCTGGCGATGATGGCTACGAGTTTCTCGAACATCCGTCGACTCTCACGTTGGCTCCGCGTGGTTTTCGAAGCAGTTGCGGATGGCTTCCTCGTAAGGCGGTTTGAGGATGCCCCGTTCCGTGACGATCCCCGCAATCAGGCGCGCCGGGGTGACATCGAAGGCCGGATTATAGACCGCGACCCCTTCGGGGGCCGTGAGGCGGCCGAAGGCGCGGGTGACCTCCTCCCCAGGCCGCTGTTCGATGGGGATGCGGTCTCCGTGAGGGAGGTCAACGTCGAAGGTGGAGAGCGGCGCGGCGACGTAGAAGGGAATGCCGTGGGCGTGCGCGAGGACGGCCAGCCCGTACGTGCCGATCTTGTTGGCGGTGTCTCCGTTGGCGGCGATGCGGTCGGCCCCGGTGATCACGAGGTGTACGCGGCCTTCGCGCATGACCTGAGCGGCCGTGTTGTCGCAGATGAGGGTGACGTCAATGCCGGCCTGCAGGAGTTCCCACGCGGTGAGGCGCGCGCCCTGCAGCAGGGGGCGGGTCTCATCCACATACACGCGGAAGGCGCGGCCGGATTCGTGAGCGCGGTACAGGGCGGCCAGGGCGGTGCCGTAGGCGCTGGTGGCGAGGGCGCCGGCATTGCAGTGCGTCAGCACCCCGGCGCCATCCGGGATGAGCGTGGCGCCGTAATCGCCGATTTTCTGGCAGCAGACGGTATCTTCATCGCGGAGGGCGCACGCTTCGTGTTCGAGGCGGTCGCGCCAGTCGCGCAGAGAACCGGTCTGGCCCGCGAACGCGCGGGCGGCCTGCCGCATGCGCCGCAGGGCCCAGAACAGATTGACGGCGGTCGGGCGGGAGGTTTCCAGACGGTCGGCGGCAGCGTCCACCACCTGGAGGCCGGCGGCCATGTCGGCGGGGCGCATCTCCTCCAGGGCGACGAGGACGCCGAAGGCGGCGCAGACCCCGATCGCGGGGGCGCCGCGGACACGCAATGCGCAGATGGCTTCCCGGACGGATTCCAGGGAAGGGAGACGAATCTCGCGACACTCCGACGGAAGGAGGGTCTGGTCGATGATGAACAACTGCCCGTCTCGCCAGGTCACCGGCGTGAGATGCATCGCGCGAAGCTCCCGTTTCTGGTCACACTGTGGGTAGGCTACCTTAGCGCGCGGCTTGAGGCAAGTCCGCCGGAGGGGGATGCCCGTGCGGGGAGGTTGAAGAACGCCCCCTCGCCGCGCCGTAGGAGCAGGGGAGCATGTGGCTCGGGGACTACGCTTCGAGGCCGGGTGGCCGTGTTTCACGTATGCGCCCTCGGGCACATTGGATGAAATTCTTTATATTCATAGAATTCTTGTTGGTTGTCATATGATTTGTGGTATAATCTCTTGGCCAGTGGGGCGATTTGCAGAGAATATCTGACGTAAAGAGAGGAAATGTCCGGGATAGTTATCGCATTTTGCGGGGTAATCGGGGTTTACTTGGCAGAATGAACAGTTTTTGTGGTATCCTGATAGTAGGGGTCGGGATAGTCACGTAGGAAGCCTTTGAGCGAACTGCAACAACCCTGTCGAAGGAAATGCGCACATGACGAACCGTGGATTCACGCTGATTGAGCTGTTGGTGGTGATTGCCATTATCGGAATTCTCGCGGCGATTCTGCTTCCGGCGCTTGCGCGGGCGCGGGAGGCGGCCCGTCGTGCGAGTTGTGCGAACAACCTCAAGCAACTGGGATTGGTTCTGAAGATGTACGCGAACGAGTCGCCAGGGGAGAAATTCCCGCCGCTTCGCTACCGGGACGGGGCGGCCTGCGACCAGGTGACGCGTGAAGCGGTTCTGATCTGGGCGCCGGACGGGGGAGCGCTCTATCCCGAATACCTGAGCGATCCGCAGGTTCTGCTCTGTCCGTCGGACCCGGACATTACGCAGGTGCTGGAACGGGGGGCGTTCTATTGCAGCGATGACCCCGGTGCGGCGGTTTGTCCGTGCTCGATGTATCCCATTTCGTATTTTTACTACGGGTGGGTGTTGACGCCGGGCCTCTATCTTGCGGACCCGGACGCGCTGCAGAGCACGGACCCGATGCTGAGCTTTCTGAGTTACGATTTCCTGATGGCCTTTGTCGGGATAGTCGGGGGCGTGGTCGGTGCGCCTACGTTGCAGGACGCCATGGCGGCGGCGGACCGCGACGTGCCGGTGGGCACGATGACGGCGTACCGGTTGCGCGAAGGGGTAGAACGGTTCATGGTCACGGACATCAACAATCCGTCGGCCGCATCGCTGGCGCAGAGCGAGCTGGCGGTGATGCACGACTCGGCGAATGCGGATGTGACGGTGAACGGGGTTGACCTGTATGGGAATCCGTACACGGTCAATGAATTCAACCATGTCCCGGGCGGGGGGAACGTGCTGTACATGGACGGGCACGTGGAATTTGTGCGTTATCCGGGACAGTTCCCGATCTGCGCGTCCTGGTCGATGCTTTTTGCTCAAGTGCGAAATCTGATATAGTCGTACCGTACAGGATCGATTGCCGGGGTGTTCAGCCGCGGGGCGGCCACGTGTGTGGCTGCCGGGCCGGGTGCGGACGTGGATGTGCATGGACCGCGCGGGGGCCGGTCACGGCGCGCGTTCCGGCTTCAACGCGTTGATTGTGCGGACCAGTATGCAATTTGATGATCTCGGAATAGACCCCAGTCTGTTGCGCGTGTTGGAGACGCTGGGGATAGAGACGCCTACCCCGGTACAACGGGAGGCGATTCCGTTGGCGCTGGCGGGCCGCGACCTCGTGGCTGTGGCGCAAACCGGCACGGGGAAGACGCTGGCGTATGCGTTGCCGGCGCTGATGCGGCTTTCGGGCGGTCCGCTGGAGCGGAACCTGATGCTGGTGCTGGCGCCGACGCGCGAACTGGCGCAGCAGGTGCATGGCGTATTCGAGGCGTTTGGCCGGCCGCTGGGCATCCGCAGCGCGGCCATTTACGGCGGGGTGGGGTACGAGTCGCAAGTCGCGGCGTTGAAGCGGGGCGTATCGGTCGTGGTGGCAACTCCCGGGCGTCTACTGGATCACATGCGCCGGGGCCAGGCCCGTTTCAACGAGCTGATGATACTTGTTCTGGACGAGGCGGACCGGATGCTTGACATGGGGTTTCTGCCCGACATCCGGAGCATTATCCGGAAGCTTCCGGAGACCCGCCAGACGGTAATGTGTTCGGCGACGTTTCCCCCTGAGATTGCGCGGCTTTCCCAGGAGTTTCTGGTAGATCCGGAGCGGATCGAAGTGGGCCATGTGGCGCAGCCGGTGGATACGGTGCGTCAACTGGTGTACACGGTGAATCCGGAGCGGAAGATCGCGCTGCTGGAGAAGGTGTTGCGTGAGGCGAGGGTGGACAGCGCGATGATCTTCCTGCGTACCAAGCCGCGCACCGAACGGGTGACCAGGGCGTTGCGCAGGAGTGGGTTCAAGGTGCAGGAGATTCACGGGGATCGGTCGCAGCGGCAACGCGACGAGGCGTTGGCGGGATTCCGGTCGGGCAAGTACCGGTACCTGGCGGCTACGGATGTGGCTGCGCGGGGGCTGGACATCGAAAACGTCAGTCACGTGATCAACTTTGACATTCCGGAGAATCCGGACGACTACATTCACCGTATTGGGCGTACAGCGCGGGCCAGCGCTGAGGGGGACGCGATCACGTTCGTGACGCCCACGGACCACATTGCGCTGGAAGCGATCGAGCGCGCGCTGGGAAAGAATCTACCGCGGGCGGACTGGGAGGAGGCGGTGCCGGTCATCTCGTTGTTCCAGGCGCCGGGTGCGGCCACGGGCCGGGTGCGGCGGGGGATCTCGTACCGCCGGCGGCGCAGCGGCCTGATGAAATCGCCCTGACGGCGGCGTTCCGCGTGCATTGTCCATCACAGAACCGGGCCGGGATGTGATATTGTATGGTTTTGAAACGGCACGAGCGGGTTCCCAGGGCGGAGGGATTGGCACTCGCGGGTGTACTGCTGGAAGGCAGCGTTGCGCTGATTCCCGAGCGAGGATTCAGGATGGCCTTGGCCCGATATGAATGGGAGCCGGAGACTTGGGGGCGGGTGGCCGCGCACGCGGCGGCGGCGGTGTCCGGCGCGGCTCGGGAGGCCGATGCGTGGCCGGCGGCGGCCCGCGCGGCGCGCCATGTGCTTCGCACGTTCAGCACGAGTTTTTTCATGGTGACACGGTTTCTTCCCCGCAAAAAGCGCGAGCAGGTGGAAGTGATCTATGCGGCGGTGCGTTATCCGGACGAGATCGTGGACACGTTTGCGTGGGAGGAAGCGCGGAAATGCGAGGCCCTGGACGCCTGGGAGGCGCAGTATGAGGCGGGGCTTGGGGCCGCGTCGCTGACGTCGGCGGTGCGGTCGGGGGTGCCCGTGTTTGCGGCGGCGTTTGCCGAGGTGGTCCGGCGCCATGGCATTCCCCACGAGCATTACCGCGATTTTCTCCGTGCGATGCGGCGCGACGTGCACCCGGGCCTGTACGCGACCATGCCGGACCTCATTGATGACTACGTTTACGGGAGCGCCATTGTGATCGGGTATTTCCTGGCGTACGTGTATGGCACCAGCAGCCCGGAGGAATTTCCAAGGGCGTTGACCTTTGCGCGCGATCTCGGGACGGCGCTTCAACTGACCAATTTCGTGCGCGACGTGGGAGAGGACCAGAGACGTGGCCGGCTCTACCTGCCGCTGGAGTATCTGCGGGCGGAGGGGATCACCCGCGTGGACGCGTACGACCCCGCGCAGCGGGCGGCCATCGGGCGCGTGGTGCGTCGGGTGGCGGAGGAAGCGGACGGGCATTATCAGCGGGCGCGCGGCAATCTGGACGCGTTTGCGCCGGATTCCCGGCCGGCCATCCAGGCGTGCCTGGAAGTGTACAGCCGCTTGAACTGGCAGATCCGCAACAGCCGGGAAGGGTTTCTGCACCGGGAGATCCTGCCGTTTCGGGAGAAATTCCGGCTTCTGCCCGCGAGCAAGTATTGGCGATTGCCGCTGGCCTTTCTGCATTCGTGAAGGCCGTGATCGCGCCACCGGACGGCCCACCAGATATGCTGATACGACGCAGTCAACATAGCGGAGCCTCTGTGCCGGTCGCGGTGGCGGGCGGCGGTCTCGGGGGATTGAGCGCGGCGATTCACTTGCGCGTGGCGGGCTATTCCGTTCGCGTATATGAGGCGAATACGCGTGTGGGCGGGCGGGCGAACCGGATTGAAACCGATGGATTCCGGTTTGACACGGGGCCCAGCCTGCTCAATTATCCGTGGGTGTTTGACGAGTTGTTCCGCGCCGCGGGCGCGCGGTTGGAGGACTACGTCGAGCTGTTGCCGGTTGAGCCCGGCGTGGCATTCCAGTGGCCCAACGGCACGCGGTTTGCGCTTTCGAGCGACCTGGCGGCCCTGGCAGCGTCGCTGGAACCGGTCGAGCGTGATGTCGCCCCGGGGTTGATGCGTTTTCTCTCTGACGCGGGGGCGAAGTACGATCTGGCCTTCGCGAAACTGGTTTCGCGCAATGTGGACAATCCGCTTGTGTGGTTCGCGTCGCTGCGGATGCGCGAGCTGAAACGCCTGAGCGTCTGGCGGTCGCTGTACGGGGAGCTCGGACGTTTCTTCCGCAGCCGGCACATCCGGGAAGCCTTCGGCTCGTACGGGATGTACCTGGGCGGCTCGCCGTTTGAACTTCCGGGCGTGTTTTCGATCCTGCCGTACGGAGAGCTTGCCTACGGTCTCTGGCTGCCGCGCGGGGGCATCTACGGGCTGGTCGAGGGGGTGGAACGTCTGGCGCGGGATCTGGGGGTCGAGATCCTGACCGGCGCCCGCGTCGAACGAATTGAGACGGGCGGCGGCGCGGTCAAGGGAGTGCGACGCGCCGGGGGCGATGTCGATGCGTTTTCTCTTGTGGTCTCGAACGTGGATGTGCCCGTGACGGATGCGCAGCTCCTGGGCCATGAACGTCTTCTGGACCGGCGGCGGCGAAAGAATGCCCGGGTGCGGATGACGCCGGGCGTGCTGACGTTTTACTGGGGCGTGCGGGGAGCGGTCCGGGGGCTGGGACATCACACCATCTTCCTGCCGGAGGAATACCGCGCCGCCTTTCGTGATCTGATCCGCGGCACGGGGATACCGCGCGGACTGCCGTTCTACGTAAGCGTGGCTTCGGCGACGGATCCCACGCTGGCCCCTGCCGGCGGGACGACGGTGTTTGTGCTCGTGCCGGTGCCGCTGCTCCACCGGATGGGCGACGTGGATTGGGAGCAGGTTACCGCGGAGATCAAGGCCCGGGTACTGGAACGGCTGGGGCGCCACGGTTGCGACCTGACGGCGGACCGGATCGCGGTCGAGCACGTGTACACGCCGCGCGACTGGCGGGACCGGTTCGGGTTGCACGAGGGCTCGGGGTTTGGCGCGGCGCACACGCTGTTTCAGGTCGGGCCGTTCCGTGCGCGAAACTACGCCCGTGAGCTGCGCGGGATGTACTACACAGGGGCGAGCACGACGCCGGGCACGGGAATGCCGATGGTGATCTTGAGCGGGAAGCTTACCGCGGAGAGGATTGTGGCGCGTGAAGGTTGAACGAACAGGAGACGGCCCGCGCGCGTTTGTGGGGGTGCACGGCTGGGCGGGCAACGTGCGGACCTTCCGGCGGCTGTACGACTACCTGCCGTCGGACGCGGCGTTTTACGCAATGGACCTTCCGGGCTATGGGGCCTCCGAACGGCCGTCCGGGCTGACCCTGGAACCCGTGCTCGCGAGCATTGCCGAGGCGCTCGGTCAGGCGCCGGGGGAAGACATCACCCTGGTGTGCAACTGCGGAGGGGCGCAGTTCGGACTGGAAACGCTTCGCGTATACGGTCTGAAGGTGCGCCGGGTGGCGCTGATCGATCCGTTCGGTTACTGTCCGTGGTATTTCCGTCTGTTCACGCGGGGCGCGTTCGGCCGTAACGCGTATTACTCGACCTTCGCCAATCCGCTGGGCCGGTTCCTCACGAACAGCGCCCTGCGGAAGCGGCGCCGGCCCGACACGGATTTGACCGCGGCGTTTGTGCATGTGGACCACGAGACGGTGTACCGCTACCTGTGCCTGATGGTTTCGCTGGCGGACAGCGCGCGTTTCCGGGGCCTGTGCGCAAACGTGGATGTGTTTCACGGGGAACGGACGTTTCGGGCGGTGCGACGGTCGCTGGCGATCTGGCGCGAGGTGTTTCCGCAGGCGCGCATTCACGAGTTGCGGGGGGCGGGGCATGAGCCGATTCGCGAAGCGACCGCGCAGCTTGCGGAGATTCTTTTCGGAGCCGCGGGCCACCGCGCGTCAGCCGGCGCGGATGGGTCCGCCCCATGACCGCGCTCGCCATCGTTGTCCTGGCGCTGTGCACGCTCGTGCTGATCACGGTCGTGCTGAACATGACGTTGTGGCCGGGGGTGCGCCCGTTCGAAGGTGGCGAGCCGGGGCCGGTGTCGGTGCTGATCCCCGCCCGGAACGAAGCGGAGCGGTTGGGGCCGTGTCTGGAATCGGTTCTGCGCCAGGGGGCGGTTGCCGCCGAAGTGCTGGTGTACGACGACCACTCGACCGACGGCACGGCGGAACTGGTGCGGCACTTCGGGGAACGCGACCCGCGGGTGCGCGTGTTGCCGGGCATCGCCCTGCCCGAAGGATGGTGCGGCAAACCGTTCGCGTGCGCGCAACTGGCGGAACAGGCCGTTTCGGACTGGCTGCTGTTTCTGGACGCGGATACGGTGCTGGGCGGGGACGCGGTAGCGCGGATGGCGAACGAAGCGGCCGCGCGGGCTGCTACGTTTCTGTCATGCTGGCCGGGTCTCGAGTGTCAGACGTTCTGGGAGCGGGTGCTGATGCCGATGCTGGGTTTCAGCGTGTTCACGTTGTTTCCCGCGCCGCTCTCCCTATCGCAAAACGATCCCTCGATGGGCCTGGCCCACGGGGCGTGCATTCTGGCGCACCGGGAGGTTTATGCGGCGGTGGGCGGGCATGCGGCGGTGCGTCACGAGCTCTTCGAGGACACGTGTCTCGCGCGGTTGTGGCGCGCGCGCGGGCAACGCAGCCTGTGCCTGGACGGGCAGGACGTGGTCCGTGTGCGCATGTATGCGGAGCTGGGGGAAATCTGGCGGGGGTTTCTGAAGAACTTCTATCCGGCGTTCCGGCGCACGCGGAGTTTTGGGCTGTTCATGCTGTTTCATTTTGCGTGTTTTCTGTTGCCTTTTCTGATGATTCCCGTGGCCTTGCTGACGGGCGGGGCGTGGCCGGTCTGGGCGGCGGCCGCGGCGATGGTGTTGGCGATGCGCGCCGTTATGGGCGTTCGGTTCGGGCACCCCTGGTGGTCGAGCCTGTGTCATCCCGTGGCGGAGGCGATGCTTCTGGGGCTGGGCGTGTCGTCCTGGCGGCGGTGCCGTTCCGGCCGCGGCGTGGAATGGAAAGGACGGCGCTACCATACGGGCGCGCCGGGGGAGAAGCGGTGAGCAGGAACACGCGGCATGCGGTGGTGCTCGGCGGCGGTCTGGGCGGCCTGTCGACCGCGCTGCGGCTGGCGGTGCGCGGCTGGCGGGTGACGGTCTGCGAGCAAGGAGCCTCGTTTGGCGGCAAGATGAACCGGTGGTCGGCGGCGGGGTTCGAGTTTGACACGGGCCCGTCGCTGATCACGATGCCCTGGGTATTTGAGGAGTTGTTCGCGTTCGCGGGCGTCCGGATGCAGGACTATCTGGAAACGGCGGCGCTTGCGCCCGTGGCGCGGTACGTGTATCCGGACGGCACGGCATTTCCTTACAGCACGTCGATGCCGGAGCTGCTGCCGGTCATCCGCGGTCTGGAGGGAAGCGACCGGGGTTTTTTCGAGTTCATGCATCTGGGCGCGCGCATCTACGCGTTGTCGAAAGACACGTTTCTACGGCGGCCAATCAGCGATCCTCCGGACTGGAAGGGCCTAGGGGCGTTGCGACACGCGCCGGTGTTGCGCGGCTGGGGCAACTACCAGAAGACCGTGAACGCGTACTTCCGCAGCGCGGAGCTGCGGCAGCTCTATGGGCGGTACCCGACCTACGTGGGGTCGTCGCCGTACCGCAGCCCGGCGACCCTCGCCATTATTCCCTTTATTGAGTTTGTGTTTGGGGCCTGGTACATCCGCGGAGGGCTGTACCGCCTGGTGGAAGCGCTGTGCGGGTTGCTGGAAGCGCGCGGCGTCGCGCTGCGCGCGGATTCGCCCGTGGAACGCATCGACACCCGCGGCGGCCGGGCGTCGGGCGTGCTGTTGCGGGGAGGAGAACGCCTTGCCGCCGACGTCGTGATCATGAATGGCGACACCAGCCGGACGGCCGGCCTTCTGGGCGCAGGCGCGGCGGAGATGCCGGTGGACGACCGCTCGCTGTCGGGACTGGTGCTGCTGGTGGGCGTGAAGCGGCGGTTGGAGGGCCTGGCGCATCACAACGTCTACTTCTCGCGGGATTACGCGGAAGAGTTCCGGCAGTTGTTTGACGAACGCCGGGTGCCCGAGGATCCGACGGTGTACGTCAATGTGCCCAGCCGGACCGATCCGTCGGTGGCGCCGGCCGGGATGGAAACCCTGTATCTCATGGTCAACGCTCCGGCCACGGGGGAAGCGTGGGATGCCGGGCGCCTGGGTGCGGCGCGGAACAGCATGTTCGAGCGGCTCCGCGCTTCCGGATTTCCGGACCTCCAGGGGGATATTGTCGTGGAACACGCGGTGACGCCTCAAACCCTGTCGGACCGTTTCGGGATGCCAGGCGGCGCGATTTACGGGCCCCACTCGCACGGCTGGCGCAAAGCGTTCTTCCGGCCGGCCAACCGGTACCGGGGCTGCGCGGGGCTGTATTGCGTGGGTGGCAGCGCGCACCCGGGCGGCGGTACGCCCATGGTGCTGCTGTCGGCGAAGATCGTGGAGGAGCAGATCACCCGCCATGAAGGATAGAGTCCTGGGAGTGCTGCTGCTGAGTCTGTATGCCGTCCTGTGGATGGGCGGGGTGGTGTCCTACGCGTTTCTGGGGGAACCGCCTGCGCACATGCGGTGGGCCGGGCCGGTGTTCATGGCTCTGGCGGGGGGATTGGCGGTGTGGTATTCGCCGTGGCGGTACCGTGCGGCCCTGCTGGGCGCGGGACTGGTGGGGTTCGCGGCGGAGGTCGCGGGAGTCTGGACGGGCGTGCCGTTCGGGGAGTATGCGTACACGGAGAGGTTCGCGCCTTTGTTGTTTCGCGTGCCATTGGTGATGATCTGCGCATGGGCGGTGCTGGCGGGGTATCTGGACGGCTTGTTTCGGCGATATGCATGGTCCCCGGTGACGCATGCGCTTGCCGGCGCGACGGGGTTGACGGCGATCGATCTGGTGCTGGATCCCGTGGCCGTGGGCGCGATGCATCTCTGGCGATGGGAGCATGCGGGCGGGTACTACGGCATTCCGTTCAGCAATTTCGCGGGGTGGTTTGGCGTGGGGATGGTGGTCTTCGGCGTGTTGCTGGCGGTGGGGCGCCGCGAACCGGCTTCCTGGCACGTGCTCTGTATCGGGCTCAGCCTGGTGCTGTTCTTCACCGTTGTTGCCTGGGCGCGAGGCTTGATTGTGCCCGGTGTGCTGGGGCTGGCGCTGTGCGCGGCCCATGGGCTCCTCGCGCGCGGCGGGAGCCGTCCGCCTGATGCTTCTCCCGGTGCGGTGCGGCCGCCGGGAGCTTCCGGGTCGTTCCGGTAGGCTGTCAGAGGGGCCTGTACGGCCGAAGGCTTTTTCGCGTTCAGGGTTCGGCGATGCCACTCTTGACCACGTCGGTCTTCCGGCTGAGCACCGCGGTCAGGTCGACGCGGGGGAGCGCTGGCGTGCGCGTAATGATCTCCTTCGTTCCGTCGGGCAGGAGGAGGAAGGTGTCCTCGGATTTGACGCCGGGCGCGGAGGGGTTCCAGGCGAATGCCTGACCGAATGCCACGTCGATGCCCGTGATGTCGCGAACCTTGCGTTCCCAGGACGTGTCGAGGATGGGGAACGGCTCGTTGGGGGAGGCTTTGCAGGTACGGCCGGCATACCCGGTGGCGCCGCCTTGGTGGTGATTGTGCCATTCGGTGGGCGAGAAGTGCATGTCGCCGTAGGCCTGCTGGCAGTCCGCGAAGACCTGGCCGAGGGTTTTCCCGGGTTCGGTGGCCTCATACAGCAGCGCGTCGACGCCGCAGATGCGGTTGTAGGCGGAGGGAATGCGGTCGGGCAGGTCGCCCACGCGTTTGAACCGGGTGACGGAAGCCACGAGCCCTTCTTTCAGGAGCGAGAGGACAATCATGACGTAGCCGCGCACCTGGACCTCGCGCATTTTGTCGGGGAGCAGGGGCGCGACGGAGGGGAGGGGGTGGCGGAACTTGGTGATGCGGCGGTCGGCGGCGATCAGTGCGATGGGGACCTGGCAGCGGCGTTTGGCGCCTTCGCCGATGAGGATGGCGGCGACGTCGGCTTCGGCCATGCCGGACTCGGCGCCTTCAACGGCGGTGGTGATGGTTTCCGCGGCGAGTTTGCCGAGATGCCGGTATTTTTCGAGTTCATTGACGGTCAACAGGGAGCGCACGCAGGCCATTTCGCCGTTGACGTTCTTGCCGAGGCTGCCGTCGTCCGAAACGATGGTTCCCGAGAATTCGCGTTGCACGAGGGCGGAAGCGGAGTCTTCGAACCACATGAACTTGCGGATCTCGCATCCGCAGGTACGCAATTCCTCGGCGATGACGCGGGTTTCCTCGATATTGTTGCCGACGAAACAGGTGTCGCCGGTCCGCGAGACGAAGAGGGAACTGGCGCCCAGGTCGGAGCACAGGGACACGTAGTTTCGCTTGCCTGCCGTGGCCATCGCGAAATTGTCGGCGCGCGACAGGAGAATGCCGTCGTACTGGCGCTCGTTCAGGAACACCTGAAGGAGGCCGATGCGGACCCGGAAGAGTTCGAGTTCGTTCAGCATGATGCAAAGCCCTCTCGCGGCCGGCGCCCCGGCGGCGCCTATCTGCTCACCAGGGTGTTGAGGACCGGGGTGATGGTCTGTGCCATGCGCAGGAATCCCAGGTCCGTGGCGTGGGTACCGTCGACGGTGGCCTCCGCGTCGTCGCCGAGCAGGGTGTCGCACGGGATGTAGTGCAGGTTCGTAACGCCCGCGGCGGCCAGGCGCTCGTACGCTGCTTTCAGTGCGGCATTTTTTGCTTCATACGACGCGCGCACGTCCGGCAGGAAGTAGCTCTTCTGATAGATGATGTTTTCCATGAGGACGATGGGAGTGTTTGGATGGGCTTCACGGAGGGTCTTGACAACGGGTTCGGTGCGCGCGGCGATGTCCTCGGGGCCGAGGTTGGGACAGCAGTCGAGGACGAATGCCTCCGCATCAAGCTCGGCGATGAACGCGGCCATCTCGGGTTCCATCTGTCCGTTGCCCGAGAATCCGAGATTGATGGTTGGGCGGTCCATCATGCGGCCAACAATGGCCGGGTAGGCCATGCCGGGGCGGGACGCGCAGCCGCCCTGGGTGATGGAAGTGCCCCAGAACAGGATGGGTTTGCGGGTGGTTTCGGGCCGTTCGGGCGGCGCGGCCAGGACCGCGTCCGGATGGATGCCGATATGGACGCTGGAAACGCCGTTGTAGAGCGGCAGGTAGAGGAGGTATTCGTGCATGCCTTCCGGGATGCCCGTGGCCAGGCTGGCCTGCATGGTCGCCTGTGAGGGGCGGCCGTTGGCGAGCCAGACCCAGCGGTCCGCGAGTTTCACGTAGAGGTCGAGCCCGCTGACGCCCGTGGCGGGCATGTGCGGCATGGCGAGGGTTTCGTCGCGGAGGACCCAGCGCGCGGAGATCGCGGGCGAATTGGTCAGGAAGCGGATGGCCATGCCGGCGGAATCGCGGCTGAGACCCCAGACAGGCGGGCGCACCCNNTCGCCTTCGGCGCGAGCCGGGAGCCGGTCGTAATAGACGGCAACGTCGGCCCATCCCTTGCCGTCGATGGGGAGGCTGGCCGCGTCGTACCAGAGCATGCCTTCGCCGAACTCGCTGGTGGCGGTGGCGCGATCAAGCGGGGCGGATACGGGCGGATTGTCCTGGGCGGCGGCGTATCCCGTGCTCCAGGCGGCCAGGAACACTACGGCCAACGAAACGGCAACGGTTCGATGCGAGGCGGTCATGGCATCACTCCAAGCGTGTACGGACCCCAAGTGCTGAAGGAAATACATTATACCGGACCCGGCGCACGGGGGGCCAGAGGAATGAGGTGCGTGCCCGGCGCTCGAGCGCGGAGCTGGGGCCGCGGTGGACGGCCCGTAGCGACTCCGCAGGAGTCGAGACTCCGGGCGAAGCACGATGGGGAAATGACCGGCGAGGCGATCCGGTCTCAGACGCGAATCGCGGGGCGGCATCTATCCGCGTGTTCGGAAGGCCTGGAGGGTTTTCCAGGCGCACTTGTCCCAGGTGAATTCCGCGGCGGCATGGGTCATGTACATGGCGCGGCGTTCGCGTTTGTCGGGCTCGATTTCAAGGGCGCGCTGCATGGCGGCGGCGATGGTGCCCGCGTTCTGGGCATTGCAGTAGATGGGGGCGTTTCCGGCGAACTCCGGGATGGCGCCGACGCGCCCCGCGACGATCTGCGCGCCGGCCCGCATCCCTTCCAGGACGGTGACGCCCGCGCCCTCGTAGAACGAGGCGCAGACGAGGGCGTCGCAATGCTGATAGAGGCCGGCAAGGGCATGTTCGGGGCATTGTTGGATGCGCATGATCCGGGGCCCCCAGTCGTCCTGTTCGCGGTCCCCGGGCAGGCCGACCATGACGAGGCTGTGAGGGGTGCGGTTTTCAAAGAGATCGAAGGCTCTCAGGAGGCCCTCGATGTTTTTTGAAGCGCGCGTGGCGCCGACATGCAGAAAGAAGGGCTTTTGCACCCAGCAGGCTTGCGGCTGGGCGAAGACTTCGGAGACGCCGAGCGGCGCGACGATCACCTTGTCGAGGGGGACCTCGAGGAGTTCGAGGAGCTGTCTGCGAATGAACTCGGAGGGCGCGAGGATGGCGGCAGCGGCTTCGCAGGTCTGCATGACGCGTTTGACGATGGCCTTGTCGCGCCAGCGCGGTCTGGCCAGGGGCTCGACGATGAACTGCAGATCCATGGCGTAGAGGACCAGCGGGACGCGGCACTTGGCGGGGGCCGTCTGAATGGGCGAGAACAGGATGTCCACTTCCGCGGTCTCGAGCGTCCGGGCGAAATCGCGTTCGGCGACGGGCAGCCCGATCTGGGGCGGCGGCACCGGCCCATCGAAGGGGGCGCGGTCGAACCCCTCGAAGAACCCGTGGTTCCGCTCGCTGGTGACGAAGATGGCCCGGGTTTCCGGCTGAAGGTCGCGAATCCGCGTGAATACGTTACGGAGATAAACGGTCTCTCCGCAGTAGCCCGGTTCGAGGCACAGTGCGTTAATACCTATCCGCATGGCGCGCGCTGAGAGCTTTCTGAATTTCGGTAATGCAGTGCGGTTGCGTGTCGCTAATCAATATACCCCAAGTCGGACAATCGTTTCCGGATCTCTTCCTCCTCCTCGGGGGTATACGTTTCGGATTCCAGCGAAATGACGCCGTTCTCGTGGAGGACATCGAGGATCTTCTCGGCGGCGAAGTCCGGCGTGTCATGGGCGCTGATCGCGACCGTGTCGCCGGCCGGCACGGGAGACGGGGCGTCCCCGAGCCGGATTACCACGCCATCAAAGCCCGCGGGGGGCGCCTGGCCCGGGGGGCACACGCGGCTCCCCAGCTCGACCAGGCGGCGGCCGAGCGCGTGGGCGGCATCGGCGGCGTGCTCTCCCGTCAGCCGAATGGTGTACGGCTGGTTCATGTCCGGTCCTCCACGAGGGGCCGCCCCGGCATATCGGCAGGCACGGGCACATCCATCAGTCGGAGCATCGTCGGGGCAATGGCTGGCAGCGCGAGTCCCTGGAGTTCGCGGCTTCCCGCGCCGGTCCGGTCGTCGAGGATGAAGATGCCGTGGCAGTCGTGGTTGGCATCGTCGGGGCCCGTGTCGTTTTCGAACGTGAAGATGCCGTCGTAGCCGACGGACCCCACCGATCGCCAGCGCAGATTGCCCCAGTACACGATCAGGTCCGGAGCGACGCCCCTGACGTGGACATAGAGGTCCTGGGGCTTGAGGGCGCGGTTTCCGAGCGGGCGGCCGTCGGGGCCGCGCATGGACTCAATCCGGGCGACCAGGTTGTCGCGGAAGGCCTCGTAGTCCGCGGCGGGGATTTGGCCCAGAGGTTCGCGCCCTTCGACGTTGAAGAAGATTCGCGCGTAATAGCCGCCGCTGCTCCAGGCTTTCGTGCGGGCCCAGTCGACCGCGCAATCCTCGATACGGGCGCGGCCTTCGGGAGGACGCGTGAGTGTGAGCAGCCCCTCACGGATGAGCCACTGGTTGACGCAGACGCCGCCGGCCATGCCCCTCGCGCCGTGGTCGGAGACGACCATGACAGCGGTGTCGCTGCCGGCCTGCGCGATGAGCTCGCCGACCTGGGCGTCGACGGCCCGGTAGAAGTCGCGGAACACATGTTCAAAGGGGTTGCCGGGCTCGTACGCGGGATGGGCCGGGTCGCAAAAGCGCCAGAAGGCGTGGTGGAGGCGGTCGATGGCCATGTCGACCATCATGAAAAAGTCCCAGGGTTTTGACGTCATCAGGTACCGGGCGTGCCGGAACCGGTTTTCCATGAGCGCGTAGAGGCGTTTCAGGAGGGCGGCCCGGTCTTCGGTCCGGAAATCCTTGACGTCGATCAGGTACGGGCCGACTTCGCGGAGAAGCTCGTCTTTGAGCGGCCGGGGGTAGGTGTACGGCGCCTGTTCATTGGGCGTCAGGAAACCCGCGACCAGCCACCCGTTGAGCGGGCGGACGGGATAGGTCTGGGGGACGCCCAGCACGACGCACTTCTTCCCCTGCCGGGACAGGATGTCCCAGACGCGCGGCTCGCGTACCGCCGTGCCGTCCGCCGTAACCATCGCGTCATAGGCATGGTCCCGGCGGTTCCGGAATCCGTAGAGGCCGAGGGTTCCGGGGTCTTTTCCGGAGAGCATGGCGGCCCAGGCAGGGACGGTGATGGGCGGGTGGCAGCTTTCGAGTTTGCCCCAGGCGCCCCGGCGCATGAGCGCGCGGAGGTTCGGCAGCTCGAAGGCGTCCGGCCCGAAGATAAACTGGGGCGTGGCGCAGTCGAGTCCGAGCACCAGGAGCCGGCGGCTCATTCTCCGTTCTCTTGGGCCCACTCGATCAGGATCCGGGCGACCTCCGGACGCGTGAACTCGGGCGGGGGCATCTCGCCGCGCTTGAGCATCTCGCGCACTTTGGTGCCGCTGAGGAAGACGTGGTCCGCGTTGGTCCCGGGGCAGGTTTTGGGCGAGGCCATCGACTGGGTCCGTTTCGAGTA
Source organism: Candidatus Hydrogenedentes bacterium UBA2224 (assembly GCA_002348185.1). Taxonomy (GTDB): domain Bacteria; phylum Hydrogenedentota; class Hydrogenedentia; order Hydrogenedentales; family SLHB01; genus UBA2224. The sequence goes on along the minus strand of DDYW01000006.1, from coordinate 83 downwards.
GAAGGCGTGCTCGAAGAAGAGCGGCGTAATGCCGATTTCCTCGGAATCGAAGCGATCAAAGATGCGCTGCGCGTCATAGGTGC
>DDYW01000193.1 GCA_002348185.1 Candidatus Hydrogenedentes bacterium UBA2224 | reverse complement strand
GGACATTTCTAATGTGGCTTGACAGAGGCGCCGTTTTCACTTGACTTTTTGGGTAAATCATGTTATCCAGTCCACACGCGCAAAGGAATACTGTGGACGTGCCCATGAAGCACGGGACCATGTGCGGATGCCCTGCGGTAGGCGCGCACGAGTGCTCGTCGGTAAGCGTCATCTACTGTCCAAAGGAGGGCTCGTAGAGACCTCTTTTGAAGCATACCCCTGTTATCGTAAGGGCTATTCTCTAAGATCGTTCCTCACGGCAGCGAGGTCCAACGAGGGATAGGGCTTCGCGGGGAGCAAAGGGGTGTGTTACTTTTTTGCAGAGCACGGGTTCGGTGCGTTGTTGCGGGCGGCTGCCGAGAAGTATGACATCTTTGGCCCTGCCCAACGAGAAGGCCGCGGCGTTTACACGCGGCTTTCCAGCAACGGCGCGACGTTTGACACCGGGCCCGTGAGAACGGTCGATCCTCTTAAGGCCTTCTTCTTCAAACCCCGTGAGTGCGTTGCCGACGGCTTTTCCGCCGTCCCGCCTTTGAGCGAAAACCCTCCCCTCTGTGTGGTTGGGGTAAAAGCCTGCGACCTGAAAGGGTTTCGGATACAGGACTTCGTTTTTGCCGGCGATGAGTTCAGGGACCCCTTCTATTCGCGCGCGCGCAACGAGACTCTCATCATCAGCTCAGATTGCACTAGCGCGCTCGACACGTGTTTCTGTGAGGCCTTCGATGACAGGCCGTACCCCCGGGGCGATTTCGACTTGAACCTTTCGCCCGTGGACGGCGGCTACGTGGTCGAGGTGGGATCAGAAAAAGGCGCCGCACTCATCGCGTCGTGCCCCGACGTTGCTCAGGAGGCCACCCAAGGCCAAACAGAGACGCGCGACAGACAACGGGACGAGGTATCGGCGAGAGTCCGGCAGAATCTGAAGGACTACCGGGTGCCCCGCCACGACGAACTGGCGGGAAGAGTTGAGCGTCATTACGACAGCCTGATATGGAAAGACGAGGCCGCGACATGCGTGGAGTGCGGCGCCTGCAACACGATCTGCCCCACCTGCCATTGCTTCTTTCTGTACGACCAGAAAAACGTTGCGCGAATGGCCCGTTTCCGTGCCTGGGATTCCTGCCTGATGAAAGGGTTTGCCCGTGTTGCGGGCGGGGCCAATCCGCGCCGTGAACTTAGCGAGCGATTGCGGAACCGTTTTGAGAAGAAGTTTTCGTTTTTCCCCAAAGTGACCGGTGAGTATGCGTGCACGGGTTGCGGGCGGTGCATCTCTGCGTGCCCCGGAAAGATTGACATCCGCAGGGTCATGAAACGGTTGGCGGAACATGTGTAGCAATGGCAATCCATACCGGCTTATTCGGACGGAGGTTCTTGAGGTCACGACCGAAACACCGACGATAAAGACATTTCGATTGAAGCCCGACGAGGAAGTCCGTTTCCAGGCGGGCCAGTTCATCGATTTGACCGTGCCGGGTGCGGGTGAAGCGCCCTTCACCCCATCCTCGCGCGCTTCCGATACCGCCGAGATCGCCGTCAGTGTAATGCGTGTGGGAAGGGTGACCACGCAGATGCACGCCCTGAGCGCAGGAGACATTGTCGGGCTCCGCGGGCCGTATGGTTCAGCGTACCCGCTGGACGAGTTTGCAGGCCGGGAGATACTCGTGGTGGGTGGCGGCTGCGGGTTTGCCCCATTGCGCAGTCTAATGTATTCGCTATTCGACATGTCCGGCCAGTTCAAACGCCTCTTCTTCCGGGGCGGATGCCGCAAGCCGGGCGAATTGCTCTACCGTGATGAAATGAAATCGTGGGGCGAGCGCGAAGATCTGGACCTGCTCCTCACCGTCGACGAGGGTGACGAGACCTGGGACGGCCGCGTCGGTCTCGTGACGGCGATCCTGGAAGACGTCCCCATGAATTTCACCGAGGGCGTGGCCATCGTCTGCGGTCCTCCCATAATGATGAAATTTGCAACGCAGAAAGTGCTGGCAATGGGGTTCCAGCCGGAAAGCATTTTTCTTTCCATGGAAAAGAACATGTCATGCGGGATTGGCAAATGCGGCCACTGCCGGTTGGGCGTGTATTACTGCTGCAAAGACGGTCCGGTGTTCCGCTACAGCCAAATTCACGATTTACCGGGCATTTGGGAGTGAGCGCGACGATGCATACAAGCGCAGAACAGCTTCATCACGGCAAACTCAACGTCGGCCCCACATCGGGTAGCGGGCCGCGTCTCTATATCGACCTGGACGTGTGCGCTTCCAGCAACTGCAGCGTGTGCCAGGTGGAATGCAGCTACTTCTATCATCCCGGAAACAACGGTGTGGCTTCGCTGCTGGAACTGGCCACGTTCAGTCTTGTGTGCCGCCGATGCGACGAGCCCCATTGCGTCAATGCGTGCCCTCGGGAGGCGTTGGTCCAGCAGCCCGAAAAGAACAAGCTGCTTGTGCGGCACACCATGCGCTGCGTGAGCTGCCGGAGCTGTTCGCATGCGTGCCCCTATGGCACCATCTATCCCGAGTACGTGGCGCCGGTAGCCCACAATTGCGATTTCTGCCTCGACCGGCGGGACCAGGAACACCAGCCGCTGTGCGTGGCAACGTGCTCCCACGACGCCCTGGCGGTAAGGCCCGCTACCGAGCCGCTGGACAAGAATACGTTTCTGGTGGGTGACAGTCTCATAGTCCATTCAACGCATTGGGAAAGGGTATAGCCGGACATGTTTGCCTACCCGACATATTTCGTGCTGTTCGGCCTTGTCCTGACCGCCGTGCTTGGACTCCTTGCGAGCTGGGTGGACCGGAAAGTCACCGCGCGCGTTCAGTACCGGGTCGGCCCTCCGGTGCTTCAACCCGCGATTGACCTTGTGAAGCTCCTGGGCAAAGAAACCCTGATACCCGCGGGCGCTCATAAGCCGACGTTCCTGGCCGCCCCTCTGATCAGTTTGGCCGGCGTGGCGGCTGTATCGACGTTGCTGTGGATCACAGTGCTACAGCCTTCGCGGGGTTTCACGGGGGACGTGTTTGTGGCGCTTTATCTTCTCACCATGCCCTCGCTGGGCATCATTCTAGGAGGCTTTGCATCAGGCAATCCTGTCGCGAGCCTGGGCGCATCGCGCGAAATGAAGCTGATTCTCGCCTACGAATTACCCTTTGTCATCGCGCTTTTTGTCCCCATTATTCTGTCGGGCCACGCCATACGATTGCCGGATATCGCCGCCCACCAGGCGGATGCAGGGGCTTTCGTGCTTCATCCCAGTGGTTTTCTGGCTTTCCTGGCCGCGCTGCTGTGCACCCAGGCCAAGATGGGCCTGGTCCCCTTCGACGTGGCCGAGGCCGAAACAGAAATAACGGGCGGGCCGCTTGTCGATTACTCCGGTTCCGGGCTGGCCTTATACCGGTTGTGCAAGAACATGCTCTTTATCACTCTGCCGCTTTTCCTTGTAGTGATGTTCCTTGGCGGGATCACGTTGAGCGTTCTCGGTATTGTGTATGGCGCCCTCAAGCTCATTCTCGTCGTCGCAGTATTGACGCTGATCCGTAATACGAATCCACGCATTCGTATCGACCAAGCGATGCGCTTTTTCTGGTTCCCGGTTACGGTGGTGGCCCTCGCAGGCGTGGTTCTTGCCATGGTTGGGTGGTAACAGGGAGAAACGGGCAAAATGGGAATGAAACTGTCTGCCTTGTTGAAGTCGCCCTGGGTATTCCATCTGTCCACGGGAAGCTGCAACAATTGCGACATTGAGGTCCTGGACTGTCTGACACCTCGGTTCGACATCGAGCGATTTGGCATGCTTCTCGCCGGCAGCATTAAACACGCCGACGTGTTGCTGATAACGGGCTCTTGCAACCGCCAATCGGCCGAGCGTCTCAAACGTCTGTACGACAGTGTCCCCAAACCCTGCCTTGTCGTTGCCATCGGGGAGTGTGCCATGTCGCGGGGCATGTTCATCGACAGCTACAACTGCCCCCTGCCCCTCGACCACATCATCCCGGTTGACGCGTACATCCCGGGTTGTCCTCCGAAACCCGAAGCCATCATTGCCGGCGCGGTACAACTCATCGAGAAAGTGGGAGCCGCCACATGACCAGGGAACAAGCACTGCAGGAAATCCGCGTGCGATTCGCCGACGCCATTCTGTCCGTGTCTGACAAATCCCCCAGCCGCGTCTACATCGAGATCAAGCCCGGGGCCGTCGTTCCCGTGGCCAGCTACATCTTTTGGCAGTTGGGGGCGCGGTTTAGCATCGCCACGGGAGTCGACACAAGGACCCACATCGAAATCCTCTATCACTTCATTCTTGAGGAGCTAAACCTGTTGGTGTCGCTCCGCGTCAAACTCGACCGCGACCGGCCCATTATTGACTCTCTCACCCCCTCGTTCGAAGCCGCCAACTGGATCGAACGGGAAATCCACGAACTACTCGGCGTGGAATTCAAGAACCATCCGGATATGCGGCGCCTCCTGCTGCCGGAGAACTGGCCCGAAGGCGTCTACCCCCTGCGGCGCGACTACCAGGAGTGGGACAAGCAGGCGGTTCGGGATAGAGGTGTGTGATGGCCAAGACGATCCTGCCCATAGGCCCCTATCATCCGCTTCAGGAAGAGCCGGAGTTCTTCACCCTGACGGTCGAAGGCGAGCGCATTACCGATATCGACGTCCGGGTCGGATATAACCACCGCGGCATAGAGAAGCTCTCGGAATCCAAGACGTTCGACCAGAGCACTTTCGTGATCGAGCGCATCTGTGGGATTTGCAGTACCAGTCATCCCTTTGCCTTTACCCGCGCCGTGGAAGATATCTTTCCCATGGAAGTCCCCGAAAGAGCCCAATATATCCGCACCATCATTGCGGAGGGCGAGCGCATCCATTCGCACCTGCTATGGCTTGGACTGGCCGGACACTTTCTCGGTTACAACACCGTCTTCATGTGGGCATGGAAACTCCGTGAAGAGATCCTTGATGTCATGGAGATTCTGTCAGGCAACCGGAACAATTATGCGATGTTCAGGCCTGGAGGTGTTCGTCGTGATATCAAACCCGAGGACATCCCTGCAGCATTGAGGAGAATCGATTCCATAGTGCCGACCCTCGAGATGCTCAAGAATGCGGTGATCGACGACCCGGTCCTACACGCCCGCACCAAGGGCGTCGGCGTACTGAGCAAAGCCGACTCGATCCGTTACAGCGCGGTGGGACCCACCGCCCGGGCGTCAGGCGTGGCGCGCGACCTCCGAAAAAACTGCCCTTACGGCGCCTATGACAAGGTCGAGTGGAACATGATCGTCACCCAAAACGGCGACGTTTTCGACAAGGCCGTTGTGCGTATTCTGGAGACCTTCGAATCGATCAAAATTATCAAAACCTGTCTCGACCACCTCCCCGAAGGCGAGATTGATGCAAACATCACCTCCGTGCCGCCGGGCGAAGGCATCGGCCATATTGAAGCTCCGCGCGGAGAGACGTTTCATTACGTCCGCAGCGACGGAACGAATCGCCCCGTCCGCCATAAGGTCCGCGCACCCACGTTCATGAACCTTCCAACATTCAAGGCGACCATCGTAGGCGAGACCCTGGCCGACGCCACGATTATCCTGGCAGCCATTGATCCTTGTTATTGCTGCACCGAGCGCATGGCGGTGCGCGATGAGACGGGCCGGACATTGCTGCACGGCCCGGACCTGGTACGCTTGTCTCAAGAGAAAACGGAGCGCATTCGCCGCGAAATGGGTGCTGAACCGCGATGAACGAGCTGGAACCGTATTTCAGATTGGATTGGCTGTCCGGCAGCGTGGCCGCCTTCGTAGCGGGCTACACCGTGTTGACGATTGTGTATTCGATGGGCTACATGCGAGGGCGCCAAGCCCAAGGCCGCTATTACGGCTATATCCTGCTGACGTGTATCCTGTCGATTGCGGCCGTCTTTGCGGACAATTTGGTCTTGTTCGTGGTCTGCTGGGGTTTGCTGGGGCTGCTGCTTTACCTGCTGACTAACCTCGGAGAATCCCCGGGCGCGGCAAAAACGGCAAAGAAGACGTTTATCATTATCGGCGGCACCGACAGCCTTATGATCCTCGGTCTTGCACTTGCCTGGAGCCTCGGCGGCCGGCCGTCGCTCTTTGACCTCCGAATGACAACCCTCGAGATTCCTATTGTCTCGCCGGTTGGCGTGATGGCCTATCTCTGCCTGCTGTCCGGTGCGCTGGCCAAAGCGGGCGCCATGCCGTTCCACACCTGGGTGCCCGACACCGCGCAGGATGCCCCCCTGCCGGTGGTGGCTTTCATCCCGGCTTCCCTGGATAAACTCCTCGGGATCTACCTCCTCGTGCGGCTGAACGTGGACATATTTGTCCTTACAAAAGGGCTCTATGTGTTCCTCATGTTGTTGGGGAGTTTCACCATTGTTGCCGCGGTCATGATGGCGCTCGTCCAGCACGATATGCGGCGCCTGCTGGGATATCACGCCGTCAGCCAGGTGGGGTACATGATTCTGGGCATCGGCACGGGCACGCCCCTGGGAATCGCCGGCGGGCTCTTCCACATGTTCAACAATTCACTTTACAAGAGCTGCTTGTTCTTTTCCGGCGGCGCCGTCACCCGCGAGGCACGGACCGATGCCCTCGATGAACTCGGCGGCTATGCTCATGCCATGCCCGTAACCTATACCACCTTTTTGATTGCCGCCCTGGCGATCTCGGGCATCCCGCCACTGAACGGCTTCGTCTCGAAGTGGATGATCTACCAGAGCCTGGCCACAGTCGGCCGCAATAGCGGGTGGCTTTGGACACTCTGTCTCGCGTCCGCGCTGTTTGGGAGTGTTTTGACCTTGGCCAGTTTCATGAAGCTCATCCACGCCATCTTCCTCGCCCGGCCCGCCCGCAAGATCGAAGGAAAGAAAGAAACGTCTCTTCTGCTGTTGGCGCCTCACGCAATCCTGGCCGGCCTGTGCGTGCTTTTCGGCGTGTTCGCGTTTCAACTGCCCCTGGGCAGATTCATCGGGCCCGCCGTAGGCACGCCCATTGACTACCCGGGCGACTGGCATACCCTCGCGGGAGCGTTGCTCTTGCTCGCCGGGTTCGGCGCGGGCGCGGTACTCTACATTATCGGAACGGCCCTGAGGGCGCGAACCGTCGAGCCATTCGTTGGCGGAGAAGTGCTGGAAGAACAGCCGGCGATGCGCATGTCCGGCGTCGAATTCTACAAAACCGTCGAAGAAGTGCCCTTTCTCCGCTGGATCTATCACGCCGCTTCTCAAAAGTTTTTCGACCTGTACGAACTGGGTTCTCGCGCCACACTCGGCATCAGCAGGATGCTCTCAAGGATTCACACCGGCGAACTGCCGACCTACCTGGCGTGGTGTGTCCTGGGGATCATTGTGCTGCTCTTCGTGCTGCTGGGAGGAAGCGCATGATTGCCCTCTACACAATACTTGTCGTGATGATCATTGGCGCCGTTATCGCCATCGAGGCACGCGACCTGCTGTCCGCGGTAATCGCGGTCGGGACGGTGGGACTGGGCCTTTCCCTGGCCGCGCTGGTGGCGAAGGCCCCGGATGTCGCGATCACGCAACTCGTCGTAGAAATCATCTCCGTGGTGATCCTTATCCGGGCCACCATCAGAATCGGCCTGCCTCGCTCGACGCACGGGAGCACGCCCTTGCTGGGCGTCGTGGCCCTCGTGTTCGGAATCGCCGTGCTGGTGGTCGGAGCCAGGGTTTTCAGTGAAATTCCGCCGCTCGGCGCCCCGCATATGCGCGTGTCAGAGACGTATGTGGCCGAAGGGCTTGAAGACACCGGCGCCGTCAACGTTGTTTCGGCTATTCTGCTGGATTTCAGAGGGTACGACACCCTGGGCGAAGCCACCGTGCTGTTTGCCGCCGTTATGGGCGTGCTGGCCGTTGCCCGTCCCGTAGGGCGGCGAAAGACAAGAACGGAACCAAATCATGCGAACAAATGAAGACAACTGCACTGAAGGCATGTCGCTGATTGTCAAGACCATCACACGGCTCAGCGTTGGCCTGATCCTTCTCTATGGGATTTACATCGTGCTGCACGGGCACCTGTCGCCCGGCGGCGGTTTTGCGGGCGGGGTGATTATCGCGCTGTCTTTCGTGCATCTGGTGCTCGCCTTCGGAAAACGGCAGGCGTTCGGGACGCTGTCGGAATCCGGTACGGCTTCGCTCGAGAGCTTGGGAGCGGTGCTGTTTCTGGCAATCGCGCTCGCTGGTTTTTCCGGCGGCTACTTCTTTGCCAACGTGTTGCCCCACGGGGAACCGCATGCCCTGTTGAGCGCAGGAACCATCCCTCTGAGCAATATCGCAATTTGTCTGAAGGTGGCGGGCGGCCTATTCGCGATTTTCATCGCATTGGTGCTGTTGAACCCGGAATCGGAGCAAGGGTCATGATTGCGTACATGCTGTGCCTGGTCCTGTTTTGCCTGGGAGTGTACGGCGCGCTCGCCAAGCGTAACGTCATCAAGATCGTTCTGGGCCTCGCCATTGCCGAATGCGCCGTCAACCTGATGTTTGTCCTTATCGCCTACCGCGTGCACGGTTCCGCGCCGATTCTGCCGCGCGTGGCGGAAGGCGGCGCGCCGGTCATGGTAGATCCCCTTCCGCATGCGCTCGTACTGACGGCCATCGTCATCGGTCTTGCCACTACGGCACTTATGGTTGCTTTGGCAATGCGCATCTATCAGCAGTACGGAACATACGACATCAGTGAAATCCGGGAGCTTAAAGGATGACGCCCCCTTCATACATCTTGCCACTCTGTGTCGCCCTGCCGCTCGGTGGCGCGTTCGTGACGGCCCTTCTCGGCCGCAAGTTCCCGGCTCTGGCGCCACTGCTGGCCACGGTCGTAGCGGCGATTCTTCTGGGAATATCGTTGCTTTCCGTGAAACTCCTCCTCCAGCACGGCGTCGTGGTCTACACCGTCGGAGGATGGCCTCCTCCCGTCGGCATCTCGATGGTCCTTGACGGGCTGACGGCCTTCATGCTTGTCACTATCAACCTCGTCGTGTTTCTGGTCGTTATCTTCTGCCTCGACTATGTCAACCAGTTCACGGCACGGTGGAACTTTTACGTGTTGTTCCTGATGACGCTTGCCGGGATGAACGGGGTCATCGTCACCGGAGATTTGTTTAACCTCTTTGTTTTTCTCGAAGTCGCCGCCGTGGCAAGTTATGGACTGGTCGCCTTCGGTACGGAGAAGCACGCCCTCGAGGCCGCGTTCAAATACGCCGTGATGGGATCCGTCGGTTCGCTGTGTATTCTCCTCGGGATTGCCGTGTTGTATGCCAGCACGTCTACCCTCAACATGGCCGACATGGCGCGCGTTCTGGCCATGAGCAAACCCGGCGCGCTGACGACTTTTGTAACCGTGTTGTTCCTCATGGGCTTCGGAATGAAAGCGGCCGTGGTTCCGTTCCACGCATGGCTTCCGGACGCGCACTCTTCCGCCCCTGCGCCCATCTCCGCGATGCTTTCCGGCGTTTTGATAAAGGCGTTGGGGGTCTATGCCCTGTGCCGGGTGATATTCAACGTCCTCGGCGCATCCCCGCGCATTCTCGGCGTGCTCCTGTTCATCGGTGCCTTGTCCATGGTGGTCGGCGTCTTCCTGGCCATCGGACAATGGGACCTCAAACGGCTGCTTGCATTCCATTCCATCAGCCAGATCGGATACGTCATTCTCGGCATTGGGCTGGGCACTCCGCTCGGCATCATGGGGGGACTCTTCCACCTCCTTAACCATTCCCTCTTCAAGTCCCTCCTCTTCCTGGATTCCGGCGTCATCGAATATGCCACGGGCACGCGCGATTTGAAGGCCATGGGGGGGCTACGCGCAAAACTGCCACTGACGGGCGCCACCACCCTTGCCGCCTCGATGTCCATCGCGGGAATTCCGCCCTTCAACGGATTCTGGAGCAAACTCCTGATTATTGTCGCCGCTGTCCAAGCCGAACGTTACGGTTATGCATTCTGGGCCGTGCTCGCAAGCGTTTTAACGCTGGCATCGTTCATGAAAGTCATGCGTTACGCGTTTTTCGGGCAGTTGAATTCCCGATGGAACTCCGTCACCGAAGCGCCTTTCTTCATGAAGCTGTCACTGGTTGCATTTGCCGTCCTGTGTGTTTTCGGAGGCCTCCTGCTATTGCCCCAGGCCCGGGAAGCCTTCCTGGGACTGGCTTCCGAGGCGATCACAAACGGCACAGAATACGTCAACATGGCGGTAACACAAGCGAGATAAGTCATGAGTAAGCTCATTCTGTTTGTCTTTGCGTGGCTCGTTTGGTGCTTGCTCACGTGGCCGCCGTCGCTGCCTGTTTTGCTGGCAGGGGCCGGTGTGGCGGCGCTGGTCGCCTATCTCACGGGAGACCTCTTCGTAAAACGGCCCCACCTTCTGCGCAATCCCGTGCGCTACTGGTATTTTTGTTTCATCTTTCTGCCCGTGTTCGTGTGGCAATGTCTGCGGGCCAACGTGGACGTCGCCTGGCGCGTGCTGAACCCCCGCCTCCCCATCCGGCCCGGCATCGTACGCGTCCACACGGAATTGAAGTCGGACGTGGGGCTGACGTTCCTGGCCAACGCTATCACGCTGACCCCCGGAACCATGACCGTCGACATCGACCGTGGCGCGGGTGTCCTGTATATCCACTGCATCTATGTCAAAGAGACTGAAATTGAAGCGGCTAGCCGTGAGATTTCCGGGCGGTTCGAATACATACTGCGGGAAATCTTCGAATAGGTGGAAAAAGAATGCGTACGTTATCTTGGGTTCTTGGAGCAGTGATCCTCGTGGCGGTTGTTTGCTGGCTCGCGGTGTATCCACCGCCGCTCGATCTTGGGCCCGAGGCGCATTACGCGGCCTTTGTGACCAGTGCGTTCTACATCCTCCTTCTTGCGGGAGTCCTGTGTCTGTTTCGCGTTCTCCGGGGGCCAACATCAGCAGACCGACTTGTCGCTCTCGACATCTTCGGAGTGCTGATTGTCGGATGCTGTGCCCTATTCGCTATGGGCACCGGCCAGTCCTGGTATATCGACATCGGCATCACGTGGGCGCTCATGAGCTTTATCGGAGCCCTTGCGCTCGCGAAATACCTCGAAGGGAGACCCCTGGATGATTGATTTCGTGCATGTCGTGGGCATGGTGTTTATCGGCGGGGGCGTTGCCTTCGACCTCTTCGGCTGCCTGGGACTGGTGCGTTTGCCGGACGTATACAACCGCCTTCAGGCAGCAACCAAGTGCGTGACCCTGGGAACCTGCAGCGTCCTATTGGGCACATGCCTTATCGTGGGCCCTTCAGGCGGGGGGTGGCGCGCTCTCCTTTGCATCCTTTTCGTGGTACTTACGGCCCCAGTTTCAGCCCACGCCATTGCGCGAGGCGCGCACCGCGCCGGCATCAGGTTGTGGGAGGGCAGCGTGAGCGACGCCTACAGCGAAGACCGCGATGCGCTGAATGCCAAACAGCAGGCCCGGAACGATAACGCGCCCGCGACGCCCCAAACGGAGACTCGGACATGAAGCTCCCCAAAGTCCGTGAGATAGGTGAGGCCGTCAAGGCCATCGTGCGAGGACCGTACACCTCGCCCTTTCCGAAGAGGCCCCATGTCCCGCATCCCAACTTCCGCGGTCAACCAAAATTCAACGCGGCGAAATGTCTTGGATGTCTCGCGTGCGAGGCCGCCTGCCCCGTGAATGCCATCGCTCATAAAGATTGCGTCGAGCCGGAAGCCCCAGTGCGGCTGATGATCCATTACACCGACACCTGCATTTTCTGCGGCCAGTGCGAAGCGGCGTGCATCGCGGACCATGAAGGCATCAAGCTTTCAAATGACTGGGACCTGACATTCTTCGACCGTAAGCAAGCCTTCGAGACCATAGAAAAGACCTTGCAGTTGTGCGAGATCTGCGGCGAAGCCGTCGCGACCTGCGACCATCTCCTGTGGATCACGGACCGTTTGGGTGAATTGGCCTACTCGAGTCCGACCCTCTACTTGTCCCGCATGAAGAACCTGGGGCTTGCCAGCCCCCCTCTTACCCTCTTCGGCGAAGAAGGAAACCGGTCCGATCGTTTCAAGATCCTGTGTGCGCGCTGTCGACGGAAAACCACGATAGACGAGTAGCTATGCAGGCGGAAGGTCAAACGGAGAGGATCACGCCGGCTGAGGCGTCACGCCATCTGCTCACGTCCCTGATGGAACCGGGGACAGTTCTGGTCGGTGTAGGTCACATCCTCCGGGGCGATGACGGCGTCGGGCCTGCTCTGATTGAAGCGTTGCACGGCCGATGCTCCTGCCTTCGTATAGACGCCGGGACTGCGCCTGAGAACTACCTTGGCCAAATCGTTAAACTCAAGCCGCTCAGCATTGTCTTCGTCGATGCAGTGGAAATGAAACTCCCCCCCGGCGAATGGCGCGTCTTTCAAGCCCAGGACTTGGCGGGATTCGGATTTCACACCCACAGCATACCGCTCGGATTGCTGGTGGCATTTCTCCGCGCGCAGACCCAAGCCCCCGTCTATGTCCTCGGGATACAACCCCGCTGCATCGCCCTGGGCGAGCCGCTCTCCCTGGAGGTGAGCGATGCCCTCCGCAGAATTGCGGAAATCGCGGCTATATAAACCTATCGGGCTTGAGGGTCGTCTCCTGTGGGAACCCCTTCGATTGATTCCTCTACCTCGCAGGCAGGAAACACCATCCGAAATATGCTTCCGACCCCGACCGCGCTTTCCAATTCCACCCGTCCCCCGTGCAAATCGACCACGCGCTTCACAATAGACAATCCGAGGCCGCTGCCGGGAGGATTTCGCGTCTGATCCTTACCCCGCGAAAGCCGCACGAATTCGCCAAACAACCGGGGCCGATCTTCTTCCGCGATACCAATTCCGTTATCTTTAACCTCAATGGTTATCGTCTTATCAATACGAACGGCCCGCAGCATGATCATTCCCCCTTCCGGCGTATATTTAATGGCGTTCGTCACGAGATTTGCCACGGCCTCATGAATAAGACGTTCGATGCCCAGCACGCATCCAATTCCGCTCCGCATGCTGAATTCCACGGTATGGCTGTGTGCCTGCGCAATCTCCTGACATTCTTCCGCTACGCGCCTCAACACACCGTTGACATCCACCGGCCGACGCTGCTTTTCAACCGTTTCGGAGTCCAGCATGGCAAGGACTTCGAAATCGTACAGCAGGGCGACAAGCTCATTTAGCCGTCGATGGCACTTGCCGAGCCATTCCTCCTGTTTCCCTGTCAATGGGCCGCAAAGCCCGTCCGTCACATTCCTGAGCAGCATCGCTGCTGCAGCCACGGGCGCTTTCAAATCATGCACCGTGATCTGCAAGAAACCCTGCCGCATCGCTGAAAGACGGGTCATTTGCGCGTTCGCCTGCTGAATACGCCCCTCCCCTTCGCGCAACAACACGGCCAGCCCCGTGACGAGAAACACCGAAAGCCCCATTAAAACCGCTTGTGCAAAAAGGACGGTTAGAACGAAGCGGCCGTCCAACGGTGCCGCGTTGTTGACCGCACCTTCCGGAAACCGCATCGGGATCAAGCCGAACCACTCCCCCAGCACAAGGACCGAAAACTGAGCGTAGGCTGAAAGGGCGTGAGCAAACGCAGCGCGTCGGCTTAACAGAACCGACGCAAGCATTAAGTGCAGTAGATAAAATGACTGAAAAGGCGATTTCGGCCCACCAACGAACCAGAGCCCTACCGTGATGAACAAGAGATCCACGGTGATCGTCAAATGCATTATGCTCTGAAGAAGATGGAATCTGGCCGGCGAGATTTCCGACCCCCTCAGCTGTCGCGATGCCCAGAAGGCCCCCGCATTAAACACTCCCAGCGCAAGCGCCAGGCTAATCAATCCTTGGGCGTGCAGCCCCTCCACCCCAACGACATACTGTGCGAAGAGCGTACCCACGATGATGCCGACGACGAGCGAAAACCGTACGAGCGACTGCAGATAAAGGCGCTCCGAAATCAACTTTTCTTGAAAAAACCACAATTGCGGCTGCCGAGGCGATCCCGACGCCGCCGTGCTCCCCGCGACTCTTTTTTGTTTCCCCGGCACGTTGGAACTCCGGTTTGCAGGGCGAGCGGAACTCCAAAACCGTAGGTTGAGTATGTCAGGAAAATGCTGGATTGGCAAGACGCCGACCAGCGCAGAGCAAGAAAAACCGTCCCAGAATTCGGACCCGAAAGCCTCTAGCCTTCTTTTCAATGCGATGTCTCTGCATGCACGTGACAACGCATTGCGCGGCCCCCTACCAACTCGAGCCGGGCGTATCCGGCCGACGGCCTCCGCACTACGGGGCAAGACGTGTGTTCGCACAACGAGATCGGCTATGGCAGAAGCCAGGAGCAAGGCCAGAGCAGCCATTCGATACCTCTCTCAAATGGGCTTGATCGTTGCGTTGTCCTCGCCGTCTGTGGCGCTGCGGGGTGCCAAGTCCGACAAGCTACCCGTCGAACACGAGTCGATTCTGACGAATGCGCACATGCAGGCTGCCGCGCCTGATTGCAGAAATGCCGCCGCGTACACCGTGCGAGTTCTTCGTGGGTTTTGCAGGCGGGCCGGTATAGGATTCCTGCCCGGACTGACGGAGTAGTGGACGGCCGAGCACAGCCCGCCGCTGCAATATTCCCACACATTGCCGCTCATGTTGCAGCACGGCCGGGTTCACACAAGGCGTTTAAGAAGTGGCGGAGGGTGAGGGACTCGAACCCCCAAGCCCGAAGGCGCCGGTTTTCAAGACCGGTGCGTTACCATTACGCTAACCCTCCGCGCGGGACCTGGCGCGTCGCGCCGCATGCCGGCACGCCACCGGACATTGTAACGCATGGCCGCCGGGGAAGTCATCCGGCGGGTGGCGGGGTACGACACGGGCAGGCATGAAAAACGGGCCGGATAGGATGTCCGGCCCGTGATGCTGCTCAGCGGCCCGCGCTCATTCGAGGTGTTCGCGGGGCGGGTTGCGCAGATACCGTTCGGTGAAAACGTCGTCGGGCAGGCCGATGTCGTATTTGACCGAGGTGTATTCGAGAATGGTCTCGCTGCCGCGGCTGAGGTCTTTGACACTGTTTTTGACCGTGGTTTTGTATCCTTGAATGTCCTTGACCGACAGGACCTTCATTTCGCGGTAGACCTTGCCGCCCTGCTCGAACTGCATGCTGACCGGGAGGAAGGTGGCCTTGTGGATGTAGGACGTGTAGGAATCGAACTCCACCTTGGCCTTGTTTTCGGGTTTGGGCGTGCTCTTCACGACGTAGTAGGTGTCGTCGGTCTTGATCAGCTCGTGGTTGTCTTCTTCGGGATTCCGGCCGGACACGTCTTCGTAAAAGAAGTCGGAGCCGACGAAACTCGTGCGTTCATCGGAGGCGGCGATGCGTTTGACGTGGCCGAGCGCGGGCAGGTAGAGCCAGCGGTCGTCGTCCTTGCCCACGTGTTTCCAGACCATGAACACGGTCCCGCTCTCGTCGGCAGGCTGATGGAAATAGACGTAGAACCGTTGTTCCTGGTCCTGGTCGTCCATGTTCTTGCGGAGCATGGTGAGCTCTTTTTCGCGTTTGCGGCCCTGGTCGTCGGTGATGGTCATTTTGACGCGGGCATTGCCGTCCTTGCCCTGGTAGTAGGCCATGTGCTTGGCCTTTCGCACGATCTCGTCGGCCGAGAGCTCTTGGGCGGCGACCGTGGCCGCGGGGGCGAGCATGAGGGCGGCCAGCAGCCCGCCCCACAGTATCCGGTGTAGACGCTTCATGACTTTTCTCCTGGTTGGAGCACGCACTTCAGACGCGCGCAGACGTGGTTTCATTCATTTGGGCTCATCGCATTGAACGCGGCATTTTTCGCGGCGCGACATCAGGAAACATCCGATGGCGAGCACGGGCAGCACGGCCAGTGTGACCCAGGTCAAGGTGGTAATCCCCACCTTGAGGAACTGATACACGTTGACGGCCACCAGCAGCAGGCCGGTGACGCCCGTAAGCACGCAGGTGCCGCACATGCAGGTGATCGAACACACTTTGGATTTGGGGAAGAGCAGCGGCTCGGCCACGCGCACGAGCGCAGGCAGGAACAGGAGCGTGCCTATCCCCGACGCGAAGAGAATCGACGCCAGGAAGAATCCCACGGTGATGTAGGGCACCAGCGGGGCGGCCAGCAGCGGCAGGAACCCGACGGCAATCACGATCACGTTGCGCATGATGGCCCGGCCGGGCTCGCCAAAGGCGTACGGATAGGCCTTCTCCCAGGAGCCGTGGCGCGCGTACAACGTCCGCGACCGCGCGAGGAAGTGGATGGCGAAGTCCACCGCCATGCCCAGCGTAAGGGAGGACAGGACGGCCACCGGCATGTCGTAGTCTTTGCCGATATAGCCAATCACGCCGTATATCAGGCCAATGGTAACCGTGAGGGGGATCATGGAGAGCAGACCCCAGAGCCCCGACCGGAACAACAGAATCATCATGAACAGCACGACCAGGAAACTGCCCATGAACGCTTCCGCCATGCCCCAGACCATCTTGTCCTGCCAGACCACGTTGATGTAGGTCAGGCCGAACCACTTGTGCTTGAGGGCCCTGGGCGGCGGGTTCCGGGTGATGTAGTCGTCGAGGGCGGCGGCGACCTTCGACATGTCCTTGTTGTCGCCGCTGGTCAATTGCACCCACACACTGGCCACGCGGTAGTCGGGGGTGACCATGTGCCACAGGTCCTGCGGACGGTGGCTGCTCTGGTACTGGGCCAGGCATTGCGCGACGGCGGCCGGCGAGTCCGGCACGCGGTACGATTCGGGGGCGCCGTCGATGAGTTCCCGGTGGACAGTCTTCACGATGTCGGTCAGCGAGTTGGATTTGCCCACGATGCCCGTGCTGCGCAGGTGTGTCTGCAGTTCGGCGATGTACCGCAGGACCTCGGGCTCCTTGAACACTTCCTCGGCGGGCGGGGCGGCGGGCACAGGCGCGGCGGCCGGCTCTTCCACCTCCTCCGGTTCCCCGCCAAGACCGGCGGGCAGGGCGGGTGCGGCGCTGTCCGCGCGGGACGGCGGTTCGTCGTTCAGCGCGCCCAGTCCTTCAGGAAGTTCCGGCGCGACCGCGCCTGCGTCGAGGCCGCCGGGCAGCGACGGCGCGCCGGTTTCGGCGGCGGGCGTCTCCGCGGCCTGAGCGGCGGGCGGCGGCGGCAGGGCGCCGGGATCGTCGCCCTCGGGGAACAGCGCCAGGTAGGCCATATACGTGCCGCCGAAATGCTCGTTCAGCACGCGGTCCGCAACGCGGATGGGATGGGTCTTCTTAAACCATCTCGTGGGGTTGTCGTTGATCTGAATCTGGCTGATGCCGTAGATCGTCACGAGCACGAGCACGGCGGCGAACGCCAGCACCAGTTTTGCCCGGTGGAAGGTGAGTTCGCCGAGCCATTTCAGGAATCCTCGGCTCAGCGTTTTTTCTTCATCTTCGTGGTGGACCGCGCCGAAATTCTGGAGGCGCCGTTCCGGGATGAGCATGGCGAAGGCCGGGATGAACAGCACGGTCAACACCCACGCGATCATGACCCCGATGCCCACGAAGATCCCGAACACCTGGACGGGCGGAATGGGCGTCAGGGCCAGTGAGGCAAATCCCGCCGCCGAGGTCAGGGAGGTGTAGAGCATGGGCACGAAGAGGGCCCGCATCACATTTTCCATGGTCGTGCGCCGGTCCCGGGTCTCCTGGTAGCGTTCGAAGAACTCCGACAGGATGTGGATGGAGTCCAGCACCGCGATCGGCATGATGAAAATGGGGATCATGGAGCTCATGATATGGATGGTGTTGCCGGTCACCACGAGCAGCCCCATCGTGAATATCACCGACACCATAGCGATGATCATGGGCGAGACGATGAGGATCAGCTTGCGGAAGAAGAACAGCATGAGGAGAAAAATGGCCAGCATGGCGAGCGGCGCGGAGATGGCCATCTGCTTGAACATCTCGACGCCGAACACGTCGTTGGCCACGGGCAGCCCGGTGATGTGGTATTGCTCACTGCCCTGGAACGTGGCGATCTTCGCTCGCAGCGCGGTATACACTTCGTAGCTCAGGTCTTTCGAGGAGATGGGCAGATAGAGTGCGAGGGCTTTTCCGTCCTCCGACACCATGGTGCCCTCGAGAAAGGGGATACGCAGCGCCTTGTCGCGGACGGCGAGGGCTTCGTCGCGCGTCGCGGGCGGCGCGGGCATCAGCCATTCGAACCGGACCTCGCCTTCCCCGCCCTGTTCGATGTTGTCGACGGTCGACGGCGCGATGATATCGACCACCTTCACGCCCGCGTACGGATCGTCTTGCCCCACGTTCTCGCCGGTGAGCGTCTTCGCGAACTCCGTCAGTTCGTACACATTGGCCAGGGTCTCGACAGTGAACACGCCGTCCGCATGATCGTCATTCACCACGCCCACCACAACCATTTCATGGAGGGCGAGGATCTGTTTCATGCGGTTGTGAAACACCCGGACGGCCTCTTCCCGGCTCAACATGTTCTCGGGGTCGGTGTCCACCTGCACCGGATGTAGCCTCGGGAACGCGTCCGGCCAGAGGGACGGGAGTGCCGGGAGTACCACAAACGCCAGCGACACGGCTACGATCACGCCGGTCACCAGCCACGGACGATTCATGCCAAACCTTACGAGCGCATCTCCCATACGTGCACACCCTTTGCAGTCGTTTCCGCCGACGCCCCGGTCCGGTCATTGTGTTTCGGCCGCCGTGCACGGCATTCGCTGACCTGCAGCTTATCACATGGGCAGGTAACGAAGTAAGCCGCCCACCCTGCTCAGTCGCGTTTCATTCAAACGAGCCCCCGTAGCCGGGCCGGGGACGGCGCCTGGAACAAGTCCCCGTACTCCATCCTCTTCTCCGGATCCTGTCCGGTGTGGGACCCCGCGGCCCGCGTGGTCGATACCATTTTCATCGTCCACGGGTCAGGCCATCAGATCAGGGCTCGTCTCCCTGAGATGCGTGCAGGAGAGCAATCGCGATGCCAACAGGTTCATGCACGCGGGCTATGGAGAAATAAGTCATTTATTCACAAGCTGTTAAGATGTGATCGCCCGTGCTGTAACCGGCGTGCGGCAGCGCACGAAAAGCGTTGCGCAACGCTACAAACGCAACGGTTGCGCTGGAGTTGCTATGGCGATCGCCCGGTGCCCGGAGCGCAGCGCGCGCATGTGACGGGAGGAAGGCATGAGGACGAGAGAGGGGGGTGAAGAAGGTCGGGGACCCGCGCGGCATACTGAGGGGTCGCGAGTCCCCGAACCTTCCTCGGGCGGAGCTACACCGCGCAGGCCTCGGCAAAGACCTGGCGGCACGGGGCGGCGTGGATAAGCCACCCCGATTTTAGGGAGGGAACCCTGACGGTCGTTACGACCGGATTAAACTGTAGTTTCAGGCGTCTTTTCCGGCGCGTCGCAACGGCGAAGGCCCGCTTTTTCGAGCAACCAGACCATGGGACACCAGTTTGTGAACCCCGACTGGAGGAGATTGGCTCCCACGAACCCCGTGAAGACGAGCCAATACCGGGAATGGAGCACGGCCAGAACCACACTGGCCAGAACAAAAAACCCTGCGATCGCACGCAGTGCCCGTTCGACAGTCATGTGTTTGGCTCTCCGCCCATTCGGGAGTCTTACAACACCTGAAAGGAGAGCATTTTCCATGCCAAAATATGACTCGAGGTCAATCTGGCGTCCAAGCAGTTACCGTAAAACGAGTTAGCGAAGCCCGAAAACACCGCGAACACCGGAGGTAAAGCACAATGTAACGTTACACTACGTTACAAAGCCTAGTTTTAGTAACGTTTCGCGAACGGTTTGTTGGCCGAAATGCCGGTTTTCGCGTGCGGGAACGGGCGGTTGCCGGCGGTGTTCGCTGGCATGTGCCGGGGCGGCTACCCTGCCGGAGGGGTGTCCGGCAGGCTGTCGCGTCGGCCTTCGGGGG
This sequence comes from Candidatus Hydrogenedentes bacterium UBA2224, assembly GCA_002348185.1. Lineage (GTDB taxonomy): Bacteria > Hydrogenedentota > Hydrogenedentia > Hydrogenedentales > SLHB01 > UBA2224. The sequence continues at coordinate 6,577 of DDYW01000193.1, read as the reverse complement.
GCCGATTGAGGGGCACCCCGAGTTTTTTCATGCGCCGCCAGATGGAGGTCCGGGTGATTCCCAGCCGTCGCGCGGCCTCGGCCTTGTTCCATCCGGAGGCGTCGAGCACGGCCATGAGTTCCTCGCGCGTGTTTCCCCGTTTGCGCCGGGCGGGGAGTTCCGAATAGGGTCCGGGCAAGGCGAAGGCGTCGGCCTGGCTGGGGTCGTCGCAGAGCTGCCGTTTCAGTTCGACGCGTCGCATTTCGATGGGGAGATCGAGGGGTCCGATGAACGCGCTGTTGCAGGTGACAAAGGCGTGTTCGATGGCATTTTCGAGTTCGCGGACGTTCCCCGGCCAGCAGTAGTCGAGGACCATGCGGAGGGCGTCGGGGGTCAGGCCCTGGATGTTCTTGCCGGTGTCGGCGTTGAACTGGGCGATGAAACGTTTGACGAGGGGGTCGATGTCCTCTTTGCGTTCGCGCAGCGGCGGCAGATGGACGGGAAACACCTTGAGCCGGTAGAAGAGGTCTTCGCGGAATTCGCCGCGCCGCACGACCTCGCGCAGATTGCGGTGGGTGGCGGCAATGACGCGGACATCGACTTTGCGGGGAACGGATTCGCCGACGCGCTCGAGTTCGCGTTCCTGGAGCACGCGCAACAGCTTCACTTGAACCAGGGGGGGGATGTCGCCGACCTCATCGAGGAAGATGGTGCCTTCATTGGCGCGTTCGAAGCGGCCCACGTGGTCCCGGATGGCGCCGGTAAACGCTCCCCTGGCGTGGCCGAAGAGCTCGCTTTCGAGGAGGGATTCCGAGAGGGCGGAGCAATTGACCCGGACGAGCGGGCCGTTCTTGCGCTCGCTGTGGTAGTGGATGGCCTTCGCGACGACTTCCTTGCCGGTGCCGGTCTCCCCGGAGATAAGCACGGTCACCGGGGAGGCGGCGGCGAGTTCCACGAGGTTGAAGATCTCGCGCATCTGGGGGCTTTTGCCGACGATGTTGTCGAACTCGAAGCGGCCGGTCACCTCCCGGCGAAGCTGGTTCATCTCGGTTTCCAGGCGGCGGAGCGAGGTGATGTCGGTCAGGGTAATCACCGCGCCGATGGGTTCGCTGTGATCGTCGCGCAGCACGCGGCCGGCCGCGATCACGTGGATCTCATCGCCGTTGCAGTGCTTGATGACCGTCTCGACTTTGTCTACCCAGTCCACTTTGAAGAGGTCGCAGGTGAGCGGCGGCAGGCTCTGAAGGTGTTCGTCGACGGAGTTGGCGTTCAAGAGCGCGCAATTGCGCCCGATGGCCTGGTCCGGGGGATACCCGGTGATGCGTTCCATGGCCCGGTTCCAGCGCTGGACGATGAATTCGGTGTCGATGACAAACACGCCATCGGCCATGGTGTCGAGGATGGTCGCCAGTTCAAGCGCTTCGCGTTCCAGGGATTGGGTCATGCTGTACCTCCGTAGCTCCGGAGGTGGATGATAGCATACCGTGCTGGCGTAACGTTACCTGCGACGCGCGAGGCGGGTGTAACGGTAAGAGCGGAGGCTGGCCCGAGGGGGTACGGCGGCGCCGGAACGGACCGGCTGAACATGCGGCGCCCCTTGCGTTTCAAGACTGGAACGCAAGGGGCGCCTTCGGGGTTTCTTACACCATCGACCGCAGCCCAGCGAATCGATTACACCAGTTTACGCAGCCCACGGAGCGACAGCGCGGCGATCCCCAGCCCCATCAGCACGATGGATGCGGGCTCGGGAACGATGGGCCGTACCATGATCACGAGATCCTGGTAATCCCAGTCGGCCTGGGGGTCGCTGTCCAGCCGGTCTTCCCACGCCAGCAGGTAGGTTCCGGGCAGGTAGCTGTCGGGCGCGGCGAGCATGAGCATCTGCACACGCTCCGCCTCGTTCCGGCCGTATTCCGAATACAGGGTGGCGCCCGTTTGCCCCACGTGCAGGGAGAAGCCGTAGGGCTGGACCGATGCCGTCAGCACCGCGGAGGGCGAGCCGCCCGCGCCGGGGTTGACGTAGCCGCCCGAGACCGTGAACAGGAAATTCTCGTTCGCCACGGCGTTGGGCAGTACCGGGTCATAGAAATAGAGGTCATGGGTATACGTGGCGTACCGCGCCTCCAGGGCGACGTCCTGGTCGCCGAAGAAGTGGAGCACGTCCGGACCGTTATAGTCGTCCGGATCCACACCCACGGCTTCGTACAGGGCGTCACTGGTGGCAAACCCGGTGCTGACGCCGAAGAGGGCTTCGTAAATGTCCAGCAGTTCCCATTCTCCCGGATAAGCCGGCTGGACGTTCACGTCAGCCACATCGATGGCGGCCGCACTGAAACTTACCAGGACGGCCAGAGCCAGACTCAACAGTACCTTATTCATCCCTCGCACCTCGCCTTTCTTTGATTTCCGTTCCGTCTGCGTCCCGGAAAGGCTGCCCCATGCACCCTTTCACCCCATCACGAGGATTGCACCGCCCGCCACGGAATACCGCAGTTTCTCCGTGTTGTCCGCACGATTCAGAAGACGCAGCCGCATACACACGTGTTACACTGATAGTTTTAAACACGCAAGGTACATGCCAACGCGACACGCAAATTGTAACAGGTTGTATATGAAGTAGTTGGCGCGTTTTTCCGGGCTGAAAACAGGTGGCGGATCCCCCAGATTGCTCATGCGCAAGTCGATGTTATGTCAGGGCTGACAACTTATTTTTGATACGCAGGGGCGCTGTTTTCGGAATTCGGCGTGTTTTGAGCCTCTCTCGCATTTCGGGGAAGGATTGTCTGAGTAGGTGCGTGACGGAGGCCGGTCTTGTCGTGTGAACGGGTTTATACGGGGCGGGTATTTCAGAAAAACTTGATTCCGACGGTCATTCCGGGTATAAACTAGAGAGATATATCGAGGGATGGGGAATGGCTCGAGGCGACCATCTGAAAGTTCGCAGGCGCGGATACTGGCACCACGGCATTGACTGTGGTGACGGCACGGTCATTCACTACGCCGGGATGGAGCGGGAGAAGTCCGATGCCTATGTGCGGCGGACTTCACTGGCCGAATTCTGCAAGGGCCGTGCGGTGCGGGTGGCCGGCCGGGGGGTGCAGGATCCCGAGCTGGCCATGAGCCGTGCCGAAAGCGCGTTGGGGACAGGCGGATACCACCTGTTGTTCAACAACTGCGAACATTTCACGACCTGGTCGACGACGGGCCGTCGCCGGAGCAGTCAGTTGACGGCGCTCCTGACCCTGGGTTCCACGCCGGTCATCCGGTGGGGCCTGGAGAGTGCGTTGCGGGTTCTGGAGCATCTGCGACGCTGACCTGTTCGCCGCCGTTGCCACCTGCCGGTCCAGAGACTCAACGATACGAGGATTCATGAAACAGATTTGCGCGGTATCCGATCTTCATCTGTTCTGCAAACGGTCTGAGGCGCACCTTCACACGGCGGCGCTGGACCGGGCGATTGCCGAGGCCGAGGTCTGCGTGCTCAACGGCGACATCTTTGATTTCCGGTGGAGCGTGTTTGAATCCGTCGGCGAGACGGTGCATGAAGCCCTCGCGTGGCTCGACCGCATCATCGCGCGGCACCCGCACTGTGATTTTCATTATATTTTCGGCAACCACGACAGCGTGAAGGTGTTCATCGACGCGCTGGACGGGTACGCGGCCCAGACGGAGCGGTTGACCTGCCATCACGATCTGTTTCGTCTGAACGCGGCGGTGTTTCTCCATGGCGATGTGGCCGACCGGAAGATGACGCAGGCGGAATTCGAGGCGGCGCGGCGCGTGTGGCACCATGATCGTCAGCGGGGCAAGGTGGTGAACCGGGCGTACGATTTCGCCATGTGGCTTGGCGCGCACCGCACCATTCCGCGGCTGGTTTTCCCCCGGCACGTCGTGGCCGAACGTCTCGTGCATTACCTGGATCATGTGGGCCACGGACGGGACTCGGGTGTGACGGACGTGTATTACGGGCACACGCACGTGGCGGTGCGCGAATTCCGCTACGAGGGCATCAGCTTTCACAACAGCGGCGCCCCCATGCCGAGGATGGGCTTTTCGATTCTGCGCGCGACGGCGTAACGCGGGAGCGGTGTGGGCCGGGGTCAGTCCTCGTTGCCTTTGCGCAAATGGACTTTGCCGCCGGCCAGGTGGGCGTGCACTGGTCCCGGGAATTGTTCCCGGACATGCAGCTCTTCCTCTCCGAGCCTGAGGTAACTCTCCGGATAGACGACCTTGAGGATTTCGAGCCGGGCGCGGGTGTTGCTTTGCGATTGGAGCTTCAGATCTTCCGCCTCGGCCGTCAGGACCTGGATGCGCCGGGCCACATCGTCCAGTTCCTGCTTGAGCTGAGCCGGGTGTTCGTTCTCCGGGCTGCCCGGGCGAATCATGGGCAGCCGCCTGGGCGTGGAGAGGTACTTGAGTTTCAGCTCGAGCTGGCCCTGCTGGATGAACAGGGCGTTGATTTCGCGGTGCAGGACCCGGAGCTTATCGTCGAGCCGGAAATCGCGGCCCGCGATCAGCACGGTAGGCACGAGGGCCTCGCTGCCGACCTGGCCCACCAGAAACCCGGCTCGCGCGACGGTTTCACCGCCGACAATGCGGCCCCGCGGCACGCATATCGAGCCCATCGACCGGACGAAGGACTGCACGATCTCCCGTTCGACGACGATGTCGTGATCGGCCTCCACCCTGGAATCAATGATGTACCTGGCCTGAATGCGTCCTTCGACGAGGATCTTGTCTTTACCGGATCCCATGATTCCGCCGCGAATCACGAGATTTCCCCCCGCTTCCACATCGGCCCGCTCGACGATTCCGCTGACTTCGATGTCGCCCGTGGCGCGCACGACGCTGTTCGGTCCGATGTCTCCCTCGACCAGCACGGTTCCGAGATGATCGATATCGCCCGATTTCAGGCCGACATTGCCGCGGATCACGAGCACTTCGTCGACCGACACGGTTCTCATATCGTATTGGATGCGTCCGTCGCGGGCGGCGAAACAGGCATCCTCTTCCTGGCGGACGTTGCGCCCGGCGCGCAGGTGCGCGGCCCGGCCTTTCTTTCCAGAAACGGGGTTCCCGTAGACGTCGATGCCGTCCTCGCCGGGCTGGGGGGGATGTACGGTGGCCAGAAGCTGGTCTGCCTGCACGTTTCGTTCGGCGGCAGGCTTGCGGTAATTGAGTGCGCCCGTTTCTTCATCGAGCACGAACCCGGATTTGAAGAAGTCGCCGGCCCACTCGACGTACCCGTCGATCGGCTCGCCGGGTCGCCTGCCCTCGGCGAGCACCAGGCCGTGCCAGGCGCCCTCACTGGCGGCGGCGCGTATCCGCTCGCCGATGCGGTCATCCAGCAGGTCCGGCCGGATCTGCTGTTGGGCCAGTTGCGCCAACACCCACGGGATGAAGGCGTCGAGGTCGTCGGGGATGGAATCGGCGTCGAGCAGCACAGTCATGCGGTCCCGGGAAACGCTCACCCGAGCCTCGGGAAACGACGCATCCGGAGCGCCGTCCATGTTTTTGTCGTGGCTTTCGTCCCGCGCCATGCGTGTGTCCCGACCTGCACGTCCCCCGGTTGTCCAGCCCATCCCAGTATGCAATAAACGCGGGGCTCAGAACCGGAGGTCCTGAGCCCCGCAGGAAATCAGCCAGTAGACCTATTGCCCGCTATCGCCGGCACCTCCACGTAAGATCCTCAACCTTCATCGCGTCTGGATCCATCTCCTGGAGGCGAGTTACGGCGTAGCAGGCATGCCTACCAGCGCCGGGTTTTCCCGGACTTCCCATCGATGGACCACCTCCTTTCCACCTTGCGAAGTATCCCGCGGGCCCCTCACCGGGCCGCATCGCCAGCGCGAGGATTTGCTGGGGTCACTATAGACACAATTCGCATGGAGCGCAAGGGTTTTCTTGCTCCGGCACGGGGTTCGGGCCGGAGGCACGCGGTGTGTGGGCCCGGTGGACCGTATGGACGGTATGGACGGCATGGACGGTATGGACGGCATGGACGGGGTGGACGGTATGGACCGGTAGGACCTGCCGGGGCCTTATTTGACGGGTAAGCGGAAAAGACAAATGCTGTACCCGGGGACGGGAAGCGTTGCGGCGAGGCCAGTGACCGGGGATTCGACGATTTCGAGCCGGGGTGGTTCGCCCGGGACGTTGTAGAGCATGGGATCGGTTCCGGCGATGGTCCAGACAACGCCGTCGCCCGTGATGGCAGCGTTCGTCAAGGTAAACGGCACGTCGACGGCCTCAGGGAGCGGATTGACTACGCCGATGGTGAGCGCCGTGCGGTCCGGGACCCACGCGGCCATGACGTCGATGGGGCGTCCGCCTTCGACGGCGATGGGGATGCTGCCGAATTCGCGCCGGTAGAGGAGCAGGGGCAGCCCGGTGGCGTCCCAGGCGGCGTGGGTGCCGGTGGTCTTGATGCAGCCGATGACGTTGACGGTCTGCGCGTAATTGGCCATGAAGATGACGTCGCTGTTGCGGGCGAATTCGTGGATGCCCGCCGCGACGCCCAATGCGTCCTTGAGGAAATAACGGACGCCGATTTCGCCGTAGAGTTCTTCGCCGTACCAGTAGTTCCATTCGTCCATGG
>DDYW01000212.1 GCA_002348185.1 Candidatus Hydrogenedentes bacterium UBA2224 | reverse complement strand
GCGGCGGCTATGGCGGCGGCGGCGGTTACTATGCCGCTTCGGAAGCCGTAATCATCATTGGCTTCACCGGCGTGGGCAGCAGCCCGACCGGCACAACGACCGGCCAGACCGGTGTGGGCACGGCCGGAACAGCCCGCGGCCAGGCGGGCCGCCGCGGCGGCGGCGCGACCGCGGCCACCGCGGGCGTTGAAGGCGCGGAAGGCGGGATCACGGCGGAAGGCGGCGTGGAAGTCCTGAACTACGCGCCGAACATCATCGTGATGTTGCAGCGGATGGTCTCGCCCGTGATCGAGCCCGAAACGGAAGAAGTGCTTTCGTATATGATCTATAACCCGACCACGAACCAGTTGGTGGCTCGCAATACCCCCACCAACCTGGATTTGCTGGAGGAGCAGCTCGAACAGATCGACCTGGTGCCCAAACAGGTCACTATCGAGGCAAAATTCGTGACGGTCAGCGTGTCTGACCTCGATAAGGTCGGATTCGAATGGGACGTGAATCTTTCAGACGTGAACGGCCGCGCGCGCGCGGTGCAGAGCCTGCAAGAAACGACCTATGCCTACGACATCAACGGCGACGGCGTGACGGAGGACATCCCGTTTTACACGCGGCCGGACGGCACGAGCGTGATCAACAACACCATTACCCAGGGATTGTTGAATGCGCTGGCCAACCCCGGCCCTCCGGGCGCCTTCAGCTTCTCGGGGACCATCACGGACAATGCGGACGGCGACAGCCTGGGCGTCACGTTTGATTTCCTGAACAGTCTGACGGAAACGGAACTGCTCAGTGCGCCCAAGATCACGACGCTGAACCGGCGCCGCGCGGTGATTCGCGATTACACGTCGCGGACGTTCATCACCGACGCCGAGACCACGGTGGACGTGACGGAAGGCTCGTATCTGGGCGGCACCTCGAACATGGCCGTGACCACGGAGATCTTCCCGGAGACCTTCGAGTTCGGCATCACGCTCACCGTGACGCCGCAGGTGTGCGGGTCTGACCTGGTGCGCGTGTGGCTGTATCCGTTCGTCGACTCCTATGTGGGCCAGGATACGTACACGAGCCGAAGCATCGTGGATGGGGAAGAGATTGAAACAACCACCACGTACCCGCAGATTGCAACGCAGGAGATCTACACGAACGCGCTGGTGCATGATGGCGACACCATTGTGCTCGGCGGCATGATTACCGACCGGTCCACGAAGGGAGATGAACGGCTTCCGTACCTGGCCGATATCCCGGTGCTGGGTTTCTTCTTCCGCGGAAAATCGCGTGAAATTGCCCAGAACAGTCTGTTGATATTCATCACGGTGGATATCGTCGACCCGACGGGGGCGCGGTATTTCGAACCGGCGAAGTAAACATCGAAGCAGCGGTGATGGTTGGAATTCGGGCGGTCGATCTGGCGTTGGGCCAGCGGCCGCCCGTTCTGCATGAGGACCGATGCTACCGCAAATCGCGTACGACGTGCTGACGACGCTTGCCGCGGCGCCCGGGGCGGCCTACCTGGCCGCGCGGCCGGAATACCGGCCGCTGTTGCGCCGTTTCGCTCCCCCGGTTCCAGCGCGTCTGGATGGCGCGCCCATCTGGGTGCAGGCGTGCAGCATGGGCGAGGTCAATGCGGCGCGGCCCATACTCGAGGCGATGGCGGCGCGCTGGCCGGACATACCCATCCTCCTGACCACGTCGACGCTGGCCGGCCGGCGGCAGGCCGAGAAGATGGCGGGGACGGTCCCCGTGACGTGGTTTCCGTTCGATCACCGGGTGTGCGTCGGCCGCTTTCTGGAGCGTCTCGGGCCGCGCCTGCTGGTTCTGCTCGAAACGGAAGTGTGGCCCAATGCCGTGTGGGCGGCGCGCCGCCGGGGCGTCCCGGTGGCGGTGCTCAACGGACGCATCAGCGATAAGCACATCCGGCGTTACCGCCGCTGGAAGGGTTTCTGGCGGCCGGTTTTCGGCTCGCTTTCGGCCGTATGTGCTCAGAACCGGGAGTACGCGGACCGCCTGCGGGAACTGGGCACAGAGGAGACCGCGCTTCATGTCACCGGCAACACCAAATTCGAGGGCGTACGGACCGAGTTCCCGCGGGCCGATGCCGAAGCCCTTCGCGGGCAGATGGGCATTCCCGCCAACGCTCCGGTGATTGTGTTTGGAAGCATGCGCAGCGGCGATGAGCGCCTGGCCGCGGCGTGCTGGGCAGACCTGAAGACGCGATTTCCCGAGCTTCGCATGATACTGGTGCCGCGTCACCTGGAGCGTGTGAACGAGGTCTGTGCGCCCTTCGAGGAGCCGCTCCTGCTGCGCTCGGAGGTTCGCGCGGGCCGGACGCCTGCGGGCGAGCGCGTGCTTGTCGTCGACGTCATGGGCGAACTGGTAGGGTTCTATGCCATCGCCACGGTCGCGGTGATCGGCGGCAGTTTCTACCCGGGCGTCGAAGGGCACAATCCGATCGAACCGGCGGCCCTGGGCATTCCCACGGTCTTTGGCCCCTACATGCGCAACTTCATCGATCCGGCGCGTGCATTGCTCGAAGGGGATGGCGCGCTTCAAACCGATGCCGAGCATCTGCGGGAATCTCTGGCAACCCTCCTCGACGACGCGGAGGCGCGTGAGCGGCTCGCCGGCAAGGGCCGCCGGGCGGTGCTGGCCAATCAGGGCGCTATTGCGCGCTCTCTGGACGTGCTTGAGCCTCTCCTGAGCCCGCCCCCCGCGGCGTGAGCAGGAGCAAGGCCCCCGTGCCTCCGGGCAGCGTCAGGTACATCTCGTTTCGATTGACGGAGACCGGTTTCAGGCTGCCGTCCGTCCGGTCCACTTCCATGACCGGCGGGATGGCCGGATCGAGCTGGATACGCAACGTCCGTTCGGTTCCTTGTGCGCTTCGCTGCATGCCGTGCACCGTATTTACGACGAACGCCCAGTCGCGGTTGTCGGCATCGCGCAGGAAACTCACGAGCGCGGATTGACCAGTGATGGCACGAATGGGATGGTTGCCGAAGGGAAGGGGCCGCATCCCCGGGGGCACATCGCCTGCGAAGAACACGTCGTTGACCCGTAGCGTGCTCAAGACCGGCCACAACGCGCGCACTTCCCGGTTCACGGCCGCGACGTTCTCCCACGTGTAATGGCGCTCGCCGGTTATCGGATTGACCATGCTGCGGCGCATCCCCGCGGCGGGATCGGCCTGCCAGGCCTCGGGCGGAATGGAGAGCCAGTAGCGATGGTAGGCGAGGCCGCGTGCGCCAAAGGCAAGCTGGCTGTATACCTGGAAGCGCAGGTCGCTCTCCGATGCGAAGCGGAAGTCTCCGGTTTCCGTGACCTGCACGAATCCCAGCCAGCGCGTCCCGTGCGTTCCTGCGAGTTCGCGGGCGCGCGCCAGATGGTCGAAATAGCCCGCGCGATCTTCCGAACCGTCGCGCCTCAGCGTGAACGCGCGCAGGCCGAAGGCGTTCAGCCCGGTGCCCAGAAGCCGCTCGGCGGTGGCCGGGCCTTTGCCATTGCTCATGCTGATAAACGCCAGCGCAAGAGGATGCGTGTCCAGGTGTTTCAGACCTTCGAGCTGGGCCGCGGCGTCCCCGTCCGCCGAAGTGACATTCGCGCCGAGCATGCACCCGGCGATTGCGGGACAGCTCTCCGCCAGGGCGGCGCATGCGGCCGTGCCGCCCTCCATCGCGCCGGGATTAGCGACCAGCACCGACAGTCCGGCCTCGGCCGCGAGGGCGGCCGCCGTTTCGAACTCTGGTCCGGCAGCGACCGAAATCGTGTTCAATCCCGCCTCCGCGTAGGCGGCATACAAGTCGGGCGTGGCCGGAGGCGGCTCCAGCGCCATCAGGAGAATGTCCGGCGGCACCTCTGCGGCGGAGAGCAATCCGCCGAGGGCAAGAAGTGCGCTTGTCAGCATCGGGGACGGCATGGTATTACCTCACCGGGTTGTTTGGTGTATGGTGCAAGACCCGGCGGTCATTTGGCAAGCTCCGTTGCTCTTGAGGGTTTGCCGGGATGACCACAAGCGGCGGCTTTTCCGCGCGCGCGTGAGCAGGGGCCTTGTGGTTACAGCGGCAATCGGGGTATCCGCGGGGCCCGGAATTGGGGGTATGACCACAAGCGACCCCGTTTTCTGGTCCCGCGAAAACCGGCGCTTGTGGCGGGCCACGGTCTCCGGGCGCACGCCGGGCGCCGGCGGGACCGGGAACACGGGGCGTATTGACATCGCGGCGGCGCTCCCCGTACGGTAATCTCCATGGGTTACGCGGGGATTCCGCGGGATTGGGGAAGAACAGGGCGTGTGGTTCCGGGTTCTGATTGCGTTGGGAGGACTGGCGGCGCTTGCCGCGCTGCACCGGACCCTGATTCAGGGGCTGGATCGGCTGCTGGCGGCCCTGGACGCGCTGTTCGACGCCCTGCGCGGAAAGCGGTGGCGCGACGCACCGCTGGCGCTGTTTCTCCTCTCGCCAGCCGTGGCCATTCTCGGGCTGTTCGGCATGGCGCCCCTTTTTTACGCGGTCTACCTCAGTCTGTTCAATTCCAGGCGTCCGGACCGGCCCTTCATCGGACTCGCGAACTATTCGCGCGCCCTGACTCAGCCCGATTTCTGGAAGAGCCTGCTGGTGACCGTCTATTACGTCGTGGGCACCATCCCCGTCACGATGATGCTCAGTTTTCTCGTCGCGACGTTGTTGTACCGGATAGCGCGCGGGCGTGGGTTTTTCCGCACGGTGTATTTTCTACCGTACATTACGGCGGTGGTGGCCGCGGCGACGGTCTGGGCTGCCCTGCTGCATCCGCAAGACGGGCCTGTGAACGCGCTTCTCGTGTGGCTGGGGTTCCAGCCGAAGTCCTGGCTGCTTGAATCGCGCGGCGCGCTCTGGGTTTTCAGCGGCGGCTGGATTCCCGCGGACATTGGGCCGAGCCTGGCGCTGTTCTGCATCATGCTGTTTGAGATCTGGCACTCGAGCGGATTCATGATCGTGATCTTCCTGGCGGGATTGACGGTGATCCCGCGCGACCTGGAAGAGGCGGCGCGGATCGACGGGGCCGGCTGGTTCCAGGCGACCCGCGCCGTGACCCTGCCCATCCTCTCGCCCACGATCTTTTTTCTGCTGGTGGTGAGCACCATCAAGGCGTTTCAGGCGTTCAACAGTTTTTACGCGATGACCGGCAACGGCCGGGGACCGCAGAACACCACGCAGAACCTGACGGTGTACATCTACGCCAATTTCTACGAGTTCGGCCGCATCGGCTACGGGTGCGCGGTCGCGACACTGCTGGCCATCGGCATTGTGGTCATGACTGCCGTACAGTGGCGCCTGGCGGGCCGGCGGGTGCACTACGAATGACACGGAAGGCGGCCCTATATGCTCTCTTGACCGCGGGCGCGCTGGCGATGACGTTCCCATTCGTCTGGATGATCTCGACGGCGCTGAAGAGCGAGGCCGAAGCGCTCCTGGGAGGCCTCGAGCTCTTTCCGGAGCGGCTGATGTGGAGCAACTTCGTGGTGATGTTCCAGGAAGCTCCGCAGTTCGCGACGTACTTCTATAACTCGTTTGTGGTCGCGTTCGCCGTGACGGCGTCGGTGATCGTGACCTCGATGTTCGCGGGCTACACCTTTGCCCGGCTTGATTTTCCGGGTCGGGGGCTGCTGTTCAGCCTGGTGCTGGCCACGATGATGGTGCCGTTCGAGGTCACGCTGATTCCCAATTTCATGCTGATCAACGCCCTGCACTGGAAGGACACCTATGCCGCGCTGATTGTGCCGTGGTGCGCCAACGCGTTCTCGATCTTCCTCATGCGCCAGGCGTTTCTGGGCCTGCCGGCCGATTTTTTCGATGCGGCCAAGGTCGACGGGTGCGGCCATCTGCGCTTTCTCGTATGGATCGCGACGCCCCTGGTCAAACCCGTGGCGGTGACGGTGGGGCTGTTTGCCTTTCTGGGCAGTTACAACTCGCTGATGTGGCCGCTGGTGGTTACGGACCGCGACGAGATGCGGGTGGTGCAGGTCGGTCTCACGCTGTTTTCCTCGGATGAAGGCGTGCGGCTGCACCTGCTGATGTGCGCGGCGACCGTTGTGATTCTTCCCACCCTGGGGCTATACTTCGCGGCGCAGCGGTATTTTCTGGAAAGCGCCATCAGCGCGGGAATCAAGGGATGAAGATCAGGACGGTGGTGTCGGCGGCCGTGCTGGCCGCGGGGATGGGCATGCTCGTGCCGGCCTGCGGGAGCGGCGGGGGCGGCGGCGAATTCCGCCCCATCGATCCCAATGCCGCCCTGTTCTGGGACCGCCAGACCGACGAAAACCGGGAGCTGCTGGAGAGCATCATCGCGGAATTCAACGCGGAGCGCGACGGCATTCCCGTCAAGGCCGACTATGTGGGCGGTTACAGCGAGATCTTCCGCAAACTCGTGACCAGCATTCAGGCCCGCACCGTCCCCGCCATGGCGGTGGGGTACCAGAGCATGACCACGGTGTATGCGCAGGCCGGCGCCATTGTGCCGCTGGATCCGTTGATCGCCGACCCCGGGCTCGGGTTGAGCGAGCAGGAACTGGCGGATTTCTTTCCGGTGGTGCTCGAAACCAACCGGTATCCCACGCTGGATGATGGTATGTACTCGTTTCCGTTCTGCAAATCGGTCCTCATGCTCTATTTCAACAAACGCGTTCTGGCGGCGGCGGGCATCGACGCCCCTCCGCGCACCTGGGATGAGTTCCTGACGCAATGCCGCCAAATCAAGGAGCGGACCGGCAAGAGCGCGTATGCGGTCGCGGTGGACGCGTCCACCTTCGACGGAATGGTGTTCAGCATGGGGGGCGAGGTGTATGCCAACGGCGAGAGCCGGTTCGATTCGCCCGAGTCGCTGGCCGTGTTGAAGCTGCACGAGACGCTCGGACAGGAAGGCCTGGCGTATCAGATCCTGGCCCACCGCTACGATGATCGGTCGGACTTTGCGCAGGACAAGGTGGCTTTTTTCTTCCGTTCAAGCTCTCACCGCACGTACACGGGCATGCTGATCGAGCCGGAAGCGTGGGGGATGGCCGTCATTCCGCAGGCCGATCCGGAGCACCCGAAAACGGTGCTGTACGGCCCCAATATCAACATCTTCCGGACCACGCCCGAGCAGGAACGGGTCGCGTGGGAGTTCACGAAGTTCTTCACGTCGCCCGAGGTCACCGTGCGCTGGGCGCTGGGAACCGGGTATCTGCCGATCCGGAAGTCGGCGGCGCAGGATCCCCGCATGCAGGCGTTCTGGGAGGAATGGTCTTACAACAAGGCGCCCTTCGATTGCCTTGACTTCGCGTGTTCCGAGCCCAATGTGCCCGGGTGGCAGGAGGTGCGGGAACTCATTGAGAATGCGCTCGCGGGCGTGCTGACAGGCGTCAAGACGGCCGAACAAGCGGCGGCCGAACTGAAGCAAGGCGCCGACGCCGTGCTCGCGGAGTCGCGCTAGACGGTCTGTGGTGCGCCCTGTGCGGCCTCGGCCCCCGGGCGCTTCCCCGGCTCATCGAAGGGCAAGCGAACCCGCGGGTTAATGGTGGTTCTGGTCGTGTTCCGCCGCGAATTCTTCGAGCGCTTCCTCGATCATTTCCCTGTGCTCGCGTTCCGCGAGTTCCAGATCGGCCTGGCGGCGCGAACCGCGGCGCCGGTCCGGATGATCAAAGGGAATGTCGCGTTTTCGACGGTCGTTGCCTGCACGGCGCTCTTTCCGCCAGTCCCCCGAATGGTCTTTGAAAAAGCCTGGATGGTGCCCTGTGTCTGACACTTCTGTAACCCCGTGACTGCGATTCTCTACTCAACGGCACGTGTGCTCCCAGGGCGCAGTATAGGAGGCGTCCCTGCCTTCGTCAAGATGGTTTCGGGTTCGGATGCGACGGTCTGCCGCATCCGGGAGGCACGGGCTTATTCGGTGTTATGTCCCGGATCGACGGGTTCCCGCGATGTTTTCAGGATGCTTTCCAGCCAGTACACCACTTCTTCCCGCGCGCCCACCAGGGAATCCAGCAGGTCGATGCCGTGAGCCCCGCCGGCGTATTCGCGCAATTCGCAGAACGTCGATGCGGCGCGCTTCAGTGTCTGTGCGGAGGACGCGGCGTAGGTGTCGCCTTTTGCGGCGACGAGGAGTGAAGGCCTCTGCGTATAGGCCTCAAAGGCCCGGCGGATGGCGACCCCGTCGGACTCGAGTGCGGGAGAGATCAGCACCAGCGCCTGGATGGTCTCGTCCTGTGCGGCGTAATGCGTGGCGAGGGTGGCGCCCATCCCGGCGCCTGCGATTCCGATGTTGTTGGAGTCGACGCCGTGGGCGGCGAGCGCCTGGACGGCGGCCTGGATGTCGAAACCGGCCAGCAGCCAGTCGGATGGCGTGAACTCGCGGTGGGAGCGGGGCCCGTCCGCGCCGGCTCCGTGCCCCCGCATGTCGAAGGCGATGGATGCGATGCCGCTTTGCTGCAGGCGTTTCGCGAATGGCGTCCACTGCGCGGCGGTTCCTCCCCGGTCGTGGACCAGCACGACGCCGCAGACGGATTTCGGGCCGGCCGGATAGAACGTAGCCGGAAGGGACACGCTGTCTTCCGTCGTCAACGTCAAGGGGAGAGGGGCATCGGTTCTGGACGCGGCATCGCGCGGGCCGCATGCGGCAAGACAGAGCGCGAGGCCCGTGATGGCCAGAGGCAGCAGCCGTTGGGGAGTGCGTTTGCGCACGTGGTGCACTCGGGAAGGCGCCGGGCCAGGCGCGGCGCCCCGCGGCTCATCCAAGACCGAACACGCTGGCGAGCTTCATGGCCAGGCTCATATCGCCCTGGATCTTCAGCTTGCCGAGAAGAAAGGCGGTCTGTCCGCTCGTGCGTCCGCTGATGATATCCATCCACGTCGCGGCGTCGGTGGTCAACGTGATGTTCGGCGTTTCGGCCTTCCCTTCGGCCACCGCGACGCCGCCGTTGGCAAACGTTGCATGCCATTTACCGCCCCCGTCGCCGGTGATGTCGAATTGGTACGTGGCGTTCATGCCGGCTGCTCTTTCGGGGTTGACCCTCGCTTCGAGCTCCGAAAAGAAACCTGCGACTGTGTCGGCCATGTCTGTGATCCTCATCGTGCAGAGTTGCGTTTCATACCGTCATTACAGGCTGAAATGGCTGTCGTTGATCGGGCTCTCCATCGCCTTCACGCGCCGGTTTCAGCCCGTGAACGCGTCGATCAACGGACGTCCATCACTCTAACACAGGCATCGGACAAATCAAAGGGCGGCAAAAAAATGATCGTGACGTGATCAAAACACTTGCTATTTTTTGAACTGTCTGCTACACATTTATATGGATAGCACGAGTGAGCTTCGCAAAGAAGACAGTTGAAAACAGGATCAAGGCGGCACGCATCGCGAACCACGATGCGTTTTCGTTACGGCAAACAGGGGACGATCCGCTTCCAGGACATGCGAAGCCCATTGCGAACGAGGTGGAGAAACTGAGGTCACCAGCGAGTGATTTGAACACGCATATCGCGCACGTCTCGCTCGTGCACGAGCGCGTATCCGTCTCAGGGGGACAGGGACGCAGACGGATCCTCAGGGGAAGGGAATCGACGACACTTGAGTTGGGGAACGCACACTCCGCGGTTGCACAGGGGTTCCCAGGTACGGACGACCGCGTACCGCGTGCATGCAAGGCCGTCCTTCTCTGCACTTTTCCGACGAACGGAACACACGAGCGTCCGGCCGCGATCCAGGCGGGATTGCGCGAGGACGGCAAGGCCACACCGAGCCTCCGGCTCGTTGGCATAGGGCTACATGACCACGTCATGAGCCGTGTTGACGGAATGTGGACCATGACCTTGCAGGCAAGGCAGGTTCCCGCCAACACATGTTTCGGGGTTTAGTTGCGAGAAAGGAGGAACACCATGGCCCCAGCGAAGAAGAAGACCGCAGCGAAGAAGAAGACTGCCGCCAAGAAGCCGGCCGCGAAGAAGAAGGCGGTCGCCAAGAAGAAGCCGGCCGCGAAGAAGAAGCCGGCTGCGAAGAAGAAGGCAGTCGCCAAGAAGAAGCCGGCCGCCAAGAAGAAGGCAGCGGCGAAGAAGAAGAAGTAGTCACCGCTTCGGCACATGGCCGGAGGCGTCTGCTCTTTGAAACGGGCACACCGTTTTTAAGGGCAGAGGCCTCCGGTCTCTTTTATGCGAGGCCCTGCCCGCATCGTCCACGCGTTTCACCGGCCGTTTCGGCCGCCTCTCTTGCGCCGTTCATCCTGAATCGCTAGACTGCAGCATCGCCGACAGCTCAGGCGTTTCCAAGCAGTGCCGCGCGTGCCGGGCATAAGGGAGAGGTATCTTGGAAGAGACGATTCGTCACTCTCTCGCTGCTGCCGTGCGCGATTCGGGAAGTCCGGGGGCGGTGGCGTATGTGGGCAATCTGGATGGGCCCATCTTCTTTGAGGCGCTCGGCCATGCCCAACTGGAACCCGTTCCCGCTCCGGCGCAAACCAGCACCCTTTACGACCTGGCCTCGCTCACCAAAGTGGTTGCGACCACCACCGCGCTGCTGTTGCTGCGCGACCAGGGCGCGGTCGAGTTCGAACGGTCCGTGTCCGACTACGTGCCTATCGCCGCGTTTCGCGGGATCACGGTGCGGCATCTGCTGACGCACACGGGCGGGCTGGTGGCGGGGCGGCCGCTGTACCGCACCCATTCGAGCGTAGACGCCATGCTCGAGGAGTACGGACGGGAGGGCATCCAGAACGCTCCGGGGATTTTCTGGCGCTATTCCGATGCGGGGTTCATGTTGCTTGGCCGCCTGGTGGAGCGCGCAGCCGGAAAACCGCTGGATCGGTTCTGCGCGGAACGAATATTCACGCCGCTGAACATGGCGGATACGTTCTTCAACCCGCCGGCGCGCTTGCGTTCACGCTGTGCCCCCACGGAACGCTGCGCCTGGCGCGAACGGCTCGTGCAGGGCGAGGTGCACGACGAAAACAGCTATGCGGTGGGCGGCGTGTCGGGGCATGCCGGTCTGTTTTCGACCGCGGAAGATCTGGCCCGGTTCTGCCGGGCCTTTCTTGGCGGCGCGCTGGTGTCTGATGCGGTTCTAGACGAGGTGATCGCCCTGGGACAGGTTCCGTCGTATCCGTGGCAGGGGCTGGGATGGCTGATTGACCCCTGGGACACCTCGACGACCGGGTTTCTCCCTTCGCGGCGGGCGCTGGGGCACACCGGATGGACCGGCACCAGCGTCTGGATGGACCGCGATGCGGGGGTGTTTGCGATTCTGCTGGCCAATACGTGCCATCCCGTTCGGGACGTGCGCGACAACAAGGTGCTGCGCAATATGTTCTACGGCGGCGTGACCCGCGCCCTCTATCCCCGCCGCACCAACACCCACGCGGGTCTGGATCGGTTCCTGCGGGAGAGTTTCTATCCCATACGCACCGCGCGGCGGGTGGCGCTTCTGACCAATCATGCCGCGGTCGACCAGATGGGTCGGCACATTCTGGACGTTCCCGGTCTGTCCGCATCGTCCAAACTGCACGTGCTCTACAGTCCCGAGCACGGCATCCGGGGAACCCACGAGGCCGGCGCGGCTGTGGCGTCCGAACGCGGCGCGGTGCCCGTGATCAGCCTCTACGGCAAGCGGACGCGCCCTTCCGCGGCGGAGCTTTCCGAGATCGGGTGTTTTCTGATCGACCTGCAGGACATCGGGTCGCGGTACTACACGTACATGGCGACCATGCGGGAGTGTCTCGCGGCATGCGCACAGGCGAAGAAGCCCGTGCTCATCCTGGACCGGCCCAATCCGCTGGGGGGCGCGGTGCTCGAGGGCCCGATCGCGGAGCGCACGGGGTCGCCCGTGTGCTGCGCGCCCATCCCAGTCCGGCATGGCATGACGATGGGCGAGCTGGCGGTGTTTTTTCTGCGCGAAGAGTTCAGCAAACAGAAGCTGAAACTTTCCGTGCAGTTGCTGGACAGTTGGCGGCGGGACGCGCTGTTTGACGAGTGCGCCTATCCCTGGGTGCCGCCTTCGCCGAACATCCCGACACCGCTGACGGCCCTTCTGTACGTGGGCACGTGCCTGTTCGAAGGGACCAACCTGAACGAGGGGCGCGGTACCGAGACCCCGTTTCACGTGGTCGGCGCCCCGTGGCTCGATGCGGAAACCGTCATCGGCCAGATTCAACCGGGGGAGATGCCCGGGTGCAGCCTGTCCGCGTGCCGCTATACGCCGCGCGCGATTCCGGGCAAGGCGTCCTCGCCCCGCTACCGGGACGAGGAATGCCGCGGGATTCGCATCCATGTGAACCGGCCACGGGACGTGCGGGCGTTCACGCTGGCGCTGGCGCTCCTGCGTGCAATCCGGAAGCAACACCCCCGGCAGTTCGAGTGGGGGTCCTTCTTCGATGTGCTGGCCGGCGGGGAGAAGCTGCGCACCTGGCTCGAACGGGACCTGCCCGCCGCCGAGATCCTCGCCCGGTACGCGCCCCAACTGGACGCGTTCGCGGCCTCCCGGCCCAGGCGCTACGAATAGGCCGCGGACGTTTTCCGCTCCGCCACTCAGTCCAACGGCGCGTCGGCGCGGTACAGCACCGTGTAGAGGACGTCGCCGGAGCCGGTCCGCGACCCGTTCTCATGGCCCAGGACGGTCTTGATATCGACGATTTCGGGCGCGTTTCGGGCGATCCACTCATTGACCTCGGCGTCGAGGGACGCTGTCTTGTCCTCGTATCCTTTGAACGTCTTGATAAAAACCATGGCATGGCCCCTCACTCAGCTCCCGAGTTCTTCTCGAGCCCAGTGTATCAGGAAGCCGCGGGTTGATCGAGTCATTCCCACAGGTCGGGCGGGCCGGCGTGCAGGGCCGGTGCTTGACGCCACAGGCCGTGAAGCTGCTGTTCCAGTTCGATACCCTCAGCGGCCCCCAGATCGCTGCAACCCGCGCCGAGCAGGGTCCGGGGCAATGCGCCCGGTGCGTGCCGCCACACCGCGACGGTTTTGCCTTGCCTGCGGCCGCTCAGCCCGGTCCGGACGCTGCCGCCGGTTTTCTGCGGAGCGATGACCAGGATGAGACGGGCGAGGGCGGCGATCAGATCGTTGCGCGTCACGGCGGCGTAGCGTCTCCAGGGGGCGTCCGGCGGAAACGGACTGAGCAGCAAGGCGCGTCCGTCGCGGACCGCCTGTTCGATGCAGTGCGGCGGCGTCCAGGTGAGCACGCCCTGGGGCAGCACGGCGAGGGTCGTACCGCCGGCGACGAGGGCGGCGCTGTGGGCCGTTATGTCGATGCCCTCGGCCGCGCCGCTGATCAGGACATCGCCCGTTTTCGCAGCGAAACGCGCCACGACCGACGCCGCATCACGCGCGCCGGGCAGCGGGGTTCGCGTGCCGACGACGGCCGTTCCCGGGCGGGCAAGGAGCTCGAGGGGGCCTCTGAAGAACAAAAGCGGCGGCGCGGCCCTCCCAAGATGCGCGCGCAGCATCCGCGGATAAGCCGTGTCGTTCAGAGACAGATAAGCTCCGCCCGATTCGAGCACCTGCTCGAGCAGCCGGCGGGCCGTCGCCCGCCAGGCCCGGGTCTGTTCGGCGATCCGTGCGGCCACGGCGTCGCGCCGGGACGGAAACGCGGCGAGCAGGCGGTGGAGCGGCAGCGCGATGAATGCGGAAGGGGGCAGACCCAACCGGGCGGCCGTTTCGAGCGCCAGCCGGACCGAATGCGGGCCGATGCCCGGCGTCAATGCCAGCGCCAGCAGCGCCGCGGCATCTTCAAAAGCCGTTTGTGTCTGCTCCCCCATGACCGGAAGCCATGGTAGCGGCTGGCCCTGCGGTTTCACAACAGCGCCGCCATGCGCGCCGCTGCCGGGCGGATGCGCACGGCCGGTCAGGAGCCGTCCTGGGCCGGAGCAGCGTCTGCTTTCGTCTCGAGGTTTTCCTCGGGCACGGGCCAGAGCAGGATGTTGCGAAACTCGATGGGCGCGCCTTCGCTTTGGAGCCCGATATGGCCCTCATTCACCGTGGTTTCTGTGGCAACATTCTGCAGCAGGCCGTTCACGAAGACCTTGATGGTGTTCCCAGAACAGATGACCTCTTTCTTGTTCCATTCACCCAGGGGCTTTTCGTTGCTCGCTGACGCTTTCGGCACGCGGCGATCATCGGGTTTGTTGGGTTTGTGTTCGTTGAAATCCGTGCCGTCGATGACCCAGAAATCGCCGGCATCGCCGCTGTGCAACTGCGACTCGATGCTCCTGGGCCATACCTTGTCTTCCCCGTTGATGTGCAGGAGGCAGCCGCTGTTGCCGCCCTTTTCGGGCCAGCGCCACTCGAAGGTGAGTTTGTAGTTTGAGAACTTCTTCACGGTGCGCATGTACCCCGCCGGACTGCCGCTGCAGCGGACCACCCCGTCTTTCGCGGTCCAGACGGTTGCGGGATCGACAGTTTCGTCGGGGAGGAAGAGCTTCCACCCCTCGAAATCTTCGCCGTTAAACAGCACATAGGGCGTCGCCTCTGACGTGCCATCGGTCTGCACAGCGGTTTCTTTTCCGGCGGGCGCGGAGTCTTCCGCGGCGCTCCAGGCTGCCGGGACCCCGGCCAGCGCGCAGAGCATCAACACTGGAAAGACATAACGCATATACGCATCCTCCATATCCAGTCCATGCCGTTTCCGCGGCAGCATCTTCAAACGGCGCATATCATAGCATAGACTCAGCCGTGGAGCAGGGCGGACAGGACGTCGTCGACCCCGGGCCAAGGTATGCCGCGCACGACCCGCACATGCGCGCCGCGCGGCGCCCAGATCCGGGCGTCCGTCGGTCCGAATACGGCCGTGGTGCGTGTTCCGCATGCCGCCGCGAGATGCGTGACGCCGCTGTCGTTGCCGACGTAGTCGCGCGCCGCCGCCAGGCAACGCGCCAGGGCCGTCAAGGAAGGCTCACAAACGATTTTCGCGTCCGCGGGCAGGGTGACCCCCTCCTCGGCGGGTCCGACGCACCAGCGGACCGCTCTGCCCCTTGCGCGAAGCGCTTCAGCGAGGCGCAGGAACCGCTCGAGCGGCCAGTTCTTCGCGTTGCCTCCGCTTCCGGGATGAATGATCACGTCCAGGGGCGTATCGACGGGAGCCACGGACAGGCGGAACGGCGCGGACGTTTCGTATCCGAGGCAGTGCAGGTAATACTCGGAGGCGTGGCGGTTCCAGCCTTCGGGCGGAAGCCCCGGGAAGGCGCGCACGTCGTGCAGACCGCAGGAGTGGATGGCCCGTTTCAAGGCGCCGTCGTCATCGCGCATCCAGACCACTGCCGCGTCGAATCGCGACAGGAGCGCCCGGATGGTCTCGGAAGGGACGGCGAAGAGCGAATCAAAACCGGCCGCGTCCATGTCGTGGACGCGCTCCGCCAGTCCTGCGCCGAGCGCCAGCGCCAGGCGGCCGGGCTGTCCGAGCAGTTCAATCGCGGCCTCGCGCGCGAGACGCTCGATCGACGGGCAGCAGAGCAGGAAATCGCCAATCCCGCCCGTATGCACGACCAGGACCCTGGGCCGCCCCGGCCCCTTGTCCCCCCATGGCGTCTGTGGCCTGTCGGCAGACACGCGGAAAGGTCTCCTCAGCAGAACTGTTCGAGAAAGGCCGCGCCGCGCATGAACCCCTCTTCGGGCGTCTGGGTCTCGTCTTCGTGTTCGATGCTCAGGACACCGTCGTACCCGGCATGGCGAAGGTGGCTGATGTATTCGCCCCAGTTAATGTTGCCGAAGCCGGGAATCACGTAGCGCCACCAGCCCGAACCATACACGCCGAGGTAGGCGCGGGCCGCCTTGTCCACGAGCGTGTCTTTGGCGTGGGTGTGGAAGAGGCGATCCGGGAACATCGCGATGGGCTCCAAATGGTCGCATTCCATGTGATAGAGGTGGCTTGGATCGTAATTCAACCCGAAGTGGTCATCGGGAATGGCGTCAAACAGGGCGTCGAAGGTGTCCAGACCCTGCAGACAGGTCTCGAAGTAGTTTTCGAGGGCGATCCGGATGCCTTTCTTGCGGGCATGGGCAAGGATCGGTTTGAAGACCTTCGGCAGGACCTCGTAAATGGTCTTGTGCTTGCTCATGCCCGGCGCCGGCCCGCCCGCGAGCATACAGACCACGGGCACCCCGAGGAGCGCGGCGGCGTCGATACACTTTTTCGCATGAGCCTGCACGCCGCGGGTGGCTTTGGGGACGGTCAGGTCCATGGTGTAATACGCGAGCGAGGTGATCTCGATGCCCCGCTCGGCCGTCTCGACCGTGATCTGCCGCGCGCGGGCGGCCGTCAGCCGGGCGGGATCGATGTGCTTGCTCCCGGGCCCGGCCCACACTTCGAGACACGGGATGCCCGCGTCCTCCGCGAAATCGAATACCGTTTTCAGGGGCTCGTGGTTCAGAGGGCCGGTTAACATGCCGACTTTCATGGCGCATTTCCTCCACTCCCCGCCAGCGCTTCGGCAGCGGGTCACTCCGACATTCGAAGCACGATCTTGACCGCATTGCCGGACTGGGCATGTTCGAACGCCCGGTCGGCCTCTTCCAGGGGATAGGTGGCCGTGATCATGGGCCGGACCACGAGGGTACCGAGGGCCAGCGCCTCGAGGGCGGGCCGGAACGGGCCGCACCGCGAGCCGACGATCTGAACCTCGTTGATCACGGGAAGGCTCAGGTCCATCTGCGACGTGCCGGCGACGGTGGTCTTGAGCACGACCACGCCTTCGGGGCGCACGAGGCGCAACGCGCGTTCCAATCCGGCTGCCGAGCCCGTGGCCTCGACCACAACCTCCGCGCCGGGCTCGATGAATTCATCCGCCAGGGCGGTATGGATGCGGAGCGGCTCGAGCAAGGCCAGTTTCCAGGCATGTTTTCCCACGCACACGAGGTTCTTGGCCTGCAACCACAGCACTTGGGCCGCGAGCAGGCCGAGCTTGCCGTCGCCGAGCACGATGATCCGGTCGGCGGCGTCGATCTCCACCTGTTCGAGGATACGGAACGCCGCGGCCGCCGGCTCCGTGAACACAGCCACCTCGTCGGGCAGTTCGTCCGGCACCAGGTGCAGGTTTTCCTCGGGGAGGACGAGGTATTCCGCGAATGCGCCGTCGCGGCCCTGGATCCCGAGGACCGTGCGCCGGCTGCAGTGATTGGGCATTTCCATCTCGCAGTATGGACAGGCGCCGCAGACGCAATTGATCTCGCCGACCACGCGTTTGCCCAGCAGATGGCCGTTGGAGGCCTCCTCCACAACGCCGACGAATTCGTGCCCGGGAATGCCCGCAAACCCCATATAGCCCCGGAGGATTTCGATGTCCGTATTGCAGATGCCCGCGCAGCGGACCCGAATCAGGGCCTCGCCCGGCCCGGGCGCCGGTTTGGGCACGGTGGCGAAGCGGGGTTCGCCGTCAAAAACCAAAGCGTTCATGCGATGTGTTCCTGGTGTGCGGTCATTACGTTCCGCGTTCGTATTCAACAACAGCGGGTGCGGCCAGTCAAGCGCGGCCGTTCCGCGACCGTCTCAATTGAAGATGATATTGCCCCATTCCGGCATGCGGCCGGTTTTGGGGTCGTAGGCCCAGGCCGAGCGTTCTTTATGAACGTTGTTCCGGAATCGGGTGACATTCGTTGGCCAGGCCTCGCTTCGCCGGGGTTGCGCGCCGAGGGTGGCGAACGGGATCGCGAATTCGGCGGCCCAGCCCTCTTCGTACGAGGCGGTGGCTACCTGCCAGTCGCCGTTCCAGGCCGGGTCGCCGTTGCGGCTGTCGAAGTGAGCGCCCCGGGGATTCACCGCAAACGTGAAGGATACCTTGCCCGGCGCCTGAAGCGTTACGGCCAGATGTTCGTCGTCGCTCAAGGAAGCGTCGCGCGCGGTCTGGGTGGCGGCCAGGGTCGCCATGCGGGGTTCGCGAGCATACGCGGCGATGTAGAGGGTGTCGCGGGTGGCCGACATCCAGACGGTCGTCTGGGCGGCCGCGAAAATCTTCCCGTTATCGAGCAGGAATCCGTCGATTTGCGGCTCGGACGGCCAGCATTTCTCTTTAAATGCCCCGTCGAGCACCGGCGCGAGGTCCGAACGCCCGCACACCCCGACGGCGGGGCCTTTGAGAGCGAACACCCGGGGATTGCGCAATACGGCCTGTTCAGCCGGGGCGTCGACCGTGATGCGCAGGTACCGGGTGCGGACCGGTGAGTCGAGGATGGCTGGCGCGCGGAATCCGCCCCGTTCGCGCGAAGTCCATTGCTGCGCCGGTTCGAAGGTCTTGCCATCGCGGCTGCGCGCGACGGTGACCGCCGCGGCGCCCACCGTGTCGAAATCGACGCGGCAGATGGGTCCGGGCTCCGCCAGAAAATCGTAGGTGGCCTGCGCGGTATGCTCGGTATCGGTGAATTCCGGTTGCGCCACGATCTCGAGGGGGCGGTGTCCCGCCAGAAGCTTCATCTCGCGATAGGGCAGCAGGTAGACGCCGAACAGGATGGACGACGGCACAAACAGGCCTTTTCCGCGGACCGTGTCGAGAATGCGCTGGGCGCGAGCCTCGTCGGCGCGCGGATCGAGGGCAGTCTGGCGCTCGACGAGCGGAATGAGTTTCCGAATGCTCGCGGCATTCTGGTCCCGGGTGAAGTCGCGTTCCAGCGCGAGGTATTCGGTCAGGGTGGCCATGAGACTCGAGACGAGCTTGACCTGCGGGTCGCTGGCCGGAAGACGCGTCCCCATGCTCTTGGTGAACGCGAGAAACGCGCGGTGGATGTCTTCAGGAACCAGGCCGGCAAGGGTGTTGCGGTCGATGTGGTCGGCCACAGCTGCGAGCACTTCGGCGTATTCCGGCTCCCAGAGGTCCGCGGTGAAATAGGCGTTGAGGGTTTCGGGCCAGACAGAATGCGATACGCCGGCCGACCAGGAATTCTGCATCGCGACCTTGAACGCGGCCGTCGGGACGGTTTCCGCTTCGAGCGGAACCAGCAGCCCGCGGATCCGGCGTTCCCCGCCGGACAGCACGCCGCCCCAGGCGTAGGCGCCCTGGATTCCTGGCCGGGGCATGCCGAACACGTCGAGACCCGCGGCCAGCCACGGTTCGAGGAGCGGACCCAGGGCCGCGGACGTTTCGGGAGGCTGGATGACGCAGGCCGCGGAGCGGGGCAGGGCCGCGGCGAGCCCGCGCATCGTTTCCGGCGTGCCCTGGAACGCGTCGGACGCCACGAGCAGCCGTGCATCGGGTTCGGTCCGCCGGATCAGCTTGTCGAGGTTACGGACGGAATCGGCCAGCATGGCCTCGGCGCGTCCGGAATAGGCGGCGGCGCGGGGATCGTGACCCA
This sequence comes from Candidatus Hydrogenedentes bacterium UBA2224, assembly GCA_002348185.1. Lineage (GTDB taxonomy): Bacteria > Hydrogenedentota > Hydrogenedentia > Hydrogenedentales > SLHB01 > UBA2224. Next base: position 7,247 of record DDYW01000212.1, on the reverse strand, counting down.
CATCTCCCGGCCAGTCGTGAGCCGCAAGAATGAGACGGGGTCTCAATTCGCGCATGACCGGTTCCAGCGTATCGAGCCAGGCCTGTTCGGTGGCCTCCGACAGCGGCAGGCAGTCGGAGGTTCCCGGGGGCACGTACGTGTAGGTCACGGTCACCGTGCTGCCGTCGGGAATGGCGCCGCCGATGTTGCGGCGAAGCAGCCACGGCGCGCTGGTCGCCTTGTAGGGGAACGCGAAATCGCCCCGGTCGATGGCGAAATCCCGGACCGGCTGGTACGTCGTGGTCGTCTGTGAAACCGTGATGGACGTTTCCGGCGTCTCGAGCACGTTGGGATGCGACAGAAGCGCCCAGTTGTCGTCCTCGAGCCGGACTCTCTCCGTCACCGTCCGGGAGATGGCCGCCTCGGGGTGGCGTTGCAGCAGGGGGGTGGCATTTTTGAGGGTGCGAATCACGGGGACGGGTTCGATGTAGCGCCGGCGCGCCTCGGCAAAGGTCTCGCGCCAGCCGTCGAGGCGTTCGGAAGCCCCGTCGAGGAAATCGTCGCTTTCGAAGGCGATGAGATTGCACTTCAACGCGGCAAACGCGTCGAGCTGGGCCGCGGAGAGCGGTCCCCGCACCCACGCGCCGCGCCACGCCAGCTCGGGCGCGTCAGTGATGGTGACGCAGGGGCTCTCGCCCCGTTCGTTGATCAACTGACACAGCGTCTGTACGCCGTGAAACGTGCTTTCCGGATCGGCGCCGGCTATGGTGATCATGTCCTCCGTGACGCGCAGGGAATAGCCCCGGGCCGGAGCGGACGGCTTACTGCTTACGATGTTCATGATGCTGCCGGGTTTGCGGGGGCTGACCGGCTCGCGCGCGCCCGATTCGCCCACATAAATGCCCCGTGCGCCCCGACGCTGGGAATCGGCCGTCACCACAGGCAGATCAAACCCGCTGGCCCCCCGAATCAGTGCGACCGCCGTATCGCGCTGCGCCGTCTGAGCATCCGGCATCACGATGGGGTCTGTTGGCGAAAGCCGGAACACGTCCTTGCCATCAAAGATGACCTCCCGCGGCACGGGGGTCAACTGCAGTTGCGCACCGGTCAGCAGGAGAACAATCACTACGGGAGCCATGGTTTCCTCCGGGAATGAACGGGGTCTGATTGCACCGGCGCCAGTATACCAAGGATGGGGGAGCGGGCGTTATCGTGACGCGGAACGACGCTGGCCGGTGGCGTCTCTCCGTGTCCTGTGCGCCAGCCTCATGTGCATCATCGTTTCCCGCAGGCCGCCTTGCTCCAGAAAATCCCTCTCCAGGCGGTCAAGCTGACGATCGATGAGATACATGGCCTGGCAGATCAGGCAGATGGCTATGTTGGCCAAAACTCCTGGCGGACGGGTTTCCAGGAATCCGCGGTACAACTCAAACGTCTGCGGCTGACGTTTGCCAAGCTCCCGCACATACAACGCCTCTTTCGCGTTCTTGTCCCAGACGGGGAGATCGCGGGCGCACAGGAAGTCGCGATAGTCGTCGCGCAATTCCGCCAGACTGCCGTAGGCCACATTGGTCAGTTTGATCTCCAATTCCTTTGAGGTGCGCCCAAGCCGGCTCCCCTCCAGGAGGTTCTTCTTGCCCGAGCGCGCAGCCTGGATCATCTGGTCAATCGTGCGGTCGCCGCGCTTAAGAAACGCGTGTGCAAACCGGAACGTGAGATCGTAAATGACCTCAGCCTTCTGGAACGACTTCAGGGTGGTGGGGTCGCCGCGTGGCGGGATGATCGGGTGGGCGAGGCTGGGCTGACGGGATGCATGGGAAGAATGGGAAGAATGGGAAGCATGGGGCGGCGCGTCGTCATGTTTCTCTTCCCCGGGTCTCCCATCATTCCCATACTTCCCATCACTCCCAGGATCGCTTCCCATGGCTTCGCTCCCTATCTCTACCTCGGCCCCTAACTGCGAATCTCAAGATACCACGCAAGCCCCAGGAACGGCAAGCCCCAGCCCGTTTGATTCTCCGCCGCTCTGCGCGTGTGGTATCCTTGGAGGGCGGGAGCGCCGGCGGCAGATGCGTCGGCATCTCGAGCGTCGTGTCCGGAGGGCATGGGAGGGAGCGGCATGGCAGATGCGGATCCACTGGCGATTCATCGGAACGCCGTGGTCATCGACGGGGCGAACACGAGCAAGTTCGATGAGGCGATGTTCCACCGGCTGCTGGTGGGCGGGGTGACGGCGGTCAACGCGACGGTCGCGGTGTTCGACAATTTCAAAGAGACGATGCTCAAGATCTGCGCGTGGATGCGGCTGTATACTCAGTTTGATGCCCTGCTCATGCCCATCCGCCGGACGGAGGATTTCGCGGCCGCGAAAGACTACGGCAAACTCGGGATCATACTCGGGCTGCAGAATACCGCGGCCATTGAAGAAGACCTGGAGCTTATCCCCGTGTTGAAGGGAATGGGCATCCGCGTCATGCAGTTGACGCACAACGAACGCAACTATGTCGCGGACGGCTGTTTCGAGCGCGTGGACGCGGGCCTGTCGCGGTTCGGGGTCGAGGTCGTCAAGCGCCTCAACGAGCACGGCATCCTGATCGATCTGTCGCACGCCGGCCCCACAAGCACCCTCGAAGCCATCGAACGTTCGGAAGGGCCCGTGGCGATCACGCATTCGAGCCCGGAGGCCCTGTGCGATTATCCGCGCAACAAGACCGACGAACAGATCAAGCTGCTGGCCCAGAAGGGCGGGGTGTTCGGGTGCACGTTCTGGCCCTCTTGCCTCAAGAAAGGCCCGAAATCAACGATTTCGGACTATGTCGACACGATCGATTACGTGGTGGACCTGGTGGGCATCAACTATGCGGCCATTGCAAGCGATTTCTGCATGAACCGGACGAAGACGGAACTGCAGAAATTCCAGGGCGGACGCGCAAAACCGTGGCGGACGGTCGACCTGGACTGGCCCGTCGTGATGCCCGAGGGTCTTCGCGATGCGGGGGACTATCCCAACATCACCGTGGAACTGGTCAAGCGCGGGTACAGCGAGCGGGACATCACGAAGATACTTGGCGGCAATTTCATCCGGCTGTTTGAGCAGGCCTGGTAAGGTTGGTATCATTCGGCGAAATCGTAACCTGGGGAGTATCCACGGCATGACCACGCGACCGAGAGGGGAATTGGCGATCAAAGGGGGACCGCGCGTGCGCAAGGAGCCGATGCCGCCGCGCCATCTGTTCGGTGAAGAGGAAAAGCGGGCGGTCATCGCGCTTTTTGATAAGAGCATTGAGACGGGGGAGGCGTTCAGCTACAACGGGCCCGAGGAGGAAGCGTACTGCAAGCAGTTCGCCGCGTTCCTGGGCGGGGGCCAGGCCGACGCCGTGAACTCCGGCACGTCCGCGGTCTATGTGGCCCTTCGTGCGCTCGACATTGAGCCGTTCACCGAGGTAATTGTCCCGTCCGTGTCGGACATGGGCGGCGTCATGCCGGTTCCGTTGATGAACTGTATCCCCGTGCCCGCGGACTGCGCGCCGGGCACGTACAACATGGGCCCGGAACAGGTGGAGAAGGCGATAACCGAGCGCACTAGCGCGATCGTGGTCGCTCACATCGCGGGGACCCCGGCTGACCTGGGCCCGATCCTGGAGATCGCGCGTTCGCGGGGCATCAAGGTGGTCGAGGACTGCGCGCAGGCGCACGGAGCGCGCTACAACGGCGAGTACGTGGGGACGTTTGGGGACATCGCGGCGTTTTCGACGATGTCGGGGAAGCACCATGCCACGGCAGCGCAGGGGGGCGTGGTGTATACCCGGAACGAGGCCCTCTACTGGAAATCGCGGCGCTGCTCGGATCGCGGCAAGCCGTTCGGTCTGGAAGAGGCCGAGGGCAATGTCACGTGTTCGCTGAACCTGAATCTCAACGATCTGAGCGCGGTCGTGGGCATGGTGCAGTTGAAGAAGCTGCCGGGCATGCTCGAACGGATCCGGCTGGTGGCGCAGAAGGTGATCGATCGCTGCGAGCCGTTGCAGGCCGTCTCCATTGATCAGGGACCTCCCGGCGCGGAGAGTGCGTTCTGGTTCATGGTTTTCCGCCTGGACCTCGACAAGGTCTCCTGCGACCTGGATACGTTCGTGGAGGCGTTACGCGCGGAAGGGCTGCCGTTCAGCGCCCATTACACCACGCCCTTCATCCAGCACCCGTGGTTCAAGAACCGGGCCGTCTTTGGAAACAGCGGCTACCCGTGGACCTGCCCGCTCTATACGGGCGACCCCAACCGCCGCTACGAGCTGCCCAACTGGAAGGCCAACAACCGCTCGCTGTTTCTCATCAAGATCCACGAAGGCATGACCCTTCGTGAGGCGGAGGATATCGCGGAGGCGCTGGCGAAAGTGGAAGCGGCGTTCTTGAAATAAGGCGTCCAGCGCCCTGCCCGCGGGTTTCTCGCGGGTCGTTTTCTTTTACAGGAGGTCGATTCGATGACACGATGGATTCTCGCCATTCTGGCAGCCGGCCTGGCAATGGGCTCTGGAGTTCACGCGGAGGAAGGGGCGGGATCCGATCCGGCCCTGGCCGCGCCGCCGATCCTCATGAATCCCGGCCCGGAGTACGGGGACGATACGCGGCTGTTTCAGGGGATCCCCGGCATCGAACGCGCCCCCAACGGCCGACTCTGGGCCACCTGGTACGCGGGAGGCGATACCGAGGGCCCCTTGAACTACTGCGCCCTCGCGACCAGCGGCGACGACGGCAAAACGTGGTCCAGCGTGCAAATCGTGATCGATCCGCCGGGCGACGTGCGCGCGTTCGATCCCTGCCTCTGGCACGACCCGTCCGGCAGGCTGTGGTGGTTCTGGGCGCAGGGATTCAGCCACTGGGACGGCCGCGCGGGCGTCTGGGCCATCACCACTGACACTTCGGGAGAGGCCTCGCCGGTCTGGTCAAAACCGCGCCGCATCTGCGACGGCATCATGATGAACAAGCCCACGGTACTGCGTTCGGGCGAATGGCTCCTGCCCGTGTCCATCTGGGGATTTCCCGCCAACGTGATGAAGGAGGAGTACGCGCACGACATCACCGGCAGCACCGGCTCGAACCTGTGGGTCTCGCGCGACCAGGGCGCAACCTTCGCGTTCCTGGGCGGGTCGGACGTGCCCGGGCGGGCCTGCGACGAGCACATGCTCGTCGAACGGAATGACGGGTCGCTCTGGGTGCTTGTGCGCACCAAGACCGGTCTTGGGGACGCCGTCTCGACGGACGGCGGCAAGACCTGGACCGAGCATGCCGAGGCGGAGACGGTCTCGCACATTCCTCATGCGCGGTTTTTCATCCGGCGGCTTGCCTCCGGAAAACTCCTGTTCGTGAAGCACAACCCGCCCGACCAGAAAACCCGGTCCCACCTGACCGCGTTCCTGTCGGATGACGACGGAAAAACGTGGTACGGGGATTACCTGATCGACGAGCGCCCTTCGGTGTCGTATCCGGACGCGGTGCAGGCGCCCGACGGCACGATCTACCTGATCTACGACTGGGACCGCAAGGGTGCCCGGGAGATCCTGATGGCCACGTTCCGGGAGGAAGATGTGGCCGCGGGCCAACCGGTTTCTGATGCGGTTCGGTCTCGGGTCCTGGTGAACAAGGCGTTCGGGAAGAAGGAATTCGCGTACAGCGCCAACGACGACGGTCAGGAACTCCTCGCCGGCGAGCGCGCCGCGTTCGAGGCGGCCGAGGGCGCGCTCGATACGCTCAACACGGGCGTGCCGTTGTTCACGAACCGGCAATACACGGCGCTGGAGCTCCCCGAGTTTCTCCGGGGCAAGACCTTTGTCCGCGGGAGCATCGACGCCGTACGCGCCACTTGCACGAAGGGCGGCATGGTGTTTGTGTTGACGCCTTTGCCGAACCGGAACCGGGACAGTGTCCGCGATGCCCTCGTTTCCCGGGGGTTCGTGAAGGTCAAATCGCCGGAATTCCTGCTGTTCGGCGATATCGAGGGCAATATCGTGTCGGTGTTTCAGAAACGTGTCGAGGAAGGCGAGACGCTGGCGCTTGGCAAGTGGGGGGTCATTGCTTTCTGATCGTGTTGCCGCACTCGCCGTGCGCAGGGCGACCGCTCGGGCCTGACCGGGCCGCACCGGCGCTCAATCGAGGGTGGAATCGAGAACGTTCTGTGCGCGCTCGGCGCGATAGGCCCGGAGTTTTTCGGCGAGTTCAGGCTGCTGAAGCGCCAGCACGGCGACGGCCAGCAGCGCGGCATTCGTGGCGCCGGCCGGGCCGATGGCCAGGGCGCCCACGGGGATGCCGGCGGGCATCTGCACGGTCGAAAGCAGCGAATCCAGCCCCTGCAATTTGCTTTCGATGGGCACGCCGAACACCGGTTTGAGCGTTTTTGACGCGATGACGCCCGCCAGGTGCGCGGCGCCGCCCGCGCCCGCGATAAACACCGCGCAGCCGCGGTTTTCGGCATCGGCGAGAAATTCGACCAGCGCTTCGGGCGTCCGGTGCGCCGACAACACGCGGCACTCGTGCGCGACACCGAATTTCCTGAGCGTTTCGGAGGCGGGGCGCATGGTTTCCCAGTCGGACTTGCTGCCCATGATCACCGCGGCCTGAATGATCTCGCTCTTTGCCATGACACGTTCCCTCGCTTTGCCCTTGAACGCCTGCCGAGAATCCCTGCGCTCCCCTCCGCGCGCGGGGACCCGTTCGAAACACGCACAATAGCCAAGGGTCCGGGCAGGTGTCAAGAACCGTCGACGGCCGTCGACGGCCGTAAATCGCAAGGTAAGCACGACGCAAATGCGGTTCCCGCTGATGGGGGGCCCCAGGAGCGAGGGACATGCCTGGGGCCGAGCGCAGAGCTGTGGACGCGATGGACATGATGGACGCCCCGGCCCTTAACGATTCGGCAAGAGTCGAGGCCGCGGGCGAAGCCCATAAACCCAGCGTCGTCCGTTTCCCGAACGACACCGCAGGTGTCGAACTTGACTAGCCACGGGTGAAACCCGTGGATCAGGCGCGGCCCCCATCCCAACCCCCGAATGGGGGTTGAACAAACGCGCCGCCATTGTTCAACCCCTATCGGGGTTGGGTCGTTGTGATGTGGCTGATCCATGGGCTGCGCCCACGGCTATTCAAATTGGACCCCGTTCCGGGGTCCCCGGAGTCCGATCCGGTTCGAACGGGGGCGCATAGTCGCGCCTGCATGGCTGCCCATCCGGGTATTGTAGGGGCAGCCCCCCGTGGCTGCCCATCCGGTTCGAACGGGGACACGT
>DDYW01000183.1 GCA_002348185.1 Candidatus Hydrogenedentes bacterium UBA2224 | reverse complement strand
GCGGGCAGGCCGAAGCCCATCGTGCCGAGCCCGCCCGACGTGAGCCACTGCCGCGGCCGGCGCAGCGGGTAGGCCTGGGCCACCCACATCTGGTGCTGGCCAACGTCGGTCGCGATGATGGCCGCGCCGTCGACGCATCGGGCGGTGTCCGCGATAAGGCCGTAGGGGGTGCGCACATTATCGATACCGGGCGTGTCCATCGGATACGCGCGGCGCAAGGCCTCCAGGCGCTCGAGCCACGCCGGGCGCGGGTTCGGCTCGATCTGCGGCAACAGGTGTTCCAGGACCGCTCGCACGTCGCCAACAATCCCGACATGCGCGGTTTTGATTTTGTCCAGTTCGCTGTGGTCGATGTCGATGTGGACGATCTTCGCGTTGGGACAGAACTCCGCCACCTTTCCCGTAGCCCGGTCGTCAAACCGCGCGCCCGCCGCGATGAGCAGATCGCACTCTTCCAGCACGAGATTGGTGAAGCGCGCCGCGTGCATCCCCAGCATGCCCATCGACAGGGGGTGGTCCGGAGGCATCGCGCCCAGGCCCATCAGGGTCATCGTCGTGGGAAGCGATGCCCGTTCCGCCAACCGAACCGCGTGTTCCGACGCGCCGCCGTACACCACCCCGCCGCCGAGATACAGCACCGGTTTCGCAGCCGCGTTAATGTAGGCCGCCGCGCGCGCGACGGCGGCCGCGTCGAACTCCGGAGGGGCAGCCGCGCATCCGGGTTCGGGCCAGGCCTCGAACGAAGCCGCCTCGCACTGAACGTCTTTCGGCACGTCCACCAGCACCGGGCCGGGCCGTCCTGACGCCGCAATCCGGAACGCTTCGGGGATGATCCTGAGCAAATCGACCGCCGACCGCACAAGAAAGTTGTGTTTTGTGAGCGGAATGCTCATCCCGTAGGTGTCGACTTCCTGAAAGGCGTCCGTTCCGATCATCGCACGCGGCACCTGGCCCGTAATGCAGATGATCGGCACCGAATCCAGCTTGGCGTCGGCCAGCGCGGTCAGGGCGTTGGTCGCGCCCGGTCCCGACGTCGCCAGAAACACCGCCGTCGTCCCGGTGGCGCGGGCCATCCCCTGCGCGATGAATCCCGCGCCCTGCTCGTGACGCGCCAGCACGTGGCGAATGCGGTCCGATTGCCCGAGCGCGTCGTAAAACGGCAGGTTCGCGCCGCCGGGTATCCCCGCGACAATGCGGATGCCCTGGCGTTCGAGCAGGCGGACCATGAGTTGTGCGCCGGTCATGGTGATCATTCCCATGTCTCCTTGTGGTGCCCATCGCGGCGATCCCGGCGCTCGAGGAGGGAAAAAAATCGCCCCCACCGGCGCCTTCACGCCGGTGGGGGCTGATTCAGCCTTGTTTAGAACCCGCTACGGCGCACAGGCGTCGACACGTACCACTACCACTACGCCTACCTGCGCCGAGCCGGTATTCGTACGGGCGAGCATGGTGTCGAGTCTCTGTGCCATAGCGTGTTTCAGATTCCTTCCTGGGACGTCCCAAGTGCTCTAATCCTACCATCCGCATGCGCACCTGTCAAGAAAACGGGCCGCGGAGAATTGCGTCTCGCGCGTGGCATTTCGTGCTACACTGGCGCCGTGGTTAACCCACGCGGCGGCGTGTTTGGGGCATGAGGAGGGGATCATGAACCGCCAAACCGTTTTCACAACCCTGACCATTGCGGCTTTCACGGTTTTCGCGCCGGCTGGCGCGCTCCATGCGGCCACGCCGACCGTCGACCCGGCGGATTTCACCTATCTCGGCGCGTTCCGGCTGCCCGGCGACGGCGAGCGCCCCGAAACGTTCGGCTACGGCGGCAACGCCATGACATTCAATCCCCAGGGCGACCCCGCGGGCGACAATGACGGCTTCCCCGGCTCGCTCTTCGTCATGGGGCACGAACGCCTGCCCTACGATGAACTTCCCAACGGCAACCAGATTGCCGAAGTGTCCATCCCCCGGCCCGTCGCCGCGAAATCCCCCGGCGCGCTCCCGCGGGCGGCGTTCATCCAGCCATTTCGCGACGCCGCCCGCGGGCTGTTCACCGAATACGGCGAGATCCCGCGCGTGGGCATGGCCCTCGTCGCGGAGCGTGCCACGGGGCCCAAACTCCACCTCGCGTGGGGACAGCACTTCCACGAAGACGCCGCGGCCCAGGGGCCGACCCACGCGTGGCTCGAACCCGACCTCGACAACCCCAATCCCCGGGGCGCCTGGTACATCGGCCGCCAGTCCCTCTACAGCGTCAACGGCTACCTCTTCGAAATTCCCAGGGAGTGGGCCGAGGCACACGCGGGCGGACGCCGTCTAGCCACCGGACGCTACCGCGACGGCGGCTGGTCCGGCCAGGGTCCCGCCCTCTTCGCCTATCAAGCCTGGACCGGCGACGGCGCTCCGGCAGCGCCGGGTGCACACCTCAAGGAACTACCCCTCCTCCTCTACCGCAGTTCCCGCGACAGCGAAGACGTCGTCAACCAGGCCCTGCGCGGCTACCAGCACGCCGACGAATGGGAAGGCGGCGCCTGGCTCACCACCTCCACCGGAAAATCGGCCGTTCTCTTCGCGGGCACGAAAGGCGTCGGCGCAAAATACTGGTACGGATGGGTCAACCCCGCCGGACCGGAGTTCCCCTGCGTTGAAACCGAGTTTGTCGGCCAGTTCACCGTCTGCCGCAACGCCGACGGCACCCCCTGCTCCGGAGCCGACCTCCAGGGCTGCGCCGGCCACAACGACTTCCGCGGATGGTGGTCGTCCCGCATGGAGGCCTGGTTCATTCTCTACAACCCCGACGACCTCGCCCGCGTGGCTTCCGGCGATGCCCAGCCCTGGGAACCCCAGCCCTACGCCCACCTCGCCCTCGACAACCGCCTGCTTCTCAATCCCGGGCGCGTGGAAGAAGACATGCTCGGCACGGGTCCCCAGCGCCGCTACCGCATCGGCGACGTCGCCTACGACCGCGCCCACGACCTCCTCTACGTCCTCGAACTCTTCGCCGACGACACCAGACCCGTCGTCCACGTCTGGCAGGTGAGGTAAGACGGCCCCCCGACAAGCCACGTCTCGGCCCTAGAAGACCTATCCGTCGCAGCGCAGGCGTCTCGCCTGCATTCTCATTTTTTCGGGCCGATCCGGATGCAGGCGAGACGCCTGCGCTACAAGATGCCCCCTCTCCTTGGGTGTGGGACCGCTCGGGTGTCGGATCGCCGCCCCCGGCGGTCACCCGAACGGG
>DDYW01000019.1 GCA_002348185.1 Candidatus Hydrogenedentes bacterium UBA2224 | reverse complement strand
AAGAGGGCTCACGGAGCTCCGAAACTTCCCTGAGGTGGCCGGGAGCCGTGGAAGCCGGATCGGTTCAGGCAGGTTCCGCGAGATACGTTGCGCGCTTGATCACGCGCGCCGGCGCCGGATCCGTTGCGAGCAGGGCCAGGATCTCGCGCATCCTGACGCCGCGCGAATCCACCAGGCCCACCTCCACGTCGACCAGCGCGCCATCGGGCCCGGGCCGGACCGCCATGCGCCTGATCATCGGCCGTACGTCCACCGTAGAAACGCGCCGGACGCCCCGCCAGGTCATCTTGCCTTCCCGCTCGAGCTCGATGCGGGACCGCGTCAGCAGCTCGTCCACCCGGGCCTGGACGGCCTCGAGGGATTCAGGCAGGACGAGGGTATACGCGAACCCCGTCACGCTCGCCATCAGCGACGGCGCCTTCAACGCAACCACGCCCGCGTCGAACACGTGCATGCCCCCCGGCAAAGCCGCTGCCAGACGCGAAAGGGCCTCCTCGGGCAAAACGGGCGCCCGGAGCACGACGTCCATATAGTCGCATTCCGATTCCTCGCCCAGAGCGGGAGCGCTGGAAAACGTGACCTTGGGGTGGGCATGAAACCCCTGCGAATAGGACAGGGGAAACGCGGCGCGCCGCAGCGCGCGCGACCACGCCGTCATCAGTTCCCGGTTGGACAGGAACCGCGCTTCGCCGCTCCGGCCGATGCGGAAACGCAGCCGCTGCACGGCGGGAGGCTCCTGCCTCTCAACGTGCGGTTCGGGGGGGACGGGCACGGCGCGCGTGTTTTCGATCTCGGCCTCGGCAGCGCGCATCCACATGCGCCGGCACAGGTCGCGCTCGGTTTCGTTGAGCCCGCAGTTGCGACACTCGCCGCCTCTGCAATCGGGCGCGTGCTGGAGTTCCAGGGCGGCCTGCCAGTCGTTCCGCAACCACGCCTTCGTCACTAGCGCGTCGATATGGTCCCACGGTAACCGTTCGCCGGGGCCGCGCGCCCGCAACGCGTCCTCCACCGAGGTACCCGTCTCCGTGATCGCCTGTTCCCAGGCGGTTTCGTTGCGCCACTCGTCCCACCCATCGAAACGGGCGCCCCGTTGCCAGGCGGCCTCGAGCAGATCCGCGGCCCGGCGGTCGGACCGCGTAATCAGGCCCTCGATGAGGGTCGCGAACGGATGATGCCGGCCGAACCGGAGCGCCCGGTGCCGGTAGAACCCGTCGTGCAGCTGGGCCTGCCTGCGCCGGGTCTCCTCGAAGCCGATCTGTTCGGCCCACTGAAACGGCGTAAACGGTTTGGGGACAAAGGTCGATATGCCCGTGTTGATCTGGGCGCTCCGGTTGATCGCGCGAACCCGGTCCAGCGTGCGCGCGCAGAGGTCCACGATCGCCAGAACGTCGTCATCGGTTTCGGTGGGCAATCCGATCATGAAATACAGTTTGAGATGCTTCCAGCCCCGCCGGAACACCTCCTCGGCGGCATGGAACAGGTCCTCGTCGGGTATCCACTTGTTGATGACGGCGCGCAGACGAGGCGTGGCGGCCTCGGGAGCAAACGTGAGCCCGCTGCGACGGATGTCCGCAACCTTATCGGCCAGATCCACGGCGAAGGTATCCAGGCGCAGCGAAGGCAGCGACACGCTCATATCCGCCCCGGCCGCCCGTGCGGCCGTCTGGGCCACGAGCGCCTGTGCCCGGGAATAGTCGCACGTGGACAGCGAAAGGAGCGAGGTCTCCTCATACCCGGTTTCGCGAATGAGGTCTTCGAGCAGAACATCGAGCGTTTCGAGGCCGCGCTCGCGGACCGGCCGCGTGGTCATGCCGGCCTGGCAGAACCGGCACCCGTGTGTGCAGCCCCGCAGCACTTCGAGTCCGGCGCGGTCATGCACCTGCTGGGTGAACGGCACAATCAGTTTTGTGGGATACGGCGCCGCGTTGAGGTCGCGAATCAGCCGTTTGCGAACCGGCGCGGCGCCCTGTGCGGGGCGGATGCGCCCGTCCGCGAGCGTCTCGCTCGGGTACAACGCGGGCACATAGACCCCCTCGATGCGGGCGAGCGCCTCGAGCCGGGCCTGGCGCGGCCGGCCGGCGGTCTCGCGGAACGCCTGCGCCACCTCGACCACCGCCTCCTCCCCATCGCCAATCACAAAGAAGTCCATGAACGGCGCCAGGGGTTCGGGATTGAACGCGCACGGCCCGCCCGCAAATACCAGCGGGGCGTCTTCGCCGCGCCGGGCCGAGCGCAGGGGGACCTGCGCCAGATCGAGCATGTTGAGAAGGTTGGTGTAGGTCAATTCCGATTGGAGCGTAAAACCGATTCCGTCGAGATGCCCCAGGGGCGTCTTTGACTCCTGCGAGAGGAGAGGGATGCCCCGCGCACGCAGCGCGGCTTCCATATCGGCCGCCGGCGCGTAGGCCCGTTCGGCCCAGCACCACGGAAGCTCGTTGAGAATGGCGTAGAGTATCAGCAGCCCCAGATTGCCGAGACCCAGGTCGTAGAGGTCCGGAAACGCCAGAGCAATGCGCACCTCCACCGCGTCCGCATCCTTGTGAACCGCGTTCAACTCGGAGCCGAGATAGCGGGAAGGGCGTTCAACGCGCGGCAGGATGTCGTCCATCAGCGCAGCGCGCCGTGCAGGGTCTATGGGGAGGGTCATGCAGTCCCGTTCCTACGTGGTCCGTTCATGGCTCGACCAGTGCTCGAGCGTGTCTTCGTAATGGTAAAGGGCATGGGCGTTGCCCCGCATAATCCGGTCGATGAGTTCCGGCGCGTCATCGATATCCAGCCACTTCTCGTGAACCAGCTCCGTGATGGCCTGAGCCAGCCCCTGGCGCGCGACCGCGGCATGCCCGGGCACCAGTTCAACGGGCCGGTAGTCGCCGCCGAACGTGAACACCTTGTTCGCCGGGGCCGCCATCAGATATTCCTTCAGGAACCGGACCGACGCCCGCGGATTGATGATCCACGCCCAGCACATATCGACGTACGCGTTCGGATAATGCTTCGCAAGCGCGATGGCCTCATCCTGGTAGGGATAATCAATGTGGAAGAGCACGAAATTGGCGTTCCGGTGCGCTTTCATCACCGGGCACAGATCGCCGGCGTTGGCGCGGACGCGGTGGAGGGGCATGCCGCCGTGGCCCGCATAGTAGCCGGTATGAAGCTTGACCGGCAGGCGGTATTCGGCGGCCTGATCGATGCAGTAGTGGAAAAGATGATCTTCGACGGCCTTCCGCTCCTCGTTCGAGAGGTCCTTGGGGCCTTTGGTCAGCAGCCGTTCGAAGAGGGGTGCGGCGTCTTCTTCGGAGACCTGCTCGAAATCGAGGGCGCGACCGTAGGCGCACTGATTCTTGGTGGCGATGGCGCGCGGCCCGAACGTCGCGAAACACCAGTCGATGATCTCCTTCCAGTCCTTGAGAGAATAGGCCTCGCGCTCCGCGAGCCGCTCCACGTTCACGATATCGAGGCCGGTGCAGAGGGGGACCGTGCTGATGTCCTGGGCGAGCAGCTCCGGCATCTCGGTCTCGCAGAACACGCACGAATCAAGATTGTTGACCTGGCAGTATTCCACCCTGGCAACATCCTTGAGGATATGCCGGTAGAAACCGGGTTTGACGCCTTCGGCGAGCCGTTCCGAGATGCGCTCGCAATTGGCTTCCGTGAGGTCGTCCTCGCCGTAGAGAAGCCGCACCGATTCCCGCACGTTGCGCTGGTAGCCGGTGTGACGCGCCGCCGCGTAATACGGCGCAAGCAGACGGAATTTCTCCTTCGGAGACATCGCGGTCTCGCGGATCTGCTTCATGTCGTCCGGCGGCAGACCGGCGACGATGAGATCGGAATCGGCATAGTGGGAAAACAGAAGGCTGAAATCGCAGACCGTCGCGGGCTTGCCCTCGGACCCGGCCAGCGCATCGAGGCGGCGCGATTCGTCGGAGAGATGCTCGTGCGTATCGACAAACGGAGTGGCGGCGACGAGTTCGGCAATCGTCCGTGCGGAATCGGCTGCTTCGGCCATGTCAGGGCACTCCCCTTGGTTGTGTACGCCGCTGCGGCAAACGCATCGCGCAGACGGTCCGGCTGCCGCATCGCGCCATTATCCAATTCCTGCCGCCGTCTCCGCAAGCATTCGGGCAGCATTCGGGCGGCCCCAACTTGCCGGGCATGTGCGTGCCTGGCGGTCGAGCGCCGAGCGGTGGACGCGGTGGACGCGGTGGACCTGGTGGACTTGGTGGACGGTATGGACGGGGCTGTCCCGAACCCCCTCGTCCTCTCCTCTAAGTCTTCTCTCGCGGGTTCATCCGGACTTCGAACCCCGTCACCATCGTTTTGGCAGGCACGTCCATGGGGTCCATAGCGTCCATCTCGTCCACCACGCCGCCGGCGGGGTGGTCCGGGTGTGGGGCACGACGCGCGAGAGCCGCAGCAGGTATGCTGAACCGCTTGCCGTCATCCGGCGAACGGGGCGGTGGCGCGAGCCCCGGGGACCCGAACTCCGGCCCCGCGGTCGTTCCCCACGGTTACTGGTAGGTTCTGCCGAGGCGCTTCAGCCAGCCGCCCACGTGCGACCCGTCCGGGTCGTGATGGGTCCAGTGTACCGTGCCCCCTTTGGAGCTCCACTCGTATACGCCATAGAATGCCACCGTGTCCCCCGCCTTCAGCCCCTCGATCCGGGGCGCCAGATCGATGTTGTGGCTTATCAGCAGCGTTTGTCCGCTGCCCAGACGCACGATGAAACGCTGATGCCGCGAGCCGTCCAGATCGTCGGACAGCGTCCTGGTCACGATGCCTTCCCCCTGGACCTGAACTCCGCTACGCCGGTTGTCGAAGGCGCTCCGGAGCGTCTGGTCCGTGGCCGACCCGGCCTGCGCCGGGGAAACCGGGGTGGTTTGCGCGGGGGGAACAGCCGGGGACCCCGAGCGGGCAACGTCGTCCGCGGAGAACAAACCCCGTACGGCCTGAAACAGCCCGGCCACCAGCACGAGAATGCCAAAGAGAAGCGCCCGATTCCTGCTGGTCAGTCGCATCGGGTCTCCTTTCGGACGGGCCGGGCGGCCCTAGGGGTTCGCAACCGGAGACTCGTGCTCCTCGGCCGGGGGTTCGGGACTCTCCGGGCGCTTGAGCTCTACCGGACGGGTCATGCGGGCAGGCCGGCTTGCGGGCGGGAAGTCGGTGTACACATCGTCAATCATCCACCGGTACTTTCCCTCCATAAAGGCGTCCGCAACCCTGGAGATGGCCTGGCCCCGATGCTGCTTCGCCTTCCTGAAATTGTCCTGAATGCGTCTCCGGGCGTTCGTGCAGAACAGATCCACGAGTTCCTGCAGGTTCTCGTCGCCGGGATGTGTTTTGAGCTCATATTCGGCCCGGGACAACGACGCGGCCATGGCGAAGAGGTCGGTCCCGATATCGACGAAAGCCTGCAGGATGAGCTGTTCCCGCTCGAGTTTCTGCCGGTATTTCGCCATGGTATGAAACAAGGTGCGCGCAAGTTTCCTGCTGGTTCGCGCGACGTAGAGCACGTGGTCCTGATTCCGGGGCGACAGGTGCCGCAGATTCAGCGAGATGGCGGACGGCAGCCACAGTTTGGGATACCACCGGGCGTAGAACTTCACCGCGTCCCAGAGAAGCTGGCCCCTGGGCCCCTTCCCCGTCATGAGGGGCATGATGCGGCGGACATGCGCGTCCAGCGCCTCGCGGGCGATAAACAGCCGCATGATCTCGCTGGTGCCCTCGATGATCCGCGCAATGCGGGCGTCGCGCAGCATGCGCTCCGTCGGGATGGGTTCCTCGCCGCGCGTCCCGAGGGATTCGGCCGTTTCATACCCGCGCCCGCCGCGCACCTGCAGAAAGTCATCCACGATGCGCCATGCCGTCTCGGAACAGTAGTACTTCGCTACGGCGGCCTCGAGCCGCACGTCAACGCCGCCCTGATCCACCATCTCGCACGCGAGGATGTTCACGCTGTCCATAGCGAAGGTATCGGCCGCCATCTCGGAAATCATCCTGGCCACCGGTTGGTGTTTTCCGATGGGCGCTCCCCATTGCACGCGTTCGTTGACCCATTTCTGGCCAAAATGCATGCACATCTTGCCGACGGCCACCGCGGTGGCGGGCATGGTCAAGCGGCCGGTGTTGAGGGTGGTCAGGGCGATCTTCAGCCCCTGCCCGGGCTGGCCAATGATATTCTCGGCGGGAACCTTTACGTTATTGAACCGGAGCAGCCCGTTGGCGATGCCGCGAATCCCCATGAAGCTGCAACGGTGGACGACCTCAAAGCCGGGCTCGGAGGATTCCACAATAAACGCGGTGACTTGCGGCCGTTCCTTGCCCTTGACGATCTTGGGCGCCGTCAACGCCATGACAACCAGAATCTCGGCGCAGGGACCGTTCGTGCACCACAGTTTCTCGCCGTTGAGGATGTAATAGGCGCCGTCTTCGGACAGCTCGGCCTTTGTGCGCATCTTGGCGGGGTCGGAGCCCACCTGCGGCTCGGTCAGGGCGAACGCGGAAATTGCCCCCCGGGCCAGACGCGGCAGGTACTTCTTCTTCTGCTCTTCGCTGCCGAACAGCTTCAGCGGTTGCGGCACACCGATGCTCTGGTGGGCCGAGAGACAGACTGCCGTGGACGTGCAGTAGCTGGCGACGAACTCCATGATGCGGTTGTAGTTGGTCTGAGACATGCCCAGCCCGCCGTATTCTCTGGGGATTTTCAGCCCGAAGGCCCCCGCCTCCGCCAGGGCCAGGATAGCCTCTTCGGGAATCTCGCCGGACCGGTCCACCTCGCAGGGGTCAATGTAGGCCTCCAGCACCCGGCGGATCTTGCTGATGTATTCGTCGCCGGCGCGCTTGTCTTCGGGGCTCTGTTCAGGGAAGGGATGCAGCAGGTCCCATCGGAAATTGCCGCGAAAGAGCTCTTCGATGAAGCTGGGATACGTCCATTCCGTCTCACGGGAATCCTCGGCGAGGTCCATGGCCCGTTCTTTTTCCCGATCGTGACTGCTTGTCATGGCGTAGCTTCCGGCTCCTCCACCGCCGCCCTCCCGTAAGTTCTTGCTCGCGGCGAAATTATGACCTGTATCTCAGTGTAAAGTAAGCGTCGGGCCTTGTCAAAGAACCACGATACCGCCTTAGCCAACACGTGCGCGCGGCGGCCTATTCGGGCCAGCCCGGCTGCCTCCGGCTCAACTTCACCGTTCGCAACGGGTTGCGGCAGGCCTCACGCCGCCTTGAACTCGGCAACCAACGCCGAAATGCTCTGCTTGGCGTCCCCGAAGAGCATACGGGTATTCTCTTTGAAGAACAGCGGGTTGTCCACCCCGGCAAACCCCGCACGCATCGAGCGTTTCAGCACAAACACGGTCCGGGCGTGGTCGACATTGATAATGGGCATGCCATAGATCGGGCTGTCCTCCTGCTCGCGGGCGGCGGGATTCACCACATCGTTGGCGCCGATCACGACCGCCACGTCCACGGCGTCCAGGCGGGGGTTGATGTCGTCCATCTCGGCCAGTTGCTCGTAAGGCACATTGGCTTCGGCGAGGAGGACGTTCATGNNCATGTGGCCCGGCATGCGCCCGGCCACGGGGTGGATGGCGTACCTGACTTCCGCGCCGTTCTTCTCGAGGAGTTCGCCCAGTTCGCGTACGACATGCTGGGCCTGGGCGACCGCCATGCCGTAGCCGGGCACGAACACCACCGATTGGGCGGCCTCAAGAATGTAATACGCGTCTTCGGGAGTGATAGGATTGACCTCGCCCTCGTAGACCGCGCCGGCCTTCGCGGTGGCCGCGCCGAATCCGCTGAACAGCACGTTGGCCAGCGACCGGTTCATGGCCTTGCACATGATGTTTGTGAGAATGATGCCGCTGGCGCCCACGAGAGACCCCGAGACGATGAGCACCGTGTTGTTGATCACGAAACCCGCGGCGCACGCGGCCAGACCCGAGTAACTGTTCAGAAGCGAAATGACGACCGGCATGTCGGCGCCCCCGATGGGGATGGTCGCCAGAACGCCCAGGATGAAGGACAGGCCGATCGCCCCACCGATGCACCAGTACGCACAGGGCCCGTCCGGAGCGGCCACAAACGCCACAAGACAGGCCATCACCCCCAGCAGGAGCGCGGCATTGACGAACTGTTGACCGGCAAACAGGGTGGGCTTTCCGTCGAGCTTCTCCGCGAGCTTGGCATAGGCAACCATGCTTCCCGTGAAGGTCACCCCGCCGATCAATACGGCCAGATAAATAGGCAAGGCCTGTGCAAAGGGAATCTCATCGCCCAGGCTCAGCGAACGGTGGTATTCGGCCCAACCGACCAGGAGGCTCGCAATGCCGCCGAAACCGTTGAACAGCGCGACGAATTCGGGCATGGCGGTCATGGGGACCCGCAACGCGGCGAAGGCGCCAACGAGCGTGCCGAGGGTCACTCCCACGAGTATCCACTGATAGTTCATGCCCTGGGCCGCGAGGGTGGCCACCACCGCGATCAGCATGCCGATGGCGGAAACGAGATTGCCCCGGCGCGCGCTGGCGGGCGAGCTGAGCATTTTCAGGCCCACAATGAACAGGCACGAGGCCACGATATAGCTCAGCGATGCCGTGATTTCGAGCGCGCTCACGACCGGCCTCCCTGTCGGCTCTTGAACATCGCCAGCATGCGGTCGGTCACGAGATAGCCACCCACCACATTGATGGTGGCGAAGGCCACCGCCGCCGTACCAAGCGCGATACTCAGCCACGGGCTGTCCGTGGCGCCCGCGGCGACCAGCGCGCCGACGATCGTGATGCCGGAAATGGCGTTCGAACCGGACATCAACGGCGTGTGCAATGTCGCGGGGACTTTCGAGATCAGCTCAAAGCCCAGGAAGATGGCCAACACAAAGGTGAACAGCAGGAGAATGAACTCGCCCATACGCGCTACTCCTTCTCGTTCCCGCGCAGACTCAAAATGACTGGATTGACGATGGCCCCGTCATGGGTGATCACGCACGCGCGCAAGATCTCGTCGTCCAGGTCGAGCCTGAAGCGCCGCTGGTCCGCATCCCAGTAATGCTCGACGAGATTCCCGAGGTTGGCCGAGTACATCTGGCTGGCGTGAAGCGCTACCCGCCCCTCGAAATTGCCGTATCCGATGATGTGGACGCCGTGAACCTCGACTTCCCCGCCCAGTTTCGATCCTTCCACGTTGCCCCCGGCTTCCACGGCCAGATCGACGATGACGCTGCCCGGCTTCATGCGCCGGATGATCTCCTCGGTGATGATGACCGGCGCGCGTTTCCCGAAGAGTTTCGCGGTGGTGATAACCAGATCCGCCTGGGCGCAGACGCTGGCCATGGCGTCCCGCTGCCGGGCCTGTTGCTCGGAGGTCAGTTCCGTGGCGTAACCGTCCCTGGTCTGGCCGGTCTCGCCTAAGTCGACTTTGACGAATCGGGCCCCGAGTGAATGCACCTGTTCTTCCACGACAGGCCGGGTATCGAATGCCTCGACGCGCGCTCCGAGGCGTTTGGCGGTGGCAATGGCCTGCAACCCGGCCACCCCCGCCCCGATGACAAACACGCGCGCGGGTTTCAGCGTGCCCGCGGGCGTCATCATCATCGGCATGGCCAGCGGAAGGCGCGCCGCGCCAAGAATCACCGCCACGTACCCGGCCAGGTTCGCCTGGGAGCTGAGGGCATCCATCTTCTGCGCCAGGGTCGTGCGCGGAATCATCTCCATGCTCAGGGCGGTGACCCGAGACTTCGCCAACGCGTCCACAAGCCCCGTCTCGGTGAACGGGTCGAGGAAGCTGATATGCAGAGCCCCCGTCTTCATCACGCTGACCTCGGCCTCGGGAGGCTTGTGGAGGCGCAACACCATGTCCGCCGCGGCCAGCGCCTCGAGACGGTTCGCGGCGATCGACGCCCCCGCGCTCGTGTAATCGCGGTCCCGAAACCCGCACCGGTCCCCCGAGCCGGCTTCGACAAGCACCTCGAGCCCTTTGCGGGAGAGGCGCGATGCCGTCTCGGGAACCAAAGGGATGCGGGTTTCGCCGGGGGACGTTTCGGAGGGGACAAAGACCAGCATAATACACCGCTTTCTCTCGCGCCCGAACACAACCAACAACTGCAATGCGGCCGGGACCTTATCGTCGTTATGACAGTTGGCGTGCCCGTAAAATTCCCGTTCCGGAGCCCCGGATTGGGGCAGCGGACCCGGGAGTTTGATGATCCCCCGGCCGAACCGGTAAAATCCCCCGTTCCCCAGACCGGATGTCCCGGAGCACATGTCCAGCGGTCTGCACGCCCTGTCGATACCCCATTCCAGCGTTGTCGGCACGCGGTGTGGAAGAAAACCTTGCGCCGGGGAAAGAGAACATATGTTCAGGATCGTAAAAAAACTGCCGCTGGCAGAGAAGATCACGGAATTTGAGGTCGAGGCCCCTTTGCTCGCCGCCAAGGCGCGCCCGGGCAACTTCGTGCTGGTCCGGGGCCATGCCCACGGCGAACGGATTCCCCTGACCATTGCGGACAGCGACGCGGGCAAAGGCACGATAACCCTGGTGATGCAGGAGGTCGGCAAAGGCACGATTCAGCTCGGAACGCTGGCGGAAGGCGACTGCATTCTTGACCTGGTGGGGCCGCTTGGCCACGACCGCACGATCACGGGCCCCGGCAAGACTGTGTGCTGCGTGGCGGGCGGGCTGGGCGTTGCCCCGATGTATCCCCAGACGAAAGCGCACCACGCCGCGGGGAATCGCGTTATTTCGATCATCGGTGCCCGGAACAAATCGCTGCTGTTCTGGCAGGACCGCATGGAAGCCGCGAGCGAGACGGTGTGGTACAGCACCGACGACGGATCCTTCGGGCACCACGGATTCGCCACGCAGATCCTCGAGCGGCTCATCCACGAAGGCGAGCGGCTGGATGAGGTGATCGCGATCGGGCCCGTGCCTCACATGAGGGCCGTGGCCAATGTGTGCAAACAGCATGACGTGCCGATTGTGGTAAGTCTGAACCCCATCATGGTTGACGGCACGGGCATGTGCGGCGGATGCCGGGTGTCCGTGGGGGGCCAGATCAAATATGCGTGCGTCGACGGCCCCGAATTCGACGGCGCGGAGGTCGATTTTGACGGGCTGATGCGGCGTCAGAGTTCGTACCGGCAGGAGGAAGCGTCCGCGCTCGTGGCCGGGGAAGCGCACGATTGCCGCCTGGAACACCAGCTCGCCTCGCTGCGGTCGGCCCTGGAGAGCGCGCCGGGCGCCGTGGCGGACGCGTCCTTTCACCGGAGCGCCGAGTTGTTCGTCGCGGAAAGCCTGGCGCGGCTGAGCGAAGGCGAGGGCCGGTTTGATGAAGTGGCGGTTGGGTTGACGTTCGCGGCGGCCCGCGAAGAGGCCATGCGCTGCCGCGTGTGCGCGAATCCGCACTGCGTGAACGGGTGCCCGGTCGAGGTCGACATCCCCGGGTTCATCGCGGCGATTCAGCGCGGCGACCTCCCCGAGGCCGCGCGTATTCTCAAGGACAAAAACAGCCTTCCCGCCATTTGCGGACGTGTCTGCCCCCAGGAAAGCCAGTGCGAGGCCGTCTGTATGCTGTCCGGCGCCGAGCGCCCGGTCGCGATCGGGGCGCTCGAACGGTTCGTCGCGGACTGGGAAGCCCGGTTCGCGCCTGCGACGCCGGCGCCGGCCCCCTTCAACGGGCGCCGGGTGGCGGTGGTCGGATCCGGTCCGGGCGGGCTCACCTGCGCAGGCGACCTGGCCAAAATGGGCTACGAGGTGACCATCTTCGAAGCCTTCCACGACACGGGCGGGGTGTTGAGGTACGGCATTCCGGAGTTCCGTCTGCCGAAGGCCATCGTGGATCGCGAGGTCAATTACGTCAAAAGTCTCGGCGTGAAGATCGAATTGAACATGGTCATTGGAAAGGTCTTCACGCTCGAGGAGCTCTTTGAACGCGGATTTGACGCCGTCTTCATCGCGGTGGGCGCTGGCGCGCCGGCCTTTCTCGGGATCGAGGGCGAAAACCTCGTTGGCGTTTACAGCGCCAACGAGTTCCTTACGCGCGTCAACCTGATGAAGGCCAACCGAACGGACTACGACACGCCGGTCCACGTGGGACACAAGGTCGCCGTCATCGGCGCGGGCAACGTGTCCATGGACGCCGCGCGCACCGCCAAACGCCTGGGCGCCGATGAAGTCACCATCGTGTACCGGCGGTCCTGGGAAGAAATGCCCGCCCGCGCGGCCGAAATCATCCACGCGGAACACGAAGGCATCCGCTTCCAATTGCTGACCAGCCCCACGCGTATCCTTGGCGACGAATCCGGGCGAGTCCGGGGCCTGGAATGCATTCGCATGGCCCTGGGTGAACCCGATGAATCGGGACGCCGGCGGCCGGTGCCCCTGCCCGGGTCCGATTTCGAAATCGAATGCGACATGGTCATCCCCGCGCTCGGCAACAAGGCCAATCCCCTGCTCACGTCCAACAGCCCCGGAATCAAGCTCAACCCATGGGGCAATATCGTGGCCGAGGACGCGACCGGCGCGACCTCCATGCCCGGCGTGTTCGCCGGCGGAGACATCGTCATCGGGGCAGCCACCGTGATCGAAGCAATGGGCGCCGGCAAACGCGCCGCGCGCGCCATCGACCACTACATCAAACACACGCTGGCGGCGAGCCGAATCTGACTCTGACCTGGCGCCTTCTGACTAATACTTGTAGTCAATATGGGCGTATAGAGCCTATAGGACGCATCAGACGTATGCCGAGTGCCCATGTGCCGGGTCAGCTTCCGGCGGGGCGGATACGGATCAGGTGGACGCCGTGCGGCTGAAGCGTAACCGTGTAGTAGAGGTGGCTCTGCTCGTAGCGGAACTCGATCGGAGCGCCCGCCAGTAAATCGAACACCTCAAAGCTCTCCTTCCCGAGAAAACCGACATGTGCCATGTTCACATCGATTTCAGCGGTGACGGGTTCGGCGAGCTGTTCGCGAACGTCGCGACCCTCCTCGGTACTCATCTGCCAGCGCTGGTCGCCGTAGCGGGACGCAATGAACACCTGGCCCTGTTCGCCCCGTCCGTACCGTTCGAGGTAGACCCGCTCGGCTTCTGCGGTTTCCGCACCGGTGATGGGCTCCCAACCGGCCTTGGAGAGTTCCTGGATGAGGGGAAGGTACTTCACAAAGAGCGGGCGGACTCGGTTGTACCAGTCGGGGTTTTCAAAGAAGGCGCGGGTGTCGCCGTCTTTACTGAAAAACCCCGGAAACATGCCGTAGAACAACGCCCACTGAAAATACCGTTCCGCCATGATAAGTGACGGCTGGCGCTCGACGGATTCGTCGACTTTTTCATCGAGGTCGGCAAGGATGGGTTCCCGGAGAAACGAGTCGAAGTCGGTGCCCAGCGATAAACAGATCGGTTTTTGATACACGAGGGCGCGGTACGTGGCCAGGGTGTCATCCGTGGAGGGGTACCATCGGCCTTCCCGGCACCAGTCGACCTCCAGGCAGGCGATATCCACGAGATGGATGGGAAATCCGAAGGCGCCGGTCGCCATAATGAGCTTGTCATCCTTGCGGAGGGGATCGGCAAGTGCCCGGAGGTATTCGTACGTCGAGAACATGCTCAGAATGCCGACCTTCTGGGTGTGGTTGTCATAAACGAGGGGCAGGTCGGCCTGGGTGAAGTGGGCGGGGTTGTAGTTGACGGTGGTTCCCCACCCGCTGAGATTCTCGACATAGACCCCGCTCATTCCCCCGGCTTCGACCGGTTCCGCCTCCATCTGGCCGTCCTGAAGGAGGTTGACCTCGGTGCCGGCTACTCCCAGGAACATGTCGTCGAACCAGGCCGTGGCGCCTCTTTCGTCGCGCAGGAGCAGTTTGACAGTGGCCCGGGTGATGGGTTTCGCGCTCTCGAAGGTCTGCGTAACCTGCGCGTAATCGTCCTTTTCCCGGACGACCTGAACCCGCTCGGTCCGCGATTGTCCGTCCGAATCCACCAGGGTGACCGAGATGACGCACTGGTCGTCCGAACTGGTCTTCAGGGGCTTGGTCTTGACGAAACCGCGCAACTCCAGGGGTGTGGGTTCAGCCTGGTCGACCATCACCCGCTGACCGGCGCCCGCCCGCGGGGCATTGCGGGACGTTTCCAGCCGGATGGCCGAACTGCCGCCGCGTCCGCCGCTTTTATCCACGACGTAGCCGCCGTCGAGCGGGGGCCAGCCCGGCAGTGCCGGCACGCCCCGGCCACTGAGGCGCTGAAGGGCCGAATCCAGCTCGTGGCGGCCCTTGTTCGCGGACCCCGTAAGCCCGGTATCGGGATTGACCGCGAATGCCGCGCCGTTGCACCACGGCGTGTCTTTGATGGCCAGCACCGGGCGGCCGGTAACGTCGAGAATTCCGGAACTGCTGATCTGGTCGCTGCCGATCGGTTTCTGATTCTGGACAAACGCGACGGCGTCATCCGCCTTTCGGGGGACGCTCTCGGGAAGCGGTACCCACACGTTGGCCGGATCGGAATACACGAAGGACCGCAGGCCCGGCTGAGCATTCAAGCCGATGTTGTCGCGGACGGAATAATAGGCAAAGAAGAAGTCTTCGGGGCCCTCGATGGCGGTTACGGGGGTTTTGGGCAGCCAGAGCCCCTCGGCGGTGGTGCGGCGCGTGAAGGAATCCGGGTAGATGCCGTAGTACGCGGCGAGCGCGCCGCGGAATCCCCACCGGGCGGGGAACGGGTAGATGACGAAATCAAACGTGGCCTTGCCCGGCGTCGCGGTGGCGTTGGGCGCGAGGCCAAAGTCAAACGCTACGAAAAACAGGCCCGTCCGCGCGTCGAAGCCAATCCGGTGGTGCCGGGGCTCGTGCAGGGGCACGCCGATGGCCACCCCGCGATTGCGCGGCGAGGCGGACGGGGCGCCCTGATAAATCGCACCCAGCGGGAACCTGGACATCGACCCCGTGGCCCCCGCCACGGTGTTGATGGCATTCATGTAAATGGTCGCCGTCGCCGGGATGCTGGTGCGCGGATCGTCGCACCAGAACCAGCCTGAATCATCGACCGGGAGCCCGAAATAGACGGTGACGGCACGCTCATCGCCGCGCAGGTCTTCCACGAGTCCGCTCACCTGGATGCGGTCCTCGCGCGGGGTCATGGACGCGGTGATCCGGAGACTCAGGGGCTCGATGTCCCCTTTGATGACCAGGGTGCTGTCCTGCTGGTTAAACTCCCAGTTCCAGGGGGCGAGGAAATCGGACTTGGCGGCGGTATCCCGGGCAAAGAACCCCGGTCCGTTCAGTCCAACCTTCTCCTGGTTGACCCAGACGCCGCATACGCGCGCGCGTTTGCGCTCGAGGGCCATCTGCAACCCGTTTCGGGTCTGCATGTAGGGGATCCAGACCTTTTCGACGGGGGCACGAACCGGCTGAGGCCGCACCGGAACCCCCTCAAACATGTACGTTTCGCCGCGCAGTTCGAGAAGATTCACATCGTCGAAGTAGACCGTGCCCAGATGACCGCGGAAGATCAGATACACGTAAACCGAACGAATGGGTTTCTTGGGGACCACGATAAAGTGCCGCTCTTCCCAATCGTGCGTGCCGGTGCTGAAATTGGAGGTCTGGGCCCACCAGGTGGTGCCGTCCTGGAAGATGAAGTCCAGGTAAATCGAATAGCTGCTGTCCGGGCTGCCGCTGACATCCTGGGCGCGGCTCCAGGCGCTCGCGACCACGGGAAAGGGCTGTTCCTGGTTGAGCTCGACGCGCTGGCCGGCACCGCACTGGGTGGTGTCGTCCGTAATGGAGCACTGGATCGCACGGCTGCCGTTGCGGCCGGCGCCAGGAACAATGACATAGCCATCCTGCCAGAAATCCCATTCCGCAAACTGCACGCCCTTGCCGTCCTTCTCAGCCACCGCTTCGCCCTGCTCAAACGCCGGGTTCGTGAGGCGTTGGGCTTCGGTGGACAGGTCCACGTCGGTCTGCCGGAAGATCTGGTCAAGAGCGCGGGCCGATGGGGAGATGAGCGGGCCGGCCAGAGCGAGCGAGAGCAACACGATGGTGCGTGAAATTCCCCATGATCGATGAAGACGTCGTTGGCGCATATGCGATTAGTCCAATCCTGCCTTATCTCGAAGCGCACCCACCTACCCCCGAGTACGCTTTGACGCACCGACACCGAGCCCTTCTTGCATGGCGAACTGGCCCATGCGTCCACGGAGACGCTGCGCGCGGCTGAGAGGAGGAAGGAGGCCCGGCGTAACGAAGACTCGCCCGAGCAGAACGTCTGCCCCCCACGTCGCCGCGAAGTCAACATGAACGCGGAGTCAGTCTATATGAAGCCCGTACCCTGGAGCAAGCGCCGCTCCGCAAACCCGCGGATGCAGAGACTTCACCACCGGTACTATCCCTTGCGGCCGGATTTCGTTCCCGTTCGCCGGATGATAGCAACCGGTCCAGCATAACTGCTGCGACTCTCGTGCCTTGTACCCCACGCCCGGGTCACCCCGCCGGTGGCGTGGTGGACCAAGTGGGCCCTATGGACGTTATGGACCCCATGGATGTGCCTGCCTGAAGGATGGTGAAGGCGTGCGAAATCCGGATAACCGCGCGAGAGAAGACGTAGAGGAGGGGACAGAGAACGGGGACCTGTTCCAAGCGCCGTCCGCGGCGCGGCTACGTGCCCCCGTTCGAACCGCAGCGGCAACCGTAGTTACGTCGTGCTTATCCGGTGATTTGGGTTCTTGCGCGCTTTTCCCGCAGCCCGTACAATGGCGGCCGGTTGCGGTTTCTGGTGGAGTATCCAGTGAATTGGGATAGTTCCGGGGTCAGGGCGGCGATTCCCAAGGCGTGCGAACCGTTCCCCGCCCGGGATACGTACGGAAGAGAAGGGAATGGAGCACGCAAACGCGCCCACGGCCATGCCTTCCCTGACACACTGGCACGAGCAGACCTTGCGGTTTGCGGGCGTGGGCATGTGCCGGTGCACGCTGGACGGCATGATTGTGTACGCGGACGCGAAAGCGCAGGAAATTCTGTGTGCGCGGCACGCGGGCAAGCCTCCGGCCTCCCTTCGGGGTGAACGGTTCGATACGTTCGCCAGCCAGGGGTTTTCGCCGGCGCCGGCCTTCGACATTCTGGCGCGCAGCATGGAAGTACGAAACCTGGAGGTCTGCCGCACGGGGTACAGCGGGCTCACGCACTGGATTCGGTTTGACGCGTTTACCGAAAAGGACCCCGCTACGGGCGCGCCCATGGTTCAGATCCTGGTCCAGGATATCACGCACCAGCGGGAAACCGAGGAAGCCTTGCGGGCGGGCGAGCGGCGTTTCCGCCTCCTTGCGGAGAACATCCCGGGAGTCATTTTCCTGTGCCGCAATGATGCCCGCTTCACGATGGTCTTTCTCAACCACCTGATCGAGGCCATCACCGGATACCCACAGGAATTATTCCTGACCGGCAGAATGAGCATTACCGACCTGTTTCATCCGGACGACACAGCGGAGATCCGCGACCGGGTGGCGACGGCCCTGCAGGAACACGCGCCATTCCACCTGGTGCACCGTCTGCGGCGCCGCCCGGGCGAATGGCGCTGGGTAGAGGTGCATGGGGCGGGGGTATTCGAGGAACGTACCGGTGAACTCCTCTTTCTCGAAGGGGTTCTCCACGATGTGAACGACCGGCATGACGCACAGGCCGCCCTCGAGGAGAGCGAAGCACACCATCGTTTTCTGGCCCAGAATTCCATGGACCTCATCGTCCGGATGGATACGGACGGCCGGTTTCTGTATCTGTCGCCCGCGTCAGCGACCCTTCTGGGCCTGGACCCCGGCGAGATGGTGAACCGGCCGGTATGCGAGTTCATCCATCCCGACGAGGTGGAGACGCTCCGGGCATTCCACGGGCGGATGAAGGAGAACCCCGGCCGCTACACCGTGGAGCACCGGCTCCGGCGCGCCGACGGCTCGTACATGTGGGTGGAAACGAACCTGCATATGATGCTGAACGACGCGACCGGGACGGAAGAGATCATTGCGATTATCCGCGACGTGACGGAGCAGCGGCGCCTCCGGGAGGAAGTCCAGCGGCACGCGGAAAGCCTCGAGGCCATCGTGGATCACCGCACGGCACAGCTCCGCGAACTGGAAGCGCAGCGCGCCGAGATGGAGAAACTTGCCG
The DNA here is from genome assembly GCA_002348185.1 of Candidatus Hydrogenedentes bacterium UBA2224. Taxonomy (GTDB): domain Bacteria; phylum Hydrogenedentota; class Hydrogenedentia; order Hydrogenedentales; family SLHB01; genus UBA2224. Next base: position 8,805 of record DDYW01000019.1, on the reverse strand, counting down.
CGACCGGGCGCATGGCGGCGGGGGTGGCGCACGAAATCAACAACCCGTTGACGGGCATCCGCAACTGCCTTTTGCTGCTGGGCAAAAATGTGCCCGAAACACACCCGGATCGCCAGTTCGTGGACCTCGCGCAGCGGGAGATTGAACGCATCACCCGGATTGTCCGCCAGATGTCGCAGTTGTACCGCCCCGAGACAGACACGGCGTCGCGCATCCAACTGGGCAGTGAAATGCGCGACATCTGCCTGATGCTGGAACCGAAGTTCGCCCAGAAACGGCTGACGGTTCGCGTGTCCGCGGCCGAAGACCTGCCGGATGCCCTGGTTCCCGCGGGCCACATGCGGCAGATTCTGTATAATCTGGTGGTCAACGCCGCCGAGGCGTCTCCCGAAGACGGCATCATCACGTTTCGTGCCGCCCCGGCCGGCGAGCGTATAGAGATTCAGGTTGTGGATGAGGGCGACGGCATCGCAGAGGACATTCTCCCGCGGATCTTCGAGCCGTTCTTCACCACGAAGGGCCCCGGTGACGGCAGTTGCATGGGTCTGGGCCTGTCCGTTTCGCGCAGCCTCGCCCACGCGATGAATGCGGAACTTCTTGTGAAAACGGCACGGGGAGCCGGCACGGTGTTCAGCCTGGTCCTGCCGGTCACCGCGACGATACCGCGAACTGAGAGGACGGCGCCATGAACCCTTCCGATGACGCAATGGTCTCGACCGCTCCGTGGTCCGAGGGCGTCTGTTTGTATCCGGCAACGTTTCAGCAATTGCTCAACAAGCCCCTGCGGGTTTTGCTTGCGGACGACGAGGAGACGATCGTGATCTCGTCGCTGGAGCTGTTCAAACGGGAAGGGTGGGACGGCGAGGGGGCCACGAACGGGCCCGCGGCGCTCGAGCACCTCGAACACGAAGAGTTCGACGTCGTGATCCTGGATTACAAAATGCCGGGCAACGAGGGCTTGCAGTTGCTCCACCGGATTGCGGACCTGTACCCGAACCTGCCGGTCATCATCATCACCGGGTACCCCTCGATTGAGTCGGCGATTGCCAGCGTGCAGCAAAAAGCGTTCGATTACATCACCAAACCGCTGGACATGGGTTACCTGCTTAAACGGGCGCGGGAAGCGGCGGAACAATACCGGCTGCGGCAGGCGCTGCTGCGAAGCGAACAGCGGTACCAGTCGCTGATCGATGACGTGCTGGAGGTGTCTCAGGTCGCGCTGATGATCGTCGACGCGGAACACCGGGTGGCGTGGATGAACCGCGCCATGGAGCGCATCTTCTGTTTCCAGCGGCACACCGTCCTGGGGAGGGAGGTTCGCTCGTTCATCGCCGAAGACCTCGCCCCGGCCTTCGAAAACCCGGCGGAATTTCAGCGCATTGCGTTCGCCGCATACGACAACAATGCGTATCCCGAGCATTTCGAGTGCCGGGTGACGGAGACGGAGGACCGCAAAGGCCGGTGGCTGGAACACTGGAGCCAGCCGATCGTGTCCGGCCTGTACGCGGGGGGACGAATCGAACAGTATGTCGACATCACAACCCGCAAACGCGCGGAGGAGGATTTGCGCGTCAGCAGGGAGAACCTGGGCACGGTGGCCGATTACACCTATGACTGGGAAATCTGGCTGGGATGTGCGGGGGAACTGCTGTATACCTCGCCCTCATGCCGGCGGTTCACCGGCTATGACGCCCAGGAGTTCATGGAGGATCCCTCGCTCCTCGTCCAAATCGTCCATCCGGACGACCGCGCCGCCCTCGAACGGCATTACCAGGAAGATCCCACGGCGCCGGAGTGCGCCACGTTTGAGTTCCGCATCATCACGAAAGACCGGCGCGAGCGCTGGCTCCATCATGCGTGCCAGCCCGCGTACGGGGCGAACGGACAGTCCCTGGGCCGGCGCGCCTGCTTCCAGGACATTACCGACCGGCGCGCGGTGGAAGAACAACTGAAAAAGCGGGAAGCCATTCTCGAGGGCATCGGGTTCGCGGCCGGACAGTTGCTCCGCGACGAAAGCTGGGAACGCTCCATCCCCCAGGTTCTGGAGCGGCTGGGGGCGGCCACCGGGGTGAGCCGCATTACCATTTTCCAGAATCACCAGCGCCAGAACGGCGAATACCTCATGCAGCCGCGGTTCTCGTGGACCGCCCCCCGGGTGGGAGGCTCCATCGAGGCCCCGCTGCCCGAAGGGCTTCCCTATCGCGCCGCCGGCCTCGCCCGCTGGGAGACGGTTCTGGCGCACGGCGAATGCCTTTCCGGCATTACGCGCGAGTTTCCCCCGCAGGAACGCCGGTTTCTTCTGGAACAGGAAATTGCGTCGATACTGCTGGCCCCGCTCTTTGCCGGGCGGCAGTGGTGGGGGTTCATCGGGTTCGAGGAAAGCGTCCGGGAACGCGTCTGGACCCGCACGGAGGTGGATGCCCTGCGCGCCGCGGCGGCCAATCTCAGCGCGGCCATTCAGCGGGAGCTGACCGAGAACGCCTTGCGCTCCAAAGAGGCATTTCTCCGGGGCATTCAGGAGGTCATGCTGGACGCGGTCGAGGTCATCGACAGCGAGGGGACGATCGTCTGGCGGAACATGCTTGCCGGCGAGATCTACGGCAACAGCGTGGGCAGCAAGTGCTACGAGAACCTGAATCGCACGAACCGGTGCCCCGATTGCGCCCATAAGGCCATCCAGCAGGACGGCGTTCCCCGGGACTACGAATGCGAAGTCATCGACACGCGAGGCCGGAAACGCGTCATGTGGGTCCGAGCCACCCCCTTTCACGGCCCGAAGGGCGAGATATCGGCTATCGTGGAAACGAGCCGCGACATTACGGAGCGCAAACGCATGGAAGGCGCGCTGCGTGAAAGCCAGAAGCGCCTGGAACTGGCCCTCGAAGGGAGCGGCCTGGGATTGTGGGACTGGGACCTGAAACGGGGGCGCGTGTACCGCGACGACCGGTGGAGCGAGCTGCTGGGTTATTCCATCGAGGCCGTGCAGGAACACAGTTTCGAACCGCATTGGCCCGCGCATCCGGAGGACGTCGCCCGGTTTGAAGAAGCCTGGGCCAGCCACACGGAAGGCCACACCGCGTTCTGCGAGGTCCGGGTCCGCATGAAACGGGATACGGGCGCGTGGCGATGGATGCTCGTGCGCGGTCAGGTGGTCGAACGGGACGACGAGGGGGCGCCGGTCCGGGCCACGGGCACCATTCGCGACATCACCGACTTCGTGCACGCCGAACGCGAACAGAAACGCCTTTCGGAGCGGATGCGCCAGACCCATAAGCTGGAGAGTCTGGGGATTTTGGCGGGCGGCGTCGCCCATGATTTCAACAATTTGCTGATGGGGATTATGGGCAACGCGCATCTGGCCCTCGCCAGCGTGCCCCAGAGTTCCCCGGTGCGCCACCATCTCACCGAGGTGGAGAACATTGCCCGGCGGGCCGCCCTGCTGGCGAACCAGATGCTCGCCTATTCCGGCCAGAGCCAGTTCGCGATGCGGCCGTTGAGTCTGTCGGAGATGATCCGCGACATGGCGCCCTTGCTCACGGCCTGCGTTCCCCGGCGCATCCATCTGCGCTACGACCTGCGCGACGACCTTCCCGTGGTGCTGGCCGACGACCGCCAGGTGCGTCAGATGCTGATCGCCCTGGTGGACAATGCGCGGGAAGCCATCGGGAACCGCGCGGGCGAAATCCGCATCCGCACGGCGTCGATCAAAGCCGATTCGACCTACCTCGCCAACACCTACGTCGACGACGAACTGACGCCCGGAGAATACCTGTTCCTGGAACTTTCGGACAACGGCCCGGGCATCCCGGAAGACATTCTCCCCAAGGTGTTTGACCCGTTCTTCACCACCAAACTGACGGGGCGCGGGCTCGGGCTTGCAGCCGTACTCGGCATCGTGCGGGGCCATAACGGCGCGATCCGCGTGGACAGCCAGGTGGGCACCGGCTCGAAGTTCACGGTCCTGCTGCCCAGCACCCAGGTAAAACCCGCGGAAGAAGAAGCGACGGCGCCCGTCTCGGCCGGGGAATGGCGCGGCCAGGGCATGGCGCTGCTTGTCGACGACGAAGAAGCCGTCTTGCGCGTGGGCGAGGGCATGCTGAAACGCCTGGGCTTCGGGGTTTTGAAGGCCCACGACGGCGTGGAAGCCCTTGAAGTGTACGACCGCCATTCCGACGCCATTGTGTGCGTCATCCTCGACCTCTCGATGCCGCGCATGGGCGGCGAAGAAGCGTTTCTGAAACTGCGCGAGCGAAAACCCGATCTCCCCATTGTGCTTTCCAGCGGCTACAGCGAAAGCGACGTGGTGGGCCGGTTCACCGGCAAGAAGCTCACGGCCTTCATCCACAAACCCTACACGGGCGATGAACTCCGGGAGATTCTGCGCAAGACCCTGACAGCATAGACCCGCGCGCGCTTCGCCGGGACGGTTCTACAGCGGAAACGCGCCGGCGCCGTCGGCCGCGCCCGACACGATTACGTCGCATTGAAGCCCGGTACGCGCCTGGTATTCGCGGGCAAGCGCCGCCATGAACGGCTCGAGGTCCGTCAGGCCTGCAAGGCTGACCGTGCATCCGCCGAAACCGGCCCCGGTCATGCGGGACCCGAAACAGCCCGTCAGGCCACGGGCGATTTCGGTCATGGCGTCGAGTTCCGGGCAGGTGACTTCGTAATCCCGCCGCAGACTCTCGTCCGAGGCGTTCATGAGGCGGCCGAGTTCGACGGCATCGCCCGCCCGCAGGGCGTCGCAGGCGGCCCGCGTTCGCGCGTCTTCCGTGACGACATGCCGGGCGCGTCGGTACGCGGCATCGGCGAGGGCGTGCCGCGCGGCCTCCAGGTCCTCCATGGTGAAATCGCGAAGGTGGGTGCCCTCCTTCCCGAGGGTGCTGCGCATGCCCTCGACGGCTTCGCGGCATTGCGCAACGCGCTCGTTGTACTTCGAGGCGGTCAGCCCGCGGGACACGCCCGTATTGGCGACGACGAAGCATGCGCCGTCGAACGAGGCCGGGACGAGGTCGTAGTCGAAGCTGCGGCAATCCAGGAAGAGCACATGGCCGGCCTGGCCCATCCGCGAGATGAATTGGTCCATGATGCCGGTTTTGAGACCCAGAAAGTTGTTTTCGACGCGCTGGCCAAGCCGTGGCGCCTCCGGGCCCTCGATCGTGAATCCGCCGAGCCGTTCGAAGAGGCACAGGGCAGCCATTTCGAGGCTGGCGGAGCTGCTCAGCCCGCACCCGACGGGGACATCGCCGAGGATCATGATTTCGGCGCCGTGAAGCGGTCTATCCAGCAGGGCGAGTTCTCGCGCCACTCCAACGATGTAGTCGAGCCAGGGTTCGCCGGGATGGCGCTCGAAACGGTCCAGCGGGGCCTCAGCCGCCCGGTCGAAATTGGCGGCATAGGCCCGGATGGCCGGCGTGCCGATGGGCCGGGCAAGAATCACGGTTTCGCGTTCGATGGCCATGGGCAGCACAAAGCCGTGATTGTAGTCGGTGTGTTCACCGATGACATTGACCCGTCCGGGCGCCCGTACGCCGATCGTGGGGACGGCGCCGAAATGGCGCGTAAACCGGGAAACGGCTTCGTTGCGGTCGATGCTCACGGCCAGGCTCCCTTCATCGCGGTGCGAGTCAATTACTCGACGAATTCCAGCAAAAACTCCGGCCGCGCGTCCAGTTCAAGCGCGGCGTGCGTATAGAACGGATACACGCTCCATTCGACACAGGCCAGCAGGTCCGGCAGACCGTCTCCGTCGAGGTCGCCCGGCCACGGATGGGGACCGTGGGCGCTGACATATATGGGCTGGCCAAAACAGGCGAAGGTCCGCGGGGCTTCGAAGACTGGGCTGGACGCCGTGCCGGCGTTGCGAAGAAGATAGATGCTGCCTTTGTCGGGCTCGGCGCCCGCGCAGGCATAGACCAGGTCCAGCAGCCCGTCGCGGTCCCAATCCACCGGACGGAAACTCTCGGTCCAGTGCGCCTCCCGTTCGACCACGGCGTCGTCGATGAGCCGCCCGTCGACCAGCGTGAGGGGGCCCTCCTTCTTGAGCCTGAGCGCGCCGGCGTCATCCCGGTACCGGGTGAACAGCGTGAGTTTGCGGGTGAATCCGTCGTGCGTGGCGATATCGGTCAGGCCGTCGCCATTCCAATCGGCCACGGCAGCGCCGGTGCGCCAGAAGAAGGGCTGCTCTTCCTCGCGCGGGTAGGTGGGGTCGGTGTCGCTCCGGGCGCGTTCCGCCGAGAGACGGCGCAACTCGGGCGAGTCGGGATAGCCGTCCACCAGGATCGGCTCGCGTTGTCCGAACCGGGGTTCCGTGCGCGAGCCTTCATTACGGTACCAGAAAATCCGGTTGGTCTCGTTCGGCACCACCAGATCGGGCAGGCCGTCCACGTCCCAATCCGCGAAGACCGGATACGGATAGCCCATGTTGTGCCAGTGGTGCGGCTCGCCGAGAATGTCGTTGCGCAGGAGCTTGATGGGCTGGCCCCCTGCCAGGACGGGGCGGGCCTCCGCGAAAACCGGACGGTCTTTTGTGCCTTCATTGATGACAATTCGGATCCACCCATATCCTCCGCCAACGAGCAGATCGGGGTCGCCATCGCCGTCCCAGTCGCAGATACACGGCCAGGCCTGGTCGCTCAACGACATGACGGCCGAACGCGAGCGCGCGTCCTGACGTCGGATGAAGCGGGACGGTTCGCTGGTAACGGGCGAATGCTCCCAGAACGTGACCCGCTGGAAGACGTCGTGCAGGACCAGCAGTCCGCGGCGCGGCCCGTCCGTCACGGCGGTCAGCCCCGCGGGATACTGGGCGTCGACGGACCGGAGCAACTGAAGCGCGCCGAATACCGGAGGCGCAACCTGGATGCCCTTGCGCCAGACCACGCGCTTCTCGTGCACGCCGCCGTTCTTGACGCCCTGCAATCCCACGGCGTCCAGGACACCGTCCTGGTCGATGTCAAAGAAACAGACCTGTTCCTCCACCCCCAGGGAAACGGGAGCCGCCGCCTGGAAGGGCCAGCCGTCTGGATTGGTGTTGCGAATGAAGAACACCTCCGTGGGTTCGGGCCGGTCGGCGGCGGCGGGTTGGCCCACGACGATATCCACGGCGCCGTCCTGGTCTAGGTCCACGGCGCGGCACGGATTCCAGGCCCCGGCGGGGCGGTCGAGCGTGCTATCGGGCACAAAAACCGGCATGCCGCCAGGATCGCGCCGGCCGGTGTTGCGGAACAGTTCGATACGGTCGCCGCGGCTCGGTGAATACACGAGATCCACCAGCCCGTCGCCCGTGAAATCCGCGAAATCGCCGGTCATATACATGCTCGAGAAATGCTGGAACGCGTCGCCTTCGGCGTAGCGCACGCGCACAAGGTCGCCGAAGGTAAACGCGCCCTCGTCGACCGCGGGATAACACACGAGGCCGTCCCACGGCCAACCGGGCCGGTACGCGTAGTTCCAGGCCCCTGCCAGATCGCGTCGACCGTCACCGGTCAGGTCCACCAGGGCGCCAGGATGCGGAACGACCACCGGAGCGGGCGCCCCGGCGTTGTAGCGAAGCAGGTCGCCCACGCCGATGAGAGGCGTACAGGCGGCGGGCGCGGGCGAGCGTCTTTCCGGAGTGGTGGAGAACCGGAGCAGATACTCGGTATGGTTGGGGTTGGAGATCACCCATTCGACTCGGCCCGCATCGCCGTAGGCAAAATCCTCACTCACCGCACAGGGAATCTCTTCCTGCGCGGCAACGTCGACCACCGTGATGGAAGCCGGGTCCAACGCCTGTTCATCGCCGGCCCGGCGCAGCAGCTCGCCGAGATCGACCACGGGATCCATGGGCGTCCGGGGAAATGTGAGAGGCGACGTTACGGTGACGCGTACCGCATGGCCGCCGCCCGCGGCCATCGCCGCCGTACCCAGGGCCATCACAGCCACCATCAGCTTGAACCGCCCTGTTTCGAATCCACTACGCATGAACCTTCTCCAATTCGGTCAGCATTTCGCAGACGTTTTCCGCGAACCGCAGGCATCCCTTCGTGAGTTCCTGCACCACCGCGTCCCTGCCGAGCACATGGCAGGTGCTTCGCGCATCGGCCTCCAGCGCCTGCCGCGCCAGACAAAAACGCCAGCAGCGTGATGCACGCGTTCGTCGTCAGAAGGGCCATGATAGCATCGACATCACGCGGCGCCCAAGGGCGCGAAACGGAACCGCCGCCTGCGCCTGTTGACCCTGGTGGGCCGAGTGGACCGGGTGGACCGGGCGGACCGAGTGGACGCCCTTGATCTGACGACTCCAGAGAATTCGACGCCGCGGGTAAAGCCTGTGAAGCCGTCGCAATCCGGATTTCGGGACAGCGCACCATGAGCCGATGGGCTCACCCAAAGACGATGAACGCCCGGGCTTTCCGGAGCCCCGCAGGGGCAATCTATGTTCCAATTCCACACGTGCGCTTCATCATATTCTCATCCTAAGAGATCATAGACGGCGATTCCCGATCACGATGACAACAAGGAGGAGAATCTGAGAAAGCGATTAAGGCATAGTGTGTTTCCTGTTTATGAGGTCTCGGGATGCCCTTTCAGGGCGTATCTAGTTAGAGACTTTTTACCCAGGGCGTTGCCCTGGCTATTCTAGCAGGCCCTTTCAGGGCATACCCTCATTGCCTGGAAATCGGGCGGCTCGCCGATGATCCTTGAGGGTGAATTGTTGGTGGCGGGACGGTGTGCCCGTTTTAGCAGCCCCGAAGGGGCGACCGAGAATAGCCCGGACGTACCCCCGTTTTAGCAGCCCCGAAGGGGCGACCGAGAATAGCC